>JBASRK010000260.1:0-14056 GCA_049273775.1 Candidatus Acidiferrales bacterium
CTTTCGAAATCGCGCGATCGGGTTCGTCTGGCAGCGGCACCACCTCCTGCCGGACTTCACGGCTGGGGAGAACGTGGCCATGCCCCTGTTGATGCGGGGAGCCGGGCGCGGCGAGGCCCTCGAGTCAGCCGAGCGGTGGCTCGGCGAGGTCGGGCTGGCCCCGCGGGCACGGCAGCGAGCAGGGGAGCTTTCCGGGGGCGAACAGCAGCGCGTCGCCATTGCGCGGGCGTTGGTCAGCGAGCCGGCCGTGCTGCTGGCCGATGAGCCCACCGGGGATCTAGACGAGCAGAACGCCGAGGCGATTTTCGATCTGATGCAGCGCCTGCACGGAACCCACCGGCTGACCTGCATCGTGGCAACGCACAACAGCGCATTGGCGCGGCGTTGCGACCGGGTACTGGGGTTGGAGCACGGCGTGCTGAGTTTACGCGGGAGGAATCCGAGGGAACCCGGGTCGTCGCAGGGGGAGAATTGAGCTGACCGTGTTTGAACGCTACACAGAGAAAGCTCGGCGGGTGATCTTCTTCGCGCGGTACGAGGCGAGCCAGTACGGCAGCCCTTACATCGAAACCGAACACCTGCTGTTGGGCCTGATGCGGGAAGACAAAGCCCTGGCGAACCGCTTCCTGCGGTCGCACGGGTCGATCGAATCGATCCGAAAGGAGATCGAATCGCGCATCACCATCCGCGAGCGCATCTCCACCTCGGTGGAGGTGCCGCTCAGCCAGGAGTGCAAGCGCATCCTGAACTGCGCCACTGAAGAGGCCGAGCGGCTGGGCCACAAGCACGTGGGCACCGAGCACCTGCTGCTGGGCATCCTGCGAGAAGAGAAGTGTTTCGGCGCGGAGATCCTGCAGGAGCGCGGGCTGCGGCTCTCCACACTGCGCGAGGAGCTGGCGAGGAGCGCTGGCGAAAAAGTTCCGGTAAATCGTCCGAAGGAGACTTCCCTGCTTGCCGAATTCAGCCGCGACCTGACGCAAGCGGCGCTGGAAGGCCAGCTCGACCCGCTGGTGGGGCGCGAGCGGGAGCTCGAGCGCGTGGTCCAGATCCTCTGCCGGCGGACCAAGAACAACCCGGTCCTGATCGGCGAGCCGGGTGTTGGCAAGACCGCCATTGTCGAGGGGCTGGCGCAACGAATCGCCGAAAGCGACGTACCGCCATTTCTGGCCGACAAGCGCATCCTCTCACTCGATCTTTCGCTGATCGTGGCCGGCACGAAATACCGCGGACAGTTCGAGGAGAGGCTGAAGACCATCATGAAGGAGCTGATGGAGAGCCAGAACGCTATCGTCTTCATTGATGAGCTGCACACGCTGGTGGGCGCAGGCTCCGCCGAAGGCTCGCTCGATGCCGCCAACATCCTGAAGCCCGCGCTGAGCCGCGGCGAGATCCAGTGCATCGGCGCCACCACGCCGGGCGAGTATCGCAAGTCGGTGGAGAAGGACCGCTCGCTTGAGCGGCGCTTCCAGTCCGTCAAGGTGACTGCGCCAAGCGAGGACGAGGCGATCCGCGTCCTGCAGGGTGTGCGCGAGCGCTACGAGAAGTTCCACGCCGTCAGCTATACCGACGAGGCCATTCGTTACGCCGTCTATCTGTCGAACCGCTACATCCCGGACCGCTTTCTCCCCGACAAGGCCATTGACCTGATTGATGAGGCTGGAGCGCGGGTCAAGCTGCGCCAGGCGACGCTGCCCGACGAGGTCGCCGAGGTGCAGAAGCGGGTGAAGTTCATCACCCATCGCATGGAAACGGCCATCGCCAACCACGAATTCGAAAAGGCGCGCTTCTACTCCGAGGAGGAGCGCAAGGAAAAAGAAAACCTGCGCGTGGTGCGGGAGAAACTCAAGCTCGATGACTCCACCACCGGGATCGTCACCCGCGAAGACATCGAAGAGGTCGTGGCCCGGTGGACGGGCATCGCGGTGACCTCGATCAAGGAAGACGAGCAGCAGAAGCTGCTGCGCATCGAGCCGGAGCTGCACAAGCGCGTCATCAGCCAGGAAAAGGCCATCACCGCGCTGGCGCGCGCGATCCGCCGCAGCCGGGCGGGACTCAAGGCGCCCGGCCGCCCGGTGGGCTGCTTCTTGTTCCTGGGGCCTACCGGAGTGGGCAAGACGGAAGTGGCGCGGCGGCTGGCCGAATTCCTGTTCGGCAGCGAGAAATCCCTGATCCGCTTCGATATGTCTGAGTACATGGAGAAGCATTCGGTTTCCAAGCTGATCGGCGCACCTCCGGGCTACGTGGGTTACGAAGAAGGCGGGCAGTTAACCGAGCGAGTGCGGCGCACGCCCTATTCGGTGATCCTGCTCGACGAGATCGAGAAGGCCCACCCGGACGTCTACAACATCCTGCTGCAGGTGTTTGAGGACGGCCAATTGACCGATGGGCTTGGTAACACCGTGGATTTCCGCAACACGATTCTCATCATGACCTCGAATCTCGGCGCCCGCCATCTGCAGAAGCGCTCCACGCTGGGCTTCCAGTCGGCCTCGGAAGTTGCCGGCGCCAAGAGCATGGACGACATGGTGTTGGCCGAAGTGAAGCGGGTGTTTAACCCGGAGTTCCTCAACCGGCTGGACGAGGTCATTCTATTCAACTCGCTCACCGAAGATGATCTGCTGCGGATCATCGATCTGTTGGCGGGGCAGATCAACGACACGCTGATTCACCGCCAAGTGCAAATCGTCCTGACGCCGGACGCGCGCCAGTGGATCCTTGATAAGACCTGCGGGGACCGAAGCTACGGCGCGCGGCCGTTGCGCAGGGCGCTGCAGAAGTACGTGGAAGACCCGTTATCGGAAGCGCTCATTCAGGGGGGCCTGCAACGCCCCGCGACGCTCGAGGTCTTCGTCTCCGGCGATGGGCTGAGCTTCCGGCCGGTGGTCGAAGCAACCCCGGTCGTCCAGTAGCGAATCCTACGCGCACAGGCCGGGCCCTTTCCGGGGAGCCGGCGGGGGAGCACACATTTTGGGCTGGGGGGCGCGGCCTTGACAACGGGCGTGGCCGCACGCAACAATTTCTGCCTGCCGTTATTCCTGCCGCCCCTGCTGGTGTCTCTGCTTGTCCTGATGTTCACCTTGGCGAGTGCGGTGCCACAGGCACGGGCCTCTGGTGAGACTACAGGCGACGGCATTGGTTCTCCAGCAATTCCCGGGGTTCCGAAGGCTGGCCCGCAGCAACCCGCTCTGGTGCAGCGCGTGGAGTTTGTGGGCAACCGCCGCATCCGCACCGACACGCTGAAGGCCAAGATTTTCACTCGAGAGGGCGACGCCTACAGCGAAGACACTCTCCGGCGAGACTTCCAGGCCCTCTGGAACACGCAATTCTTCGAAGATATCCGCCTGGAGGTGGAAGACAGCCCCGACCATCCCAACGCCAAGATCATCACCTTTTACGTCAAGGAGCGTCCCGTCATCCGGCGGATCGAGTACAAGGGCATCAAGTCGGTGACCGAATCAGAGATCCTGGAACGCTTCAAGGACCGCAAGGTGGGCCTTTCGGTGGAAAGCCAGTTCGACCCCACCAAGATCAAGAAGGGTGAGGTAGTGCTGCGCGAGCTGCTCGGCGAGCACGGGCGGCAGTTTGCCGTGGTCAAGCCGACCTATGAGCGCATCGCCGCGACCAACGCCGTCAAGCTGATCTTCAACGTCGAGGAAGGTCCCAAGGTGAAGGTGGGGAAGATCCGGTTCGAGGGCAACCACGCCTTCTCCGACCGCAAAATCATCCGCGCCATGCGCCATTCGCGACCCTATGCCCTCCCCTTGAAGTTCTTCGAGGTCGGCGTGATGGCCAAGACCTACGACCGGCGCAAACTGGCCGAGGATCTCGAGGTGGGCATCCGCGGGCTGTACCAGGACAACGGCTATTTCAAGGTGCTGGTCAAGGACCCCATCACCGAGACGGTGGACGTCAACCGGGCTGGGTTACCCGCGCCGCTGCCGGTGGTAGGGCGCAAGCGCGGCAAGGTCACCAACATCACCATTCCCATCGAAGAGGGCGAACTCTACCACATGGGCAAGCTGTTCATCCGCAATGCTGACCCGGAAAAAGGTCTCTCGCTCAATGCCGAGCTGCTTCCGAAGCTCTTCCCGCTCAAGCCGGGCGACATTTTTGCGGTGGACAAGGTCCGCAAGGCGCTCGAAGACTACCGTAAGATCTACGGCGAATACGGCTATATCGATTTCACCGCGGTCCCGCTGACCGACGTGGACGAGCAGACCAAGACGATCAATCTGACGCTGGAATTCGACGAGCAGAAGCAGTTCTTTGTCCGCCACATCGAATTCTCGGGCAACCTCACGACCCGCGACAAGGTCATCCGGCGCGAGCTGCTACTCGACGAAGGCGACCTGTTCAACAACCGCCTGTGGGAGATCAGCATCCTGCGACTAAACCAGCTTGACTATTTCGAGCGCATCAAGCCCGAGAACGCCGAAATCAAGCGCAACGTCAAGGAAGCCACCGTGGACGTTGTGCTCAAGGTCAAAGAGAAAGGCAAACAGTCCATCGGGCTGAGCGGCGGCGTCAGCGGCATCGCCGGCAGCTTTATCGGCGTCAGCTACCAGACCAACAACTTCCTGGGTCTGGGCGAGACGCTCACCTTTTCGGCCGAATTCGGCGACCGGCAGCGCAACTTCCTGTTCGGGTTCACTGAGCCGTATCTGTTCGACCGGCCCATCTCGACCGGCTTCACCATCTTCAACAGCCGCTTCAATTTCAATCAGTCCCGCGAGACCTCTCTGCTGCTGGGACAGGCCGTCCAGCTTGACCCGAATACCACGCAGAACTACAACCAGAACAGCAAGGGCTTCACCGTCTTTGCCAGTTACCCGTTTAAGCGCTTCTCCTTCACCCGCGTCGGACTGACTTACGGGCTGACCAACACGAGTATTACTGCGTTCAGCGACGCTTCACGTCTGCTGTTCACGACGCTGCAATTCCGCGGCTTCGCCGGTCCCTCGGCGTTGACTGGCATCCAATCGAGCCACATCGTGCCGACCATCACCTACAACACGATTGACAGCCCGCTGAACCCCACCCATGGCAAGAGCTTCTTTGCTTCGGTGAACCTCGAGGGCGGGCCGCTGCTGCGGGGCAACGTCAATGCCGTCACTACGGTCTTCGAGGGCAAGTACTTCCGGCCAGTCAACAAACGGCGCAACGTGCTGGGCTTCCGCCTGCTGACTGCCTTTGCCACCGGCTACGGCGGCCGCGCGCTGCCGCCATTCAGCCGTTTCTACCTTGGCGGCGAGGATACCGTCCGCGGCTTCGATATCCGCACGATCGGGCCCATCGGCTTCATTCCCGTGCCTGGGAATACTCCCATCTTCTTCCTGGACCCAACGCAACTGGACAACTTCGGCAATCCGCGGCTGCGCCAGGTGACCGTGCCCACGCTGGTGTATAACTTCACCTTCCCGGGCGGCGATATTCAGGGGGTGGGCAACTTCGAGTACCGAATCCCTCTGGTTGGACCGGTGAGCATGGCCCTGTTTTTCGACGCAGGGATCAACGGGGCCCTGCGTGGCCAGCAGTTGCAGTTGGACCCGACCGGGCTGCAACAGCTCCGCACGCAATTCCCCGATGCGAATATCAATCCGACGATCACCCTGTTGAGTGGCACGAACTTCAAGCCGCGGACCTCGACAGGGCTCGAATTTGTGGTGCAACTGCCGGTGGTCAATGCTCCGTTCCGGATCTACTGGGCCTATAACCTGAACCGGATCGGGCAAACCCTGGTTGCGCCGTCCAGCGCCTTTGTGATCACCGATAATTTCCGGCAGTCGCTGCCCCCGGGTGTGCTGGAGTCGCAGATCCTGCCCCAGCTCAACAACATCGTGAACAACCCCGGGAGGTTGAATTTCTTTGAGCCGAGACGCACCTTTCGATTTACGGTCAGCCGGACATTCTAGTGCCCGGTGTTGCGCTGGCGCCGCGTAGGCGCTGCGGACTAAGATGGGTCGCAAGCTCCGCGCGGTACGGGGTGCCGGGCGGACGTGGGACCGTGGTGCAAGGCTCATGATCTGGTCTTCCTCGGAGGCAATGGAATGAAGCGGTGGACTTGCTGGGTATCGGTTTCTTTCTTGCTGAGCCTGCTCTTGCTGGGATGCGGCGGGGGCAGCGGCAGCACGGGCGGCATCACGGTAACGGTCGCGCCTAAAACGGCCACGGTGAATCTCAATGGCACGCAGCAGTTCTCCGCATCCGTAAGCGGTGGCACGGCGACAATGGTGGCGACCATCGCAGCCAGCAACGGTGCTGTCCGCGCCGCCAACGTTGTAACCATCACGACGACATCGCCGCACGGCTTGGGCACCGGCCAGAGCGTCACGATCAGCGGGGTTTCCGACAGCAGTTTTAACGGCACATTTACGATCGCGAGTGTGCCGTCCACGACGACCTTCACCTATGCACAAACTGGCTCCAATGCCACCAGCGGCGGCGGCACCGTTTCCGCAAACACCGTGAAGTGGTTTGTGAACAACGTTGAAGGTGGAAATACGACCTCCGGGACGATTTCCACGACCGGGCTTTACACCGCCCCGGCCACCCTCCCGCCGGCCACGACCCTTACGATCGCCAGCAACGGTGCAGCGCGCACAAACAATGTCGTCACCATCACCACCACGGCGGCGCACAACCTCATTGTCGGGCAGGCGGTGATCATTACCGGGGTCACAGACACCAGTTTCAACGGGACGTTCACTATCCAAACGGTACCATCGAGCACGACGTTCACCTATTCCCAGACCGCCGGCAATGCCACCAGCGGCGGCGGCACAGTCACTTCGACAAGCGTTCAAGTCCAAGCGCAGGCCGTCGCGGACAGCACGAAGAGCGACACGGCGACGGTCTCGGTGCTGTCCGGCATCAACATCAGCGTTTCGCCCAAGACGGCGACCGTGGGTACCACCGAAACCTTTCAGTTCATTGCCACGGTGACCGGCTCGAGCAACACCAACGTCACCTGGTTGGTGAACGGCGGCAGCGCCAACGGTGCGATCAGCACGAATGGGCTCTATACGGCGCCCAGCGCCGTCCCCAATCCCGCGACGGTGACGGTCACGGCAACGGCCGTGGTCGATCCCAACAAGACGGCCGCCGTGTCGGTGACCGTGGTCACGGCCGCCGATCCAACACTGACCGCCATTAGCCCCACCCATGTGGCGCAAGGTTCCATCTTCCAGGATGTCTACTTGACGGGGACTAATTTTCTTTCGACGAGCACTGTCTTGCTGAACGGCGCTGCTGTTCCCTCTTCTGCGCCGACCCTGGTCAGCACTACACTGCTGCGGGCGACCATTCCCGACAGCCTGCTGACTACCGCTGGTACATTCAATGTGGCCGTAAAGCGCCAGTCGGGCTCCACCACGCCGGCGTGCACCCCGGATGCCACAAAGTGCCAACTCGTGGTGGCGCCGGTCCGCCCGGGGCTGGTAGGAGCCTCGCCCGATAGCGCAACCCAAACCAGCTCGAGCGCTTCGGTGAGCTTCAACGTCAACGGCGGCTATTTCGGCACAACTGCTTCGCCGGTGGTGACGACAGAATTTAACGGCAGCGTGCGGCCTGCCGCTGTGACCAGCCGTCAGTTGAGCGTCACCATCGGCGGCGGGAACGGCGATCTGAGCACGCCGGGGCTGTTCTCGGTGGCCGTGCGAAATAGTGGCGCGGCGCAGCCCGTTGCGGTCACGAACCTCGCAGTGCAACCCTCGCCCTCGGTCACGGCGCCGTCAGTCGTGACCACGCTAACCATGCCCGGCACGAACCCGCGGCCCGGGGCTGTCGCCGTGAACACCGCCACCGGCATCGCCGTGGTGGCCAACAGCGGAACCAATTCCATCACGCTGATTGACCTGACGACCTCGCCGCCCACCATAAGCGGCGCCCCCATCGCCGTGGGGACTTCGCCGGCCGGCGTGGCGGTGGATACGGTCCGGAATCTGGCGGTGGTGGCGAATAACGGCAGCAGTAGCCTCTCGGTGGTGGACCTGAACACGCGGGTGGTCACGACGGTGAGCGCCAACATCAATAATGCGCCTTTCTCGGTGGGCATCAATCCGCTGACCGGGCGGGCGCTGGTCGCCTATCAGTCCACGAACAACGGCTCGCTGCTCGACCTCACCGTGAGCCCGCCGGTGGTGACCGGCTCGGTTTCGATCAGCACGGGCCTGAACCCGCAGGTCGCGGTCGAGCCGCGGCTGAATTGGGCTATTGTGACACCCGGCGGCTCCGGTTCGCTTTCGATCGTGGACTTGGGGCGGCAGTCGGTGAACGCAATCGCCGCGGCCCCAAATGGGGCTTCGCGCTCTTCCGACGTCGTGACGATCACCACGACCGCCACACACGGGCTGATTCCCAACGAGGCGGTCTTTATCACCGGGGTAGCCGACGCCAGCTTCAACGGTACTTTTACGGTCGCCGCGGTACCATCCAACACAACTTTTACCTACAACCAGAACGGCGGGAATGCGACTAGCGGAGGCGGCTCGGTTTCCTATGCGCTTCCCCTGGCCACCGCCACGCTCGGCGTCGGCGTGCGCGGAATCGGCCTCAACCCGGAGACGAAGAAGGCACTTCTGGCCGATCCCACTGCCAGCGCCCTGCTCATTTTCAGCGTGCTCGACCAGACCGTCACGACAATTCCCCTGCCGGAGACCGGGGCGGTGGGCGCGGCTGTGAATCCGCTGATTGATATCGGCATGACCATCAACCCAGGGACTGGCGCGGCCTCGGTAATCGATCCTCGTACTCCGGCGCGCATCGCGACCGTTTCGGTCGGCACGGGACCCAAGGCGGTGGCCTTCGATCCCGCAAGCAACCTAGCTTTGGTGGCCAACGAGAGCAGCAACGACGTAACCATTATCTCGCTCGGGAGCATCCGGTCGCCGCAGATCACCGAGTCGAGCCCGGCCTTCACGTTCACCTCCGCGACGCCGCTGACGCTGACGTTAACCGGGAGCGGGTTCGGCGCCGGATCGGCCGTCCGCCTGGATGGGGACGCCACCGGCGTGACCACATCATTCGATTCGATGCACCCGCGCCGGTTGACCGCCACGATTGCGCCTTCGCGGCTGGGGGCGCCGCGGCGCTACGCCGTGGATGTTCTCAACCCCGGCGGGGTGCACTCGAACGTCAGCGACCTCACGGTCATCATGGCGGTGAACACCACCAGTACAGGATGCACCGCACCGACGCCCCGCGGGGTGGCCATCGATCCGGAGCTCGACGTGGCCGTGGTGACCAACCCGGGCTGCAACAACATCTCGCTGATTGACCTGAAGACCGGCACAGTGGGCACCGTGACCAACACCATTGCCGTGGGCACCAACCCCCAGGGCGTTGCCGTGATTTCCCGGCTGGGCAAGGCCGTGGTGACCAATCGCGGCAGCAACAACGCCTCGGTCGTGAATCTGGCAGGCGAGACGGTGGCCACCACGGTGACCGTTGGCACCGAACCCATCGGTGTGGCCATCAATCAGGACACCGCCACCGCCGTGGTGGCCAACAGCGCCTCCAACACAATCAGCACGTTTAGCGTTGATTCGGGTTCGCTCGGCCCCACCGCTTCGGTGGACGCGCGCCCGGTGGCGGTGGCCATCGACCCCACTCGGAACCTGGCGGCGGTCGCCTGCGCCACGCAGAACACTTTGAACCTGGTGGACCTCAGCCAGGCGTCGCTGCCGGTGACCGGGCACATTTCGGGCTCGCAGCTTCCCACTGGCGTGGTGTTTGACCCTGTGAGCCGGGTCTTCCTTGTCCTTTCCAGCCTGGGCAACAAAATGTCGCTCGTGAACCCCGATACGCAGCAGTCGCAGTTTGCCAACGTGGGGATCAACCCGACCGCTCTGGCCTACAACTTTCAGAGCAGCACCCTGGTGATTGCGAACACTGCGAGCCAGACGGTTTCGGTGATGGATTTCCTCGACCTGCGCATCCGCGCCATCCTGGGGTCAAACGTGGCCCCGCAGTGCCTGAACACCATCGCGGTCGGAACGCCGCCGGTGCAGCAACAACCGACCTGCGGAGTGGAGATTCATCCGCGCACAAACCTGGCTGTGTTCGCTGACGGGGACAACAACCGCGTCCTGCTGATGCCGCTGCCGCGATAATCGCGTGCCGCGGCTCCGGCCGGCCGGGGCCAACCGCCGAATCGGTTGCCGCATCGCAGAGAGGCAGAGGGATTCCGGCGGCGCCGCAGATGCCCATCCCGCAGCCGCGCCGGGGGACGCGAGATGCGCATTTGCGCTTGCCCGGCTGGAAAGTGCCGCGCTATAATGTGCGATTTGTAACTTTTGAAAGGTTGCGATAAGGAGAGAGGATGAAAGTCTATCATCGAGTGATAATTCTCGCAGCATTGCTGCTCGCCGGGACACTTGTGGCCCGGGCACAGGGCGGCGGGAGCCCCCCGGCGGCAGTGGCGTCGAAGGTGGGGATCTTGAATGTGCGCCAGGCCATCGTCAACACTGCGGAAGGCAAGCAGGCTTCGGCGGAGTTGCAGTCCCAGTTTGCGGCCCGGCAGACCGATCTGGAAAACCTTCGCAAGCAGATCGAAGACGTGCAGAACCGGCTGCGCAACTGCGAGCGCACCTGTAGCGAGGAGGAAAAATCGCGGCTGACCCGGGAGGGTGAGCTGAAGGCGCGACAGTTCCAGCGCAAACAGGATGATTTCCAGGAGGAGTTGAACGCCGCCCAGACCGAGGTGTTCGAGCGTATCAGCCGGAAGATGCAGGATGTTCTCGACCGCTATGCTCGGGAGAATGGCTACACGGTCGTCTTCGATACCTCCATACAGCAGACGCCGGTTGTCTATGCCTCCAGCCAGGTCGACGTCACTCAGGACGTGGTCCGGCTCTATGACCAGGCCTATCCGGTGAAGCCCGGCGCACAGCCAACGCGCCCGCAGCCGAGTGCCCCCAAACCCCAGCCCCCGGCGCCGAAGCCTCAGCCGCCGGCACAGAAGCCACCGCAAGACTAAGCGCGCTACTTCACCCCGGCTAGGACGTGTGAGAGCGGCCGGCGCAAGCGGCTGTCGAGAGAATGATCGGCCTCCCCGGCAGACGTGCTCGGGGAGGCCGTTTAGTTTTACGACGGGTGATGTTCGGTGGTGCCGGGGTGTCAGCGGGCTCAAGGGAGCCACAACTTCGTCTTCTTCGCCCATTCGCTCGAAGGGTAGCTGCGGTGCAGCGGTTCGGGCGGGCCACAAACACCTCGGCCCGCCCGCCACACCGGCCACCAGGACTGAATATCACGGGATGCGGCTTGCTTTTGACAGGCTCGGCGGCTATACTCGGGGTGCTCTGAAGCCGGTCGCATTCTAGAGTGGGCGCGAGCCCACTTTTTTGTTGGCATCGTCGAGGCTGGGGCAGGCGGGCTTCCGAGCGTCGCAAGAAGAGGTGGCCCGGCGCACGGGGAGCATGGCCGTGGATATTGAGAAGATCCGGCAAGCCGCCGAACGCGTGGCGCGCTCAGAAGGCATCGAAGTCGTTGATGTCGAATGGAAGGTGGGCCGGCAGCGCTTCCTGCGGGTCTATATTGACAAACCCGAGGGCATCAGCCACCGCGACTGCGAGCTGGTGAGCCAGCAGTTGAGCGTGATCCTCGACGTCGAGGACCTGGTGCCGGGGCAGCGATATATCCTGGAGATCAGTTCGCCGGGGCTGGACCGCAAGCTCACCCGGCCCGCCGACTTCGAGCGTTTCGTGGGGCGGCTGGCGCGGATCTCGACCCTCGAGCCGGTGGAAAACGCGAAGTTTTTTGAAGGTCGACTGGCGGGCTACGCCGATGGCATGGTGCAGATCGAGGTGAAAGGGCGCGTGATCGCGCTGCCGCTCGGAGGCATTCGCAAAGCGAATCTGGTGGTGGAATTCTAGAGGTGACACGCAATGGCCAGTCTGCTTTACCAAACGATTGAGCAGATCAGCCGGGAAAAACACATCGAGCCGGAGATCATCGTCGCGGCGATTGAGGACGCGATGGTGGTGGCCGCCCGGAAGTATTACAAGACCGAAGAGGACCTGCGCTCGAAGTTCAACCCGGAAACCGGCCAGGTGGACGTGTATGCGGTGCGCATGGTGGTCGAGGAGGTGGCCGACCCCAAGCGCGAGGTGACCTTGACCGAGGGCCGCAAATTCGATCCGGCGGTGGAAGTGGGCGGCGAAATCTTGATTGTGAGGCCCACCGATGTGCTCGGGCGCATCGCGGCGCAGACGGCCAAGCAGGTGATCATGCAAAAGGTGCGCGAGGCCGAGCGCGACACCATCTTCAACGAGTTCAACGGCCGGGTGGGCGAGCTGGTGAACTGCATCGTGAAGCGCACCGAGGGCCCCGATGTGATCGTGGACCTGGGCCGCACCGAAGCGCGACTCCCCAAGCGCGAGCAGTCGCGGCTGGAGACCTACAACCTGGGCGACCGGTTGCGCGTGGTGATCCGTGCGGTTGACCGCGCTTCGAAAGGTCCGCAGGTGATTGTTTCGCGCGCCGATCCGATGCTGGTCCAGCGGCTATTCGAAATGGAAGTGCCGGAGATCTACGACGGCACCGTGCAGATCCGCGCCGCGGCCCGCGAAGCCGGCGAGCGCACCAAGATCGCCGTGCAGAGCCGCGACAAGGACGTGGACCCGGTGGGCGCCTGCGTGGGAATGAAGGGGATGCGCGTGCAGTCGATTATCCGCGAATTGCGCGGCGAGAAGATTGACATCATCCCGTTCAACGAAGAGACGATCACCTTTGCCCAGAAGGCCCTGAGCCCTGCCAAGGTGACCCGGGTGCAGATCATCGACCCCGAGCAGCGGCACCTCGAGGTCATCGTCGAGGATACGCAGCTCTCGCTAGCCATCGGCAAGAAGGGGCAGAACGTCCGCCTGGCCAGCAAGCTGATCGGCTGGAACATCGACATCAAGAGCGAGGAAGAAAAGCGGCAGGAGATCGAGGCACAGATGGCCGCGCTCACCGCTCCGGGCACGCCGCTCGCGGAGCTGAAGGGCGTCGGCCCAAAGACCATCGAGAAGATCGAGACGCACGGCGTGAGCTCGATCGAGAAGCTGGCCGATATGACCCCGGAGCAGTTGATGGAGATCCCGGGCATCGGCGAAAAGATGGTCGAGAAGATCCAGGTGGCGGTGAAGAGCTACTTCGAAGCGCTCGACGTCCAGCAAACCGCCGCAGCAGCAGAAGCAGCGGCGGGCGGCGAAGCCCCGGCCGCTGGCGAGACAGCCGAAGAAACCGCCGAGGCTCCGGCCGCCACCGAAGAGGCCCCGGCAGAACAAGCTAGCGCAGAAGCGCCCGCACCTGCGGACGAAGCCGCCGCCGAAGCGCCTGCGGTCGCGGGCGATGCGGCAGCCGAAGCGCCTATGGTCGCGGACGAAGCGGCCGCGAAGCCGGAAGGCGATACGCCGATTGAGCCGCACAAGGGAGAAGAATAAGCCGCAAGCTCAATGACCGAGCCCAACCAAATCCGCATCAACGAGCTGGCCCGGGAACTCGAGGTCAAGGCCAAGGCCATCATTGACTACTTGCCGGAGGCCGGCGTCAGCGAGAAGAAGACGCACTCCAGCTCGATTGAGCTCGTTGCGGCCGAAAAGGTGCGGAAACACTTCCGCGAACTGGCGGATGCCGAGGCGGCTGCCGAAACCGCCGCCGCGGCGGAAAAAGTGACCAGGGAAGCCGCCGCCAAGGCAGCCCGGATGAGACCTCCGGCGCCGCCGACCCCTGCTCCGGCCGCCGGATCCGCAAAACCCGCCGCGCCCTTGGCCGGGCCGCCGGGCGTGAAACCCGCAATCGGCGGTGTTCCTCCCGCCAAGCCCGGGGTCCCCGGGGTTGGTGCGCCCGCGGCAGCGAAACCCGCTGCACCGGGAGCCGCGGCCAAGCCTGGCGCTCCGGCTGCTCCGGCTGCAAGAACTGCTCCCCCGCCGCCCGCGATCGCCAAGCCGGGAACCACCCCGACACATCCGACAGCAAAAACTCCGTTGCGCCCCGGGGTTCCCATCGTTTCAGGTGCGCGGCCGGCAGCATCGGCGGGCGCACGCGCCGGCGTTGCAAGGCCGAGCTCGCCCGCCAC
>JBASRK010000032.1:0-7353 GCA_049273775.1 Candidatus Acidiferrales bacterium
GGTTGAGAGTGCCCGAGATAACAGTGGTGTGCTCGATGTTCGGATGCCAGTGCGGGGGAATCTTGAATCCGGCTGGAAGCGAGAGCCGTATCGTGAAAGGGCCCTCCTTCGCGGGATCACCCTCGAGAACAGCCGACTTCGCGCCATAGGGCAGCGCTGCGGGGCCGTCTTTCCACTGGATGGCTGCCGGGGTGAAGATGCCACGGTCGGCGGGTGCACTCTGTTGGCTCTGCGCGGCAACTGCTGCGAAGAGCACAAGCCAGCAGAGAATCATCAGCGCGCCAGCGAAGCTCACGTTTTTTCTCATTTTCGATTCCTCCCAGACAAGTATGCGGTGTCCGGATGCTATGCCCGCCTCCCCCTGCCGGTCAAGGTCAAATTGAGCATGGCCTAAATGTCGTAATACAGCTGGAACTCGTACGGATGCGGGCGCATGCGCACCGCATCCACTTCGTTCTTCATCTTGTAGTTGATCCAGAGCTGGATGACATCTTCGGTGAAGACGTCACCCTTGAGCAGGTACTTGTGGTCGGCCTCGAGCGCGCGCAACGACTCTTCGAGCGAGCCGGGCAGCGAGGGCACATTCTTGAGCTCCTCGGGCGAGAGGTCGTAGATATCTTTGTCGAGCGGCTGGCCGGGGTTGATCTTGTTCTCGATGCCGTCGAGGCCGGCCATCATCATCGCTGCAAACGCCAGATACGGGTTGCAAGACGGGTCGGGCGGGCGGAACTCGAGCCGCTTGGCCTTCGGGCTGGCCGAATACATCGGGATGCGCACCGCGGCCGAGCGGTTCCGCCGCGAGTAGGCCAGGTTGACCGGGGCCTCGTAGCCGGGCACCAGGCGCTTGTAGGAGTTTGTCGTGGGCGCAGCAAAGGCCACGATGCTGGGCGCATGCTTGAGGAGGCCGCCGATGTACCACAGCGCCATCTGGGAGAGCCCGGCATAGCTGTCGCCGCCAAACAGCGGCTTGCCCTTTGCCCACAGTGACTGGTGAGTGTGCATGCCCGAGCCGTTATCGCCGAACAGCGGCTTGGGCATGAACGTCACCGTCTTGCCGTACTGGTAGGCGACATTTCGTACGATGTACTTGAACATCATCATATTGTCGGCGGCGCGCAGCAGGGTGTCGTACTTGACGTCAATTTCAGACTGCCCGGCGGTGGCCACCTCGTGGTGGTGGCATTCGACATCGAGCCCGCAGGCCTGCATCTGCAGCGCCATGTCGGTGCGCAGGTCCAGGTAGTGGTCGGTGGGCGGCACCGGGAAGTACCCTTCCTTGTAGCGCGGCCGGTAACCCAGGTTGTGCTCCTCGCGGCCCGAGTTCCACCGGCCCTCCTCGGCGTCAATGAAGTAGAAGCCGTGCTGCGTGGTCTGGTCGAAGCGGATGTTGTCGAAGATGAAGAACTCGGCCTCGGCCCCGAAGAACGCCTGATCGGCCACACCCGAGAAGCCCAGGTAGGCCTCGGCCTTGCGGGCAATGTGGCGCGGGTCGCGGGGGTAGGGCTGCTTGGTGATGGGGTCAATGACGTCGCCGATCATCACCAGCGTGGGCGCGTCGCGGAACGGGTCCATGACGTGCGTCTTCGGGTCGGGCACAAGCAGCATGTCGGACTCGTGGATTGACGCCCAGCCGCGGATCGAGCTGCCGTCGATCCCGAAGCCGTCCTCAAAAGACTTCGCGGTGAGCTGGTGAATCGGGAAACTCACGTGGTGCCAGAGGCCCGGCAGGTCAGTAAAACGAAGATCGAGGATCTTGGCGTTGTGCTTGGCGGCGAATTCTAAAACCGTCTTCGGGTCCATCCACTCTCCTTAGCGGGGAACTAGGAGCCACTCGCGGCGTAACTGCGCACACTAGCGCAACTCGCCGGAGCCGTCAAGAACCGCAGGTACTGATTGCCCCCTCAAATTGGCCTATCGGTATGCGCCATTTCGGCGGGGTGAGGCCGGGGGCGCGGGCGGGGTCAGTCGTAGTATTCGTTGCCGAGGTGGGTGATCAGGTCTTCGCCCATCATCCAGCGCAGCGTGTTCTTCAGTTTCATCGACTGGATGAATAGGTCGTGCTCAGGATAGAGCTGCGGGGCGCACATCGGTGACTTGAAATAGAAGCTCAGCCATTCCTGGATGCCGCGCAGGCCGGCGCGCCGCGCCAGGTCAAGGAACAGCACCAAATCGAGCACGATCGGCGCGGCCAGGATGGAATCGCGGCAGAGGAAGTCCACCTTGATTTGCATGGGGTAGCCCAGCCAGCCGAAGATATCGATATTGTCCCAGCCCTCTTTGTTGTCGCCACGAGGTGGGTAGTAGTTGATGCGCACCTTGTGGTGGATCTTGCCGTAAAGCTGCGGGTAGAGGTGCGGCTGGAGGATGTACTCGAGCACGCCCAACTTCGACTCCTCTTTGGTCTTGAACGACTCCGGGTCGTCGAGCACTTCGCCGTCGCGGTTGCCCAGGATGTTGGTCGAAAACCAGCCGTTCAGTCCCAGCATGCGCGCCTTAAAGCCCGGCGCGAGGATGGTCTTCAGCAGTGTCTGGCCGGTCTTGAAATCCTTGCCGCAGATGGGGACGTTGTGCTCGTGGGCCAGTTCTTGCAGCGCGGGGATGTCCACAGTCAGGTTAGGCGCCCCGTTGGCGAACGGCACCCCGCTCGTGATCGCCGCCCAGGCGTAGAGCATCGAGGGCGCGATGGCGGGATGGTTCTCCTTCATGGCCTTCTCAAAGCTTGCCGTGTTGCGGTGCACCGCGTGGGCGGTCAGGAAGACCTCAGTCGAGCCGCACCACACCATCACCAGGCGCTGCGCGCCGGACTTCTTCTTGAACTGCCCGATGTCGTCCTTGATCTGCTCAGCCAAGTCGTATTTCGTCTTGGCCTTCTTCACGTGAGTGCCCTCGAGGTTTTTGACGTAGTGCTGGTCGAAGGCGGCCTTCATCGGGCGGATGCCCCGCAGCATCCCCTTTACCTTTTCCAGGTGATGCGGCTCGAGGACGCCGGCTTTCCTTGCCGCCTCGTACGCGGTATCGGGGAACAGGTCCCACCCGCCGAAGACCAAGTTGTCGAGCTTTTCAAGCGCAACGAAATCTTTGATAAGCGGCGAGCGGCCTTCAGTACGCTTGCCCAGGCGGATGGTGCCGAGCTGCGTGAGCGAGCCGATGGGCAGCGCCTCGCCCTTGCGCACCAGCTCCACTCCGGAGATGAACGTGGTGCTGACCGCGCCCATGCCCGGCGTGAGCACTCCCAGTTTGCCTTTCGGCGGAGCGATGCTGGCCGGCCTGCGCATCCGGATTCCCCCTGTGCGGCGATCGCGAGGCCATGCAGATGCAGGCTCGCGCAAAGAAAACTCAGTATAGTGCGCGAACGCCGGGCGATTTGCAAACGGCAGGCATGTCGGGCGGTGTCCTGACTCGACTTAGGACACTACCGCATGTCGAGCCACGGAGGAACACAGAGCGGGGAGCGATGGAGTGACAGAAGGTGAAGAAAGTAGAGGAGCCAGATGAAATAAAGGCAGAAAAGGAAACGGCGACGGGCGAGGATTGAACTCTTCGAGTTCCGACTTGGTGTCTCCGCGCCTCTTCGGCTACGTCAGAGCAGCCGCCGGCCGCTGTAGCTCGAAAGCGAGCCGGCCACACACAGGAACACCAGAATGGCCAGCGCACCGATCATCACAAAGGTGGTCATTGCCGTCCTCCCTTCATACAGGAGAAATGGCAAGTCGGATGCCATGCGGCGGCTGGCTTAAGCATCTGTCTTTTCAAGGGGATCCCGCATAGCGCGCGCTGGCGTGTTGTTGCTCGGCGCAGACAGTGTCGCCTGCGGGCAACAATGGGTGATTAGACTGACTTGCGGCCCGCGGAGGCCGAGCGCACGCGGGCGTTCGTGCGTCGGCAGCTTTGCGCTTTGGCGCCGGGCTTCTGCCGCAATGCGGCGAGGAATTCATCGACCGGCAGGGTATTCAGTGCGTCTTTTTTCTCCAGCCAGCCTCGCCGGGCCATCTGCACGCCGTAGCGGATGAACTCGAGGTTGCCGGTCGAGTGCGAGTCGGTCGAGATGACGATTTTGACGCCGCGATCTTTGGCCATGCGCAGGTAGGTGTCCTTCAGGTCGAGCCGGTCGGGATAGGAGTTGCACTCCATGGCCACACCGTTGGCGCGCGCCGCATCGAGAACGCGCTCCATATCGTACTCGAATGGATCGCGGCGCAGCAGCAGCCGCCCGGTAGGGTGCGCGATGATCTGCGTGCAGGGGTTTTCGATGGCCGCGAGCAGCCGCTCGGTCATCGCACTGCGCTCGAGGTTCATGTAGGAGTGCACCGAGGCCACTACGACATCGAGCTGGGCGAGCACCTCGTTGTCCAGGTCCAGCCGACCGTCCTTCAGGATGTCCACCTCGATGCCGGCGAGCAGGCGGATGCCCAATCCGCGGGCGTTTGCGGCTCGGATCTTCTTGATCTGTTCGAGGGTGCGCTTCTCGTCCATGCCGTTCGCCACGGTGACGGCCTTGCTGTGGTCAGTGAGCGCGATGTACTGGTGGCCGAGCGCGCGCGCTGCCGCGCCCATCTCCTCGATCGAGTTCTTGCCGTCGCTGGCGGTGGTGTGCATCTGCAAGTCGCCGCGGATATCCTTCGCCGTGATCAGATGAGGCAGCCGGTGTTCTGCGGCGGCTTCGATTTCGCCGGTGTTTTCGCGCAGCTCGGGCGGGATGTAGTCGAGCTTGAGTTTCGCGTAGATCTCCTCTTCGGTCTTGCCGGCCACGCGCCGCTCGCCTTTGAGCGTGGCAAGCGCGTATTCGTTCAGCGTCAAGCCCATCTTGTTGGCGCGGCCGCGGAGCGTGACGTTGTGCTCCTTCGACCCGGTGAAATAGAGCAGCGCCGCGCCGTAGCTCTCCTTCTCGAGCAGGCGGACGTCCACCTGCATGCCGTTCGCTAAACGGAAGCTGACCTTGTTCTCCCCGCGGGCCAGGATCTGCTCGATTGCCGGGTACTTCAGAATGTGGTCTGCGATGGCGTCGATGTCTGCTGCGCTGTGCCGTCCCGCCGGCAGCGTCACCAGCAGGTCGAGATCGCCGACGGTCTCCTTGCCGCGGCGCAGTGAGCCCGCCGGAGTGACCGAGTCGACCTTCTTGCCCAGTTGATGGATGTGAGCGACGAGCTTGGCGGCGGTCTGGTCGGCGGTGTGGAGATGAAATCGCCCCGAAGAATTCTTGAACACCTCGATGGCGCGCAGGATGTTCTGCTCGCTTTTCTCGCCGAAACCAGCCAGGTCCCGCAGCTTCCCGTCACGGGCGAGCTTTTCCACCTGCTCGACCGTGCCCGCCTTGAACGTCCTCCAGAGCAGCGCCACTTTCTTCGGGCCGAGCGATTGCAGGGTGAGAAGATCGAGCAGCGTGTGCGGGTATTTCTTCAGCAGCTTCTGCCGGAGGCGGTAGTCGCCCTTGGCGAGGATCTCCTGGATGTGTTCGGCCATGCGGTCGCCGATGCCGGGCAGTTCGGTGAGCTTTTCGGTGTCCTTGGCGAGCTCTTCGATCGGCTCGGAGAGGCTGGCGATTAGCTCGGCGGCGCGCTCGTAGCTGCGGTAGCGGCCAATCTGCGCGCCATCAATCTCCAGCAGTTGCGCCGTCTCACTGAGGATGCGGGCCACTTCGCGGTTGTCCATGGCAATGGATTATAAATCGAAACCGGCGTCGGGAGGGGGCACCGTCACGTGTGCAGCTCAACGATGTCGCGGTCGGCCAGGGCGTGGTCGCGGTGGACCATCTGGCCTTCGAACTTGCCGTGGCCCCAGACGCGGGCGTATTTCAGGTGCGCCAGGATATCCTTGTGGACGCGCCCGGCTAGCTCGGCGACCGTGGCCCTGACGCGCAGCACGTAGGGCCGGGTGAGGTCGGCCTTTTTCCCGGGCTCCTTGGTATAGACCCGCAGGATACCGAGCATCCTGAACACAGCCCGCTTGAACTCCTCCAGGCCCTCGCCGGTTTCGGCCGAGACGCTCACGGCCGGGAACCGTCCGGCGTAGAGTTCGGTGAACGCCTCAAAATTCTCTCTCGCTCCCGACAGGTCCACTTTGTTGGCGACGACCAGCGCGGGCTTGGCCACGTAGCCGTAGGGAAGCGACGCGCGCAGCCCCAGCGCGATCTTGGCCTTGTCGAGCAGCGCGATGGTGTTCTCAATCTCGTCCAGCAGGTCGGCTGCGGCCAAGTCCACGACGACCAGCACGGCGTCGGCATTGCGGATGGCCTGCGGCACCCAGGCCTCGCCGTACTGCGCGTCGAGCGGCGGCAGGTCCACGAGCTGGATCTGGATGTCCTCGAAGGGCATCATGCCGGGCAGCGCCATGCGCGTGGTGAACGGGTAGTCGGCCACCTCGGGTGCAGCGTGGGTGAGCCGCCGGACCAGGGCCGATTTTCCTGTGTTGGGCGCGCCCGCCAGCACCGCCTGCCCCGCGCCCTCTTTTTCGACCTGATAGGCCGGAGCGCCCCGAGTAGGCCCGGCCCGGCGGGCGTGTTCGGATTCCTGTTTGAGCTTGGCGAGCCGCCGGCGCAGCTCTCCCTGCATTTTCTCCGTGCCCTTGTGCTTGGGAATGACTGCGAGCATGTGCTCGAGCGCGGCGGTCTTATCCGCGGTGGTGGATGCTTCCTTAAAGGCGCGCTCGGCGTCGCGGTATTCGGGCGTCAGGTTGGCCGGCATGGCAATCCGACGGGCGAGAATCCAGATTTCAGATGCCCAGGGGCTCTTGCCAAATTCTATTCCGGTTGAGCCCCACGGCAAGCAGCGCGGGAAGAGGGATGGCCCCCACAGAGTTGCGTAGCCGGCCCTTCCCGAAGGGCGCTCTTCCGCAGAAGCCTCGCCCACTTGCTGAGAAACCTCCTGGTCGCAAGCGCGTCTTGTGAGTCACGATCTGGTCTGGGACCCGGACTTCAGACCGCTCTCGGATTTGGCGAGGGCTTCAGGAAACTTTGGCGACGTTGGCAGCCTGCGGGCCTTTCTGCCCCTCCACGATTTCAAACTCGACGCTATCACCCTCTTGCAACGAACGGTAGCCGTCGCCGCTGATGGCGGAATAGTGCACGAACACGTCGGCCCCATCTTCCCGGCCGATAAAGCCGTAACCTTTAGAATTGTTGAACCATTTGACTTTTCCGGTCACTTTCAACTTTCCTCCTCGCGTGGTGGGTCTCAAACTCGCTGTCGGGCCAGAGCGTCTGAAAAGGCGCCCACACAGGCTGCCAAACCCGGGGGAGTGTACCAAACCCGAGCATGCTGTCAAGCTGGTGCGGGGGTGAGAAATATACCCCCCTCTGTTTCTACCCACCCCCCGCCGACCGCACGGATCGTCCCCTCTGTCATCGAAGCGATGGGT
>JBASRK010000056.1:0-9595 GCA_049273775.1 Candidatus Acidiferrales bacterium
CCCTGGCATGCAGTACCACTCATCTCGCACAGCTTACGGCTCAAGGCACGCCAACTCGACCGATGGTGTTCGGTGTTGACGCGCCCGCCCATCCTGGGGCGCTCTGGCGGGAAACTCGCCCGGTAAATTCTGGTCCAACAACACACCTGCAACCGATGTGTCGCCAGATGCGTTTCCTTTCGGTCCACGATGGGCGTCCCTGCTCGGATAGCGAAAGGGGAACTTGCCGAGGAGTATTGTGATTTATACTAGGCGCTGAAAATCAGGCGCCGGGGGCGCTGTCATGCCAAATCCGCCGTGGATTCCGGTGAATGACTTTGCCTTTCCCGCCGGCTGGGCGGATGCCGCACAGATCGATGAACGCGCCCGCTGGTACTGCCAGCAACTGGAGGAAGGGCAAATACTCTTCTTCCCCACCCCACCCTTCCACCTGCCGGAGGAGGAGCGGAAATTTCTGCTTGCCCAGCGCCCGTCCGGGTCGCGGTTGCACAAAAACGTTTCGTATCGCTCGGCGCAGGATGTGCTGCGCGGGTTCACGGCGGAGGAGCCGACCCAGAGCCGCATGCACCAGGCGATGCGAAATTACTCGACGCAGGTCATCGGGTTCCTGACGCGGTTCCTGGCGCCTTACGAGGGGCAGTGGCTGCTGGATTACGCCAGCTTCCGACCGTTCGAAGAGCAAGGGCGCGACCTGCCGCTCCACAAACGGAACGATCTACTGCACGTGGATGCCTTCCCCAGCCGCCCGACACGGGGTGGCCGCATCCTGCGCGTGTTCACCAACCTCAGTCCGGACAGGCCGCGGGTGTGGCTGACGACAGACCGGTTCGGCAATCTCGCTCCGCGCTTTGCGTTCGAGGCCGGACTCCGCCAAATCGCCGCGGATGGTTCTTTTCTGGGCCGGCAATTCCGGCGGCTGGGACGCATAGTCGGGCTGCCAGGCGCCGACCGCTCTCCCTACGACCGGTTCATGTTGCGATTTCACGACTACCTGAAGGAGAACGCCGCCTTCCAAGCCGGCTGCGTAAAAACTCGGCTGGAGTTTCCTCCGATGGGGACCTGGCTGGTGTTCAGCGACGGAGTGCCCCACGCCGTGCTTTCCGGGCAGTTCGCCCTGGAACAGACACTCCTGATTCCCCCATCCGCGTTGGTGGCGGCCCAGAATTCTCCGCTGTGCGTGCTTGAGGCCTTGTGCGGTCGCCCCCTGGCTGGCTGATGCGTTTACAGCACGGCTGACCGGCTGGCCCGATCCGTCGTGAAGCGCCGCACCCTGGGAATTTTCCCAGAACGACTGTTTTTCCAGGCGCAGGGACTGTATGCTCTCCCAGAATTGAACTTGCTTTTAACGTCCTGCAAATCCACGAAAAGCTTCGCTCGAAATGGAGGGGAATCATGTCGGCAGAGAAAAGCAATCGCCTACTCCTTCTCACGGCTGCAGCTATTCTGATTGGGCTTGGGATCACGGGCGGCATCGCTCTGGGGCATCCACAGCAGCAGCGGCCGGAGGGTTTTCCCGACCTTGTCAGCGGATTGAAGGCGGTGCCTGGCTGCCTGGGCGTGGAGACGGCGCGGACTGCCAGCGGCAAGAATGTCATCTTTGCCTGGTTTGAAGACAAGAAGGCGGTGTCGAGGTGGTACCACAGCGACATGCATCGAGGGGCGATGAGGATGCTGCTGGGCGATCGGAAGCCCGACCCACCGCTCGAAGGCGTCCCCGACGACGTCGGGCCGATTCTGGTGATCGCGTCAATCACCATGTCGGACAAGCCTCAGTACGAGGGAGTTTCCATGCCCATTTCGCAGATTTCGATCGAGCTGTACAAACCCGTCACAGGCGGAATTTTCCTGGGCAGCCGGTTCGCCCCTGCGAGTCTCAAGGTGCCGGGGATGAAGGATTACACTCCGAAGAGAGATAGCAAGTAGCAGAGCGATGGTAGTCGGGCCATTCGCGAACCAATTGTCTCAGCATGGCTTGGGTCTTGCCGGACGGCCATGTCCGAATCAGTGCAGCGCCTTCTCTAGTGTGCTCGAGTCGTCCAGAAGCAGCCACTCGACGGTGGAAAGCGGCAGGCTGCCGTTCGCAAGCAATGCATCATGGAATGCTCCCAGCCGGAAACCGGGGCCCTGCTTCTCCCGGTAGCTTCCCAACAGGCGCATGATTTGCCACTTCCCTACCATGTAGGTGATCTTCTGCGTGGGGTCGGAGGCGGCGCCCGCCGCTTCCCCCTCCGCCGCCTCGCGGTCCAGGCCGCCGGCTTCCATGAAGTATTTTACCGCCTGCTCGAAGGTCCATTTCCCCGTATGCAAGTTCACGTCCACGCCGATGCGCGCCGCCCGATACCGCGATAGCCGCAGGATCTGCCCCTGCGCCGGTGAATCCTCCGCATAGAGACCCGTGCGCATCAGCATCTCCTCGGTGTAGAGCGCCCAGCCTTCGACGAACACACCGTCTCCGTGCTGTCGCCGGATTTCGTTCTTCAAATGATTGGCGATGGAAATCTGCAGGAAGTGACCGGGAATTCCTTCGTGGCCGAGAATGGGGCGCGGGTCTTCGATTGCAGCGCGGATATAGAAGTTCCGGCTTTGCGGATTGTAGGACGGGATGAAATAGAATCCGCTGCTGTCCTGGTCATACAGTCCCGGAGGATTCATGAAGCCGCCCGGGCTGGTGGGCTTGAACGCCTCGGGAAGCTGGCGAATGTGAAAAGACCCCAAGTGCGACGGCAGGGTGATCAAATTCTTATCATGCAGAAAGCGAAGCATTTCCATCTGGCGGTTCCCGTAGGCGACCAGAAAAGCCTCCTGGTCTTTCGGAATCGTCTTGCTCCGTGAGGGATCCGGATCGGCGAGCGCCGGGTCAGGCAGCAGGGCTTCGAGCGCGCGATAGCGCGCCAGCTCCGCCTCGCCCAGCATGGCCACCTGCTGCGCATCGAGCGGCAGCAAGTACACATTCTTCAGCAAGTAGTTGTAGTTTTCCTCCCCCATTGGAGAGAAGGCCACCATTCCGGGGAGTCTTTGCTCCAGCCAGTCGGCAAAGCCGTGCAGTGCGGCCAGCGCCGCGTCACGCGCGCGCACCAACTCCTGCCGCTCGTAGGGCGAGAGGTCTTCCGCGAGCGTCATCAGGCTCTTGCCGAACAGGCTGTCAATGGACCGGGCCGACTCGATGGCCAAACGGGCGTACAGCCGGACGGGCCGGTTCAGATTCCCCTTGGCCTGGTCGAGCAGGGCGGGCATCCGCCGCAGGCGCACCGTGGCGGCAAGGGCCCGATTGCGGGGCGGCGCATATTCTTTCTTCAATAGTGAGAAAATAGCGTCGCCGCACTCACGGACATAGATCTGCGGATTGGTCTCCTCGAAATGCAGCACGCGAGTCCAAAAGGCCTCGCGTTCGAGCTGCGCGCGAAACAGCAGCCAGTCGATGCGATCGTCGCGGCTCCAGGAGTCGGTCGCCATGCCCTTGACCTGCGCAAGCAACTGGTTGACGTGCTGGTGTTGCGCCGCAACGGCTTCGGCGGAGTAATCGGTCAGCTTGTCGTCCCACGTGTGCAGGCCCTGATCGCTGCTTGCGACCGGATAAGTCAGGTTGCGCCAGCGGTAGTAGTCTGCGGCCATCTGACGCAGCTTCGCGGGCGAAGCACCTTCCTCAGCGTTCACGACTTGGCCAACTGCGACAACCAGAGCAATGAGCAAGAGATCCGACCGCTTCATAAACCCTCCATGACCTGCGCGCCAAACCATACGCGCGCCCCGCGAGCGT
This sequence comes from Candidatus Acidiferrales bacterium, assembly GCA_049273775.1. GTDB lineage: Bacteria > Acidobacteriota > Terriglobia > Acidiferrales > UBA7541 > JBASRK01. The sequence goes on from JBASRK010000056.1 coordinate 3,758, forward strand.
TTCAAGGGCCGCCGGGCGGCGCATAATTGGGGTCGCCGCGGCGGGCCACATTCCCTGGCTTATGGCCGTGGCGGACCACCCAGACGTTGAGATCCTTCGTCCGCCTGGGCGGACTCAGGATGACAACTCCTCGCGTGCGGCCGTCGCTTCCGGGCTCGACTTGAGTAGACGGCGCTCTCTCTTCGTTTCTGGTATTCTCCTTGACGTGCGACGCCGTTCCTTTTTCGCGACTCCGAGCGCAATGGTTCTCGCGGCCGCGCTGCTGATTCCGGCGCGATCAGCCCAGGAACCGCAACAGCAACCCCAGACCCCGCCTGCGGCAGGCGCGCCGGCAAAGCCGCCGGACACAGCTGACCAGGCACCCGCCCCGGCGACACCGCAGGCGGCTCCGACCCCACCAAAGCCTGCGGCCGGCGTGGTCGTGCTGGACCCGGCGCACGGTGGCGCTGACGCGGGCGCTCGCGGCCCGAACGCTGTGCTCGAAAGCGAAATGGTGTTGAGCTTGGCGCATGCCGTGCGAGCCGAGCTCGAACGCCAGGGCCTGCGCGTGGTGCAAACGCGGCAGGGCAACGAGAACCCATCGTTTGATGAGCGTTCCGTCGCTGCAAACGCACACCGAGGCGCCATTTTCATCAGCCTGCACATCTCTTCGAACGGGCCCGTCGGCACAGCGCGAGCTTATACGCTCGCTGCGCCCGCGACGCCGCCGGCGCGCTCCGCCCTGCCGCCGTGGGACCAGGCACAAGACTCCTTCGCGGCAAGCAGCCGCCGACTGGCCGAGCTGGTCCAGGTGCAGCTCGCGCAGAAATTCCGCGGCTCGCCCGAGGTTCCGTCAGTTGCGGCGGTGCGACAACTGCGCACCGTTGCTGCTCCAGCCATCGCCATTGAACTCTCCAGCGTCGCCGTACGCGACCGCAGCCAGCTCGAGCAGATGGCGTCGCCGCTGGCGGAGGCCGTGGCGCGCGCCGTGGCCGCTTTCCGGCAGGCCTATGAGGCAGGAGCGAACTGATGTCGCGCCGGGTGAAGCTCGCCATTGCCGCGCTGGTGGTGGCGGTATTGATTGGCGCGTTCTACTTCCCCAAGCTGCTCCAGCGCGTCCTTCGGATGTCGCGTCCCGCGCGCACCGAGGAGCAGGCGAGACGCGAAGTCACCCAACCGCCCATCGCCACGCCCAGCGACGTCAAGGCGAAAGCGAAGATCTTCTGGGCCTCGGCCATGGCGCCGGGGACGCTGGAACCCGTTGTGCTAGAGCTGCCGCTCTCGGCAGACCCGGTGCAGCGCTCCAAACAACTGATCATCGCACTCATCGCGGACGCACCCTCGCCGGAGCAGCGCACGCTGCCGACCGACGTCACTCTAATCGAATTCTACACGCTGGCCGACGGCACGGGGGTGGCTGATTTCTCCGGCGCGCTCGCCACGGCGACCCCCTCGGGTATCCTCAGCGAACAGATGGCGCTGGATTCGATTGCGCGCACGCTGGCCGCCAATGTGGATTCAGTTCGCCGGCTGAAGGTGCTTATCCACGGCCAGGAGGTCGAGACCCTCGCGGGGCACCTGGACTTGACAGGCTTCTTCCCGCTGCGTCCCGAGGCTTCGGTGCCCGCGGCGCCGGGCAAAGCCCCCAAAGGCGGGTTGACACCACCCGCCGCGCCCGGCAAACTGGATCGTTAGTGACTACGAATATGGCGACTTCGAGCAAACCCGCCGGAGGACTTGTGCGCAGCGATGGACGCGCCGCGGACCAGATGCGGCCGGTGAAACTCACGCCGGACTTCATCCCCACGGCTGAAGGCAGCGTTTTGATCGAGATCGGACAGACACGCGTGATCTGCACGGCCACGGTGGAAGACGGTGTGCCGTCGTTCCTGAAAGGCTCGGGCAAGGGGTGGGTGACCAGCGAATACGGCATGCTGCCGCGAGCCACCGAACAGCGCACGCCGCGAGAAGCCGCTCGCGGCCGCCCATCGGGCCGCACGCTGGAAATTCAGCGCCTGATCGGCCGGTCGCTCCGCGCCGTGACCGATCAGGCGGCGCTCGGCGAGCGCACCGTCTGGGTGGACTGCGACGTTATCCAGGCCGACGGCGGCACGCGCACGGCTTCAATCACCGGCGCGTTTGTCGCCCTGGCGCTTTCGCTCGAACGGCTGGTGGCCGCCAGCATCCTGAAGTCGGTGCCGCTGCGGGATTCGGTAGCCGCAACGAGCGTCGGCTTGGTGGACGAAGCCTTGCTCCTCGACCTCGCTTACGACGAAGACTCCCGGGCTCAGGTGGACATGAATGTGATCATGACGGGCAGCGGGCGCTTCATCGAGATCCAGGCTACGGCCGAAGGCCGGCCGTTTGTCGGCGAGGAGCTCCAAAGTCTGCTGGCCATCGCCTCGGGCGGCATCCGCCGCCTCACCGAACATCAACAGGCCCTGCTGCAGATGAGCTTCAGTGCCCGCGCCCGTTAAGCTGCTCCTGGCCACATCGAACCCCGGCAAGCTGCGCGAATACCAGGTGCTCGCCACGGGCGAGCCCCATGGCCGAGCCATCGAACTGGCGCTCGTCCCCGGCTTCGAGGGGCTGCCGCGATTCGATGAATCCGCGCCCACGTTTGCCGAAAACGCGGCGGGCAAGGCGCTGCACTACAGCCGTTTCGCGGAGCTGCCGGTGGTGGCCGATGATTCGGGACTGGTGGTGCCAGCGCTCGGCGGCGCTCCGGGAGTCCAATCGGCGCGCTACGCCGGTCCCGGGGCGAGCAACACCGACCGCGTCCGCAAGCTGCTCGAGGAACTTCGCAGCAAAGGGGTGAGCGACCGGCGGGCGCGGTTTGTCTGCGTGATGGCGCTGGCCGAACGCGGGCGCGTCCTCGCGGTTTTTTCGGACTCAGCCTCAGGCGAGCTGCTCGATGCGCCGCGGGGCACGCAGGGATTCGGCTACGACCCGATTTTCTTTTTTCCCGCGCTGGGCAAGAGCTTCGCGGAAATTTCGCGGGAGAAGAAGAACCTTTATAGCCACCGCGGAAAAGCCTTCCGCAAACTGCTGGAGTTTCTCAATTCGCCGGGATAGCCGGTTCCGGCGGAGTTGTAGGGGCGCCCGCCGCGGCCGACTGCTTCCACCGTTCATCGCCTCAAGCAAGGTCCCGTAGCCCGCCTCTTTAGAGGCGGGGTTTTCTCACGCTGGGCAAATCCCCGCGTCTGAAAACGCGGGCTACACGACCCTGGAAGTGTTTCAGCCTCAGCGTATGCTATATTCCGGCGGCGATGTCCGTGGCACGGAAGAAGCCTAAGTCAAAGAAATCCGGCGCCGGCAAGGCCCGCGGTGCAACGCCGCGGCGCGTCCGCGCCATCCTGGAAAAGCTCGACGCAGCCTACCCGGCGGCCACCTGCGCGCTCCAGCACGCGAATCCCTTCCAGTTGCTGGTCTCGACAATTCTTTCGGCGCAATGCACCGACGAGCGAGTTAATCAGGTGACGCGCACGCTTTTTCAGAAGTACCCTTCCCCGGAGGCGTTTGCCTACGCCAACCCCCGCGAGCTGCAGCAGGACATCCGCCCGACCGGCTTCTTCCGCAACAAAACCAAATCCATCATCGGCGCAAGCAAGAAAGTGGCCGAAGAATTCGGCGGGCAGGTGCCGCAAACGATGGAGGAGCTGCTCACGCTGCCGGGGGTGGCGCGCAAAACGGCCAACGTGGTGCTGGGCACCGCCTTCGGCATCGCTTCCGGCATCGTCGTGGATACGCACGTCCTGCGGCTGGCGGGGCGCCTAGACCTTTCCCGCAACAAAGACCCCAAAAAAATCGAACAGGACTTGCTGCAGGTGATCCCGCAGCAAAAATGGATCCTGTTCTCGCACCAGTTGATCTGGCACGGCCGGCGCGTCTGCCAGGCGCGCAAGCCGCGCTGCCCGACGTGCAACCTCGAACGCATCTGCTACTCGAAAGACAAAACGATCTAGCGTTCTCTTTTCTGCCTCTCTGCTTTCCTGTCGCCTTGCCTCCCGGTTTCGACCCACGGTATAGTGCGGCGATGGACCTGCTGCCAGGTAAGACCGCCGCCAATCGCGTCGCGGGGATCGTCAACGCCAAGTACCAGGTGCACGGCTACTCGGTGGACCTGACGGTGCGTAACGTCAGTTCGGTGGATCCGGTCGGCCAGCTCGACTTCGCCGGGAGCGAGTACACCCCCGCAGGCCGGATGACGATCTCGACGAATCGCCGCCGGCCCGAGGACCGCTACGAATGGTGGGACCTGGGCCGCGGCTGCTACTTTGTCGAGTTCAATGAGAGGCTCGAGCTGGCCGACGACGAGATCGCTCTGCTCGAGCCCGACGAGCGCCTGCTGCGCGCCGGCGCGTCGCACGCGCCGGTGTTTCTGCGGGGACGTGTCGCCTCCGTTGAAGCCCTGCTCCAGGTGGACACGCTGCGCCTGCAGATCAAGCAGAACGCCCGCATCTCGCGGGTGCGCATTTTCCGCTTTGCCCCGCCGGGCGAGCGCGCCCCGGCCGTTGCGAATCGGGCCGAGCCAAGACCAAAGAAACCCGGAAGGAAAGGATCGGCCCCGCGTTAGCCGGGGACGTGCAGGGGCCAGCCCCGCCGGAGCGGGGCCGACGCTTGGTGCTGTTAGCGCGTCCCAACCCAGTCGGGAAGGTCGAGGAGTTCAAATCTCAGTGCCTCGGCCGACCAGCCTATGAAGGCCTCTTCGGCCAGAGATCTCCGCCGCGCGAGGTTGCGTCTCCGAACGATGGCGGCGCGAGAGATCCGAGCTCGTTTCCGGGGCGTTGCCCGGCGAAAGAAACAAAAATGAATGAAACTACGCCGCAACACTCGTCGTTGCGTTCTACCAACTTGTCGTTCCCAAGCGCAGATCCGAATCGAGTTTGAAATTCAGGACGGTTTCCGCAGGCACTCGGACCTCTTTACCTTTTGTCAAGACTTCCGCTCCCGCCCCGCCCGCCGCGCCGACCCCCGCGCCAATTGCGGCGCCTCTACCCCCGCCCACAACTGCGCCGATGAGGGCGCCCAGGACTGCGCCACCACCCACCATCTCTGCCGTGCGTTTGTTTGCCCCGATGCCCTGGCGCCCCTTCTGTTGCAAATCCGCGGTACTGACAACGTAGCGCTCTCCCTGCACAACCAACGAATCGATGTCCAGCACCAGACCGGACCCAGCCGTACTTCGAATCACCAGTGCAACATCGGAACCTCTTGGAATCGCCACCGCGCCTGAGCTATCGCGGACATCTTCGGCCATGACGGCGGAGAATTGTTGGCCTGCCCTGGCGGTTTTAGAATCGATTGATTCATTGGTCCGGATCGCAAGCTGCGTGCCGCTGGGAATGATCGTATAGGCTCCATTCGAGCCTGTGCCGCCCGGAAGGCTAAGGTCGTCGCCCTCGTTGACGGTCACCTCACTTTGCCTGCCATTGTACCTGTACTGGACTCTGAGCGTTTTCCTCTGGCCCGGAGCCGGATCGCCGCCCATGGTGTCATTCGTCACCTGGAGATTGAGCTGACCGCGCCGAATCTCGGAGTTCAGGCGATTCGTGACGTCAACCGACTGGCTGTAGGCGCCATAAACGCCGCGAAGAATCTGAAGGCCGCTGGAGGTTGTATTGCCGTCCGGAAGGCTGAGATCGTTGCCCTCGTTGACGGTCACCTCACTTTGCCTGCCATTGTACCTGTACTGGACCGTGAGGGTTTTACTCCGGCCCGGAGCCGGATCACCCCCCATGGTGTCATTCGTCACCCGGAGGTTGAGCTGGCCGCCCCGAATCTCGGAATTCAGGCGATTCGTGACGTCCACCGACCGGTTGTAGGCGCCATAGACACCGCGAAGGATCTGAAGGCCAC
>JBASRK010000063.1:0-2273 GCA_049273775.1 Candidatus Acidiferrales bacterium
GCAGCCCTGTGCTATCAGTAATCTTCAGGTTTTGATGTGTGTTCAAAGAGTGGCGACTTGTGCAGAACCTCGCCCAGGGCAAAAGCGGCTTTTGTCGTCGCAGTTGCGCTGGAAAAAACCAATGCTACACCGTCTGTGAGGTGTGCTAGGGAGGCCATGCGCCACAAACTGGTATGGATCGAAGAACAGGGTTTTGGGGGCTGGGGTTGCTCCGAATGCGCATGGGTGTTCAATCCTTCGGGATTACCCACCGGCAAATCGCTCAATGAAATGATGCAGAACTACCAGCAGCAGCGCGATAAAGACTTTGCAGTCCATGTTTGCGCTGAACACCCTAAGCCAAGAAAACAAAAGGTTAAATAATCCAGGCTGCTCGACTGCGCACAAGTCGCGTGGCCCCATTACAGCCCGGCCCTTCTCCCGAGTAATCCAACTCCTTCCGCGCTAGGCTCAACGGCCTAGACGTGGCACGTTCAATTGTTTTTCATCGCCTCAACTGCTGAAAGCTTTCGGTCTAAGTGTGGTTCTGAGCGCAAGGCACCTGATTGCAGCACACAAGGCTGCCCAGGAACGGCACCACACGTACGACAGGGGACTGAGGACAATTGTCTTGGAGTCAGTTCTCTCTTTTTCACTCGGGTAGAGTGCCATAACACCCAGCCGTAAAACAGTTCAATTTGGAACACTGTCGGTCCTCGCAGGGTGCGATAGTCCTACCCAAAATCAGTTGTTATTGAGGCGAGCGAGGCGCACTTTTCGCCAAGCGAATTCTCTACGATTCTGAGACGCCAAGAAATAGGGTTTCTGGGCAGGGAGGGTTTTTGAGCAGGCTGCAGATGCTCTCAGTTCTCTACATCCCCCGAGGCGGTCGACTGCCGCCTTGTCACCTCGGCGATTGTGCCTGGATCACGGCGCACTCGCCTCCCGCCAAAAAGTTGCGGTCGGCCCAACCTCACATATCCTGCTTTCCGGGTAGCCGACTTCACGACCAAGTGGTAGCGAATGATAGTTTCCGAGTGCGCGACGATTCGTCCGGAATGGTGCTGGCCCGGAAGGCGCCCAGAACGATGGAGCGGAGCATTGCGGCTTAGCGATTGAGAAATTCGATGAGTTTGGGGATGACCTGATCGGGCGCTTCTTCCATAAGCCAGTGCCCGGAATTACGAACCACCACGCCTTCCACATTCGTCGCCACAAGCCGGCCCTGTTGAATCAGGAAATCGCCTGAAGCTTTTTCCCCCGTCAGAACGAGCATGGGCATCGACAAGGGCGTTTGAGCAAAGCGGGCGAAATCCTTCGCGTCCTGCTCGAAAGCGCGAAAGTACTCGAAGCCAGCGCGCATGCCGCCCGGTCGGGCATACGCTTTGCTGTAAAGGCGGCGGTCGCGCTCCGGGACGGAATGGGCAGAGTCGGCGGCGAAATCGTTCCAGAAATGCTCGAAATAGATGCGTTCGCGACCGTGGACGAGAGCGAGCGGCGTCTTACCGTAGAAATGGAAATGCCAAAGATCGCGCATTAGCCAAACGTCGCGCCATTTGCCTACGCCGGGCAAGAAGGCGTCCATCAACGCAATCCGATCGACCTCGTTTGGATATTGCGCCGCATGGGCGTAAGCGACCATCAGTCCGATATCGTGCCCGACAATTCCTATGTGCTCGAAACTAAGTTTTCGCACGAGCGCGCGGATGTCTTGCGCCATTTCGGCCTTAGTGTAGCCATCGGCTGGGGTGGAGGATTGACCGGCTCCGCGCAAATCCGGGGCGATTACGGTGCGCGTGGCTGCGAGTTCGGCGATCAAGGGGCGCCACATGTGGCTGGTTTCGGCGTAACCATGCAGGAGCACCACTGGGTCGCCTTTGCCAGCGATCAGATAGTGCAGCGTCACGCTGTTGACGTTCGCGAAGCGGCTTTGCGTCGTTTGCGCGGACTTAGGAGCCCGCGATTTTGTACGAGGTGGCATGAGAGAGTCTACTCCACGAGCGGGCGGAAGTCATATCCCGGGTCCTCGATGCGCGCAAGATGGCTTGTGTGGATATGGTCTGGGCGACATCCTCCGCCCCGCTTACTCTGTTTACCCTGAGCCCGTCGCGGCGGGTCGAAGGGGCGGCCCTCGACTCCGCATAGTCGCCACTCTAAATTCCCATTGACATAAGATTACTGCTGAGGTAATATGTACTGCAAAGCCCGCCAAGAGCTTTTCAAATCTGATTCAACCTGGACTCTGGCCTGTGCGTTCTGAGTTCTGCACTTGCGACGCTGAACTCTCAACTGTC
>JBASRK010000264.1:0-18291 GCA_049273775.1 Candidatus Acidiferrales bacterium
GGGACGAAAAATATGCGGACGCGATCTCGTACTATAAGATGTGCCCTCTGATCCCTGAAGGAGAAAAGTATCGAGAGCTTGCGGCCCCTTTCCACTTCAAAAAGTACGATTCAACAAGATTGGTCCAGCTTGTGAAGCTACCATTCTCTTTTATCGTCACAACAAACTACGACCGTAGCCTTCACGACGCGTGGGCCAAGGCAAACGGAAACGCTCCTCTCAATTTCGAGTACGACGACGAAAGTCTGAAACAAGCGGGCTATTGCACCGATTCCTTTATCGCGCGGATACACGGGCGGGCTGAAAGACCAGACTACATGGTGGCGGACCTGGCGGATTACGCCAAGCTCGACAGCAATAGTCGGTATAAGGACTTTCTTCTTCAAAACGTATTGGTGCGTCAGACCTGTCTGTTCCTAGGGTACTCCTTCGTTGATCCGGCAATCGCGAAGATACTCGACCTGCTTGAGAAGCTCGTGGGGCCGACCTATCCTAAGAAACACTACGCTCTCCTTCCCTCGACAGCCAACCGACTTCAAAGCCGGCTAGCGCCCTTCAACATCGAGGTCATACTTTATCCAAACCATGATGTGCTATGGAAATGCATCGACGACCTGCCGGGCAATCTCGTGGAGGCCCACAAACCAATTCCACCTAAGCCTCTTACCCCACTGCCATTTGAGAAAATCCGGACGTTTCTGGCTTCCTGCTATGTGCGGTATAAGACGGCGGCGGCTGCGGCGCCGCTCCGGGACCTCGTTCTGCAGGGAATTGTCCTGAGCCTAGTCGAAGCGGAAAAGCCGTCGCTGCCAGTCCGGAGGTTGATAGCAGAGCTGAGGCGGGTCATTCCCCTGACCGAAACCGAAGCTAGCGTAGTTGTCTCCAATGCGGTCCGGAGCTTGTCCGAGAAAGGTTGGGTGTCCACTGAAGCGGAGATAGTTACCCTGACCAAAGAACCTGAGAAGTCGCTGGATAAGAACCTCCAAATTCTCGTGAGTGGTGCTTTAAGCCGTCTGGTCGTGCGCGAAGCGGCGCCTGTCGAGGAATCTTATGGCGATGCGGTGCGCCAAGCTTTGGAACAAATATTTTTGCAACGCGGCAGTGACCTCGGGGCCGAGTTTATCGGAAAACCAGGGCGTGACGTAGCGGATGTCTATGATCTACTCCGCCAGTCACTGAGAGGCTTGCTGCCCAATGAGTCGTTCGAGAGGATGGATCGCCTTGCAAGGGCCGTACACGATCTCCTGCGGCGACCAGACTCTCGCGAGGCAAGGGTCCTTAGTGAGGTTGCCCGGCTAAGTTTTGGGCTGAACGTGTTGTTGCAGTCCGGGAGTTCGGCTCTGAAATTCACAGCCCTCCCCGAACGCTTGTACTTCGACTCCAACATACTCTTGTGCGCTATCACGGACGGGCATCCATTCAGGCCTCTATACGTGACCACATTCCAAAAACTCGAAGACGCGACGGCTTTGACGGGGCGAGCGTGTGAACTACTTGTCGCGGAAGAGTTTCTGAACGAGATCGTGTCGCATCGAAGACTCGGAATCCGCATGATTAAGGAATTGGGGCTCGAGGACCCTGACAAATTGGAGAAACACATTCGGTACTACAACGCCGAAAACACAAATGTCTTCGTAGGGGCCTACGCCAGTTGGGTGGGTCGAAAGCCAGAAAAGGTATCATTCGCAGAGTTCCTCGAGCAGGCAGCGCCATATGACAACGAAAAGGAACTAGGGAGGTTCATGGAGAAGCTGGGGTTTAGGACCGTGCGGATTTCCCAACAAAGCGTTGAATCCGCGCGTTGCAAGATGACTTTCACCGGAGGCTTACAGACGCCTATGCAAAGTGGAAGGTTCGAGGTGGATTTGAGCGCAAGGAATCTATCCTGATCGAGCATGAAGCAAGACAGCTAGCCCAGATTGAGCTTGAGCTTAGGCTTGGCCGACTTTCATATTTTGTGACGGCGGACAACGCTCTACGCGAGATTCTCAATGTGGTTAGGCCCGGCATCGTCTGGAATGTGGTGATCTCGAATTTTGGTTTTGTGGAACTTGTGGACTTGTTATTGGGGCTTGATGTAGATCCTCCCAGTTTTGCGCGCTTTATATGGGGTATCATTGAGCTCGACGAAAAAGCTCATTTCCGTAACTACTTCATTGACGTCGCGGTGAAAACCATGGACGAGGCCACTCTGATGGCGCTCCCCGAAATCCTTGACAGCCTGGTTGACGAAGCGCAGAAAGTAGCCAAGGAATGGCGGGTCCGCTTTTTTACGAAAAAACTCAAGGACAAGGCCCAAGGAGCGCGTTTCCTGGACAGGTTGGAAGACGAGTTCCACGCCAAAATGGGCGAAGCACTCGAGCGGAGACGACGCCAAGAGCGAGGTATCTAGCGCACGAGAATGTGAAACAGTCTGCAGTGCCGGTTCGGGCGGCCGTCTCCATCCTCGAAGGTCACATCGAAGCCTAGCCAAGCACACCCAAGAAGTAAAAAAGAAGGGCCGGTCCAGCCCGACCGGCCCTTCGGCTTGCGCTGATGGTTGAGAGGTCTACAGGCCCCGGCGGTCGCGGTGGTGGTCCCGGCGGTCGTGCCGCAGGTCGCGCGCGTCGGAGTTCGCGTCCTTCTTGTCCTTGGCCACGTCTTTTCGGTCGTAGCTCAGGTCGCGGCGATCATTGCGAATGTCGCGGCGATCGGAGTTGACGTCGTTCCAGTCACGGCGGACGTCTCTGCGGTCCGCGCGCATGTCAGCGCGGTCGCGCTTTACTTGCCAGCTGTTTGCGCCGTAGGTCCGGATGTCCTGCTGGAGCTTCTGTTGGTCCTGGGCGATGTCGCGCCTGTCGTTGCGGAGGTCGCGGGCGTCGCGGTTGATGTCCCAGCGGTCGTTGCCGATGTCGCGCCTGTCGCTATAGATATCGCGGCGGTCGCTGCGGACGTCGCGGCGATCGCGGCGCAGGTCGCGCCTGTCGTGTCGGATGTCCTTATTGTCCTGCTGGAGGTCAGAGGAGCCGGATTGGGCCCAGGCGCCGGCGCAAAACAGGCCGGCAAGAGCAAATCCGGTGAGGCTTCGTCGAAAGATTTTCTTGGCATCCATGTTGGCTTCTCCTTGTTCATTCCTGCGTCTTCAAGATTGCCTACACTTTGAGGAACCCGCCACGGCCGGAAAAGTTGCGCCCTTTGTCCAAGCAGGAGTATTCGAGGGTAGTACTTTCGTACTCGGGAAAATCTAAGGCTTAAAAGCTGAAGCGAATCCCCGCCTGAGCGGCGAAGGGGATGCCCACAGTCGTGCCCGGGCCGAAGAAGTCGCCCAGGGCGCCGGCGGGCGCCTTCAGGTCGCTCAGGCTCCGGATGGGCCGCGTCAACGTGCAGGCAGGATTGAGGCAAAACGCGGTGGCATTTGTCAGGTTGTTGACCGGCGCGGGCAAAGCGGAGATGTTACTGACAAAATTGTTGCCGGGGTTCGCGCGGTTGAGCAGGTTGAAGAATTCCACGAAGGGCCGCAAGACCATTCGCTCGCGGAATCGAAACTCGCGGCTGACGCGAAGATCCACCTGATAGAACGGCTTGCCGCGGAACTGGTCCAAGCTCGTCTGCACGCCGTTCACCACGGCGCGGTCGTTGGTGTTCAGGCCGTCATCATTCACGTCAACGGGAGTGGCCAGCGTGAAGGGACGCGCGCTTTCGAACTGCGAAAGCGTGGTGAGCTGGAACCTGCCTGGCAGCTCCAGAGTGCCTGCGATCACCAGGCGATGGCGAACGTCCTCGCCCGCAGGTCCGTGGTCGCCGGGGCCAAACGCGTTGCGAACGTCGCTGACGCCGTTCACGAAATCGAACAGCTCGCCGACCGTGGCGCCCCACGTGGAGGCGCTGGCCAGGGTGTAATGCGCGGTCAGGTCGAAGCGCCGCGAGAAGCGGTGCTGCACCATGAACGAAACGCCGTCGTAGCGCGAGCGATTGTCGGAGCGGAACAACGAGATGTTCGGCGCCGAATCGGGCAGCGTCGCGCCGCTGATGTATTCATAGCGCCGGTACTGGTGGACGCCCTGGTGATGTTCGTAGTGCACGTTGATGCGCCAGGCGTTGCCAAACGCGTGCTCGACGCCGACGCTCGCCTGGAGCGCGTATGGAGTGTGATAGTCGGGATCGATCACGGCGCCTTGTTCTCCCGGCGCAAGCAGTCCCCTGAACGGCGCATCTACGGCGCGGAAGGCGTCCACCCAGCCGTTTTGGGTCAAGTCGTTGTAATAGAGGCCGAACCCGGCGCGCATCACCGTCTTCCCGAAGGCGCCGGGCGCGTAGGCGATTCCGATTCGTGGAGCAAACGCGCCGCGATAATCGTGCGGAATCCCTGGCGCAAGCGGAATCCCGAGTGAATTTAGAGTGATGACCGCCGGGTTCTGATCCTGGCTGCGCCCGGAGGCGCGGAACAGTCCGAAGGTAGTGTCGTAGCGCAGGCCATAGTTCAGCGTGAAATTCGGCCGCACGCGCCAGGAATCCTGCACATACAGACCCAGCCGGCGGATGCTCTGTGAGAAGCCGCCATTCCCCCCGGCGGAAAACGCGCTGCCCGAATCAAAATCCGGCGAGAACTGATCCAGATGGCTCAAGTAAAAACTCGGGTCGTTTGGGAACTGCACAAGTAGCTCAGGATCGCTCGCCAGCGCGCCGCTCAAGACCGGCTCGTGAATGAGGTTTACCCCGAACTTGGGCGAATGCGATCCCTGCGTGTGGAAGACGTCGTAGCGGATCTGATACTTCTGCTGGTCGCGCCGCGCCGGAAACGCCGTGATGGGCGTGACGAACTGGTTGTCGCCAAACGTCTCGAACCCTGAGCTCGTATGAAAGTTTGCGCTGAACGGAAAAGCCAGCGCCAGGCCCAGATGCGAGCTGCGGTCCTTGGTGTGATGAAAACCGTTGGCCTGAATCGTGACTGACCCCAGCCAGCTTGGGCTGAACTGATGCTGCTGGTTGATCAAGAAGCTGTAGTAGTTCGAGCGTGTAGACGCGCCGGTGGAGGGCAGCGTGGCCTGCTGGATCAGGTCGTTGCGGGTGTGGTTCCGGTCGAGGGCCCCGCGGAAGAACCACTGTGAGCGGTCCGACTGCATCCAGTCCACACGAGTGGTGAGGAGCGCGTCGCGGAACGGAACCGGCACGGACGTCGGCACATCAATCGAGCTCACGCCGGGGATCAGCCCGTCCGCGGCGAGTTGCGCCAGGGCGTGAAATTCGTTGAGGCTGGCGGCGCTGTAGGCAATGCTGGCGTCTTCATTGACATACTCGAACGCGGAGAAAAACCAGAGCTTGCCCTTGTAGAGCGGCCCGCCCAGCGTGGCGACTCCGTTCTGGCGAGAAAACGGCTGCTTGGGGTTCGGCTCGGGGTTGTCGAGGGTGTTGCGGGCGTTCAACCCACGCGCTCGAAAGTACCCGGCCAAGCCCCCGTGCCACAAGTCGGTGCCGCGCCGGGTGGTAATGATGACGGAGCCACCATTGGTGCGTGAGGTGTCCGCGTCAAATTGCGCGGTGCGGATGGCGAACTCCTGTACGGCATCTGGCGAGTAGTTCTGCAAGAAGCCGCCGATGTAGTCGTCGTTGTTGTCGCCGCCGTCCACCGAGAGGTCCACGTTGAGACCAGAGCTCCCGGCAAAAGAAACAGCAGTGATACGAGCCTTGGTGGGGTCAGAGGGCTCGACCGGCTGAGTCATCGGGCTTAGATAGGCGATATTGGCGAAGCTACGATGGGCGAGCGGGATCGCCGCAAGATCTCGTGCCGAAACAGTGACTTTCTCGACGCTGCTGGTGGTCTCGATGGGTTGCGAGCTGAGCGACGTCTCTTGGTCCTGGATGTGAACTGTCTGGCGGGGGCCGCGCGGGCGCAAGATGACCGAAAGACTGGGCGCGGCGCTGACCGAAATCCTCACAACGGAGACAGCCGGGGCGAATCCCGAAGCCGAAACCGTCACTCGGTATGCCCCGGGCGGAATTCCGTCAAGACGGAATTCGCCGAGTGGGTTGCTGGTCGCAGTTCGCTTGAGCGGAGATTCGAGCTGCTCGACCGTGATCGTAGCCCCGGCGACGCGGCCACCGGTGGAATCCAGCACCACTCCAGCAAGTGCGCCTTCCGGATTCTGCGCCGCCGTGGCCGAGCTTACGCGCAATAAAACCAACAGCGAGCAGCCGATAATCCTTATCCAACGCTGTGATTTTTTCCCAGACATGCGCCGCAATCCAGGGTTCGAGGGTGGTTGCCAAGGCTGGCGGCGACGCTGTGGCGCCGGGATCGCCTTCGCCGTCGCATTCGAGCGCCTCGAATTGTACTATGGACTCCTGCTCAAACTGAATGGTTTTGCGAGGCAGAGGTTATTCCTGATCGGACTTGTGAATGGCGTCGAGTATGCCGTTGATGAACGGCGCCGCCTCTTCGGAAGAGAACTTCTTGGCGAGTTCGAGCGCTTCGTTGATGACTACCTTTGGCGGCGATGTACCCGAGCGCAGCTCCGCGACCGCCAGCCGCAGGACGGCGCGGTCAATTGCGGCCATGCGATCCAGGCGCCAGTTTGTGGCGTGCCGGGTAATCAGCTCGTCCACCGCCGCGGACTCTGCCACCGCGCCTTCGAAGAGCTGATTGGCGAACGTGCGGGTGGTTTTCTCCGCACGGGCATTTTTCCAGAAGCCTGCTTCGACGCGCGCAGGCGCTTGCCGACCGATTTCCCACTGGAAGAGCATCTGCAGGGCATACTCGCGCGCCTTGCGCCGCAGTGCCATGCTAACGCCGCCCCAAGCGGCCCCGGCCGCGACGGGCTGAGGTGCCGGCGAGAGACAGCTTGCGCGACAGATTGGCCATCTCGAGCGCCGCAAGGCCTGCCTCGAACCCTTTGTTTCCGCTCTTCAGCCCGGCGCGGTCGATGGCCTGTTCAAGGGTGTCACAGGTGAGTACGCAGAAGATCATCGGCACGCCGGTATCCATCTGCGCGAGCTGAATGCCGCGGGCCACTTCCGAAGAGATGTACTCGAAGTGTATAGTTTCTCCGCGCAGGATGCAGCCAACCGCGACCAGAGCGTCGTATTTCCCCGACTGGCCCAGCTTTTTCGCGGCGATCGGCAGCTCAAACGAGCCCGGCACGCGCACCACATCAATCTGCTTGGACTCAGACCCCGCGCGCTCGAGCGCATCAAGCGTCCCGGCGAGCAGCCGCTCCGTGATGAAACTGTTGAACCGGCTGACGACAATGCCGAAGCGCAGCCCGGCGGCCTTCAACTCGCCGCGGATATTATTCGGTTGCAACTTCTCGCTCATCGAATCGCCTCAGGGGCTGGAGCCCCTGACTCTTGCATCCTTCCGAATTCGGAACTGAAGCTCCGACATCCAGGGACCTAGCGGCCTTTGAACTGCGCCGAGCGCTTCTCGAGGAAGGCGCGGGTGCCTTCGCGCATGTCTTCGGTGGCGCAGCACAAGCCAAACAGCGTTGCTTCCAGGAACAGCCCCTCCTCCTGCGGCATCTCCATTCCGTGCTCGATGGCTTCCATGGCGAACTTTACCGCGAGCGGGGCGTTGGCGATGATTTTCTTAGCCAGCGCCTCGGCCGCAGGGATCAACTCGGTCGGCTCGACCACCCGGTTCACCAAGCCGATCCGCAGCGCCTCCTCTGCCGAAATCATTTCGCCAGAGAGCACCAGCTCGTGCGCCACGCCCTTGCCGCAAAGCCGCGCCAGGCGCTGCGAGCCGCCGTAGCCGGGGATGATGCCGAGTTTCACCTCGGGCTGGCCGAGCTTGGCGGTCCGGCTGGCCAGGCGGATCGTACAGGCGAGCGCCAATTCGCAGCCGCCGCCGAGCGCATACCCGTTAATGGCAGCAATCGAAGGCTTTCCCATCGTTTCGAGCATATGCAAGACGCCTTGGCCGAAAAGAGAGAACTCCTTGCCGTCAATCGCGGCGCGCTGGGCCAGCTCATTGATGTCGGCGCCGGCGATAAAAGCCTTTTCGCCCGCGCCGGTCAGGATCAGCACGCGCACCTCGGCATCATCCCGCGCCACGGAGAGCAGGTCGGCCAGTTCCTCCATGGTTTTTCGATTGAGCGCATTCAGCAATTTCGGGCGATTGAAAGTGACGTAGCCGATCTGGTCTTTCTTCTCGTAAAGCAGGTTTTCGTAGGCCATTAGGGCGCTCCGTTCTCAGTTGTCAGCTATCGGTAGTCAGTCCTCAGTCCTCAGCTCTGGAAGATTAGTTTTTCTCCCTCGGCTCCCCACAATTAGCCGTCCGTTTTCAGTGCTCCGTTCCCATGTTCTATTTTTTGTTTTCAGTCTGTGCTCTTGCGAGTTTCGCTTTTCGAGTCTCGTCTTCACACGATCTGCATTGGCCTGGGATTCTGCGGGTCGGCGTAATCATAAAACCCGCGGCCAGCCTTGCGGCCATTCCAACCGGCCAGCACCATGCGCTTCAGCAGCGGCGGCGGCGCGAATCGGCGTTCCTTGAATTCGTCGAACATGACGTTGGCGATGTAATAGGTGGTGTCCAGGCCGACAAAATCGAGCAGCGTCAGCGGCCCCATCGGGTGACCGCAGCCAAGCTTCATGGACTTATCAATGTCCTCGATCGAGCCGACGCCCTCCTCGAGCGCCCGGATGGCGTCGAGCAGATAGGGCACCAGCAGCCGGTTGACGATGAATCCGGTATGGTCGCTGGTGCGCACCGGCGTTTTGCCGAGCCGCTCGGCAAACGCCACGATCTCATCGAACACGCGGGAATCGGTCGAGATCGTGCGGATCACCTCCACCAGCTTCATCACCGGCACCGGATTGAAAAAATGCAGGCCGAGGAAGCGTTCGGGCCGCCGGGTGGCGGTGGCCATCTCGGTGATCGAAATCGATGAGGTGTTGCTGGCGAAGATGGTTGCCGGCGGACACAGCTTCTCAAGCGCGGCGAAGAGCTCCTTCTTCGCAGGCAACTGCTCGATGATGGCTTCGATCACCAGGTCGGCGTTGCGCAGCTCGTCGAGGCTGGTCGTGCCGCGCAGGCGGCTGCGCGTGTGGTCGCGCTCGATCTGGCTGAGCGAGCCCTTGTCCACCAGCCGCTGGAGGTTTTTTTCGATGCTCTTCAGTCCTTTCTCCAGCAGCTCGGCCGACACTTCGCGGACTACCACTTCACAGCCGGCCTGCGCCACTACTTGAGCGATGCCTGCGCCCATCAATCCGCAGCCCACCACACCCACTTTCTGGATCGGCATGAGGATTCCCCCCACGAAGCAAAGATCAAACGAATTCGGGCAGTCCGCTTACGAAACGGACTCAGTGATAATGGCGATGCCCTGACCGCCGCCGATGCAGGCCTCAGCTCCGAGGAATCTCGAGCGATACGATGGTATTGCCGCCCTTTTTCCGCACCTCGTCCAGGCTCGCCTCGGCGCGATTGATCAGATCCGTGACAATATCTTCGCTTTCGTAGTCGGAGCGCGCAATGGCCTCGGCGACGGCAGCGCTTAGCGTGAGCTGCGCGTCATCCCACGGTGGGTGGACGCCCGCCGCCGCTTTCCGCAGCTTCTCGGCGAGGCTTCTTGCGCCGGCCAGCGTCGTATCCGGCAGAATGAAGGCAAACGACCAAGCGGTGTATTTCACCGCCAGGTCGTTCTGCCGGACGAGCGGCTGGACGGCCCGCGCCAGTTGTTCCATGTGGCGCTCAAAGATCTCCTCGCCCTGCTGGCGGATCAGCTCCGGGCCGCGATCAATCTGCAGGATGGCCAATGCCAGGGGCGAACCCTGCGCCTTGGCGCGTGAAGTCTCGCCGAGCAGGCAATCCTGATATGAGCCCCGGCCCAGCAGGCCTGTCTTTTCGTCAGCCGCGGCGAGCGTTCGCACCAGCGTGCGCAGCCGAGTGTGATTGACGCTCAGCAGCATCTGGTCGCCGACGGCCTGCAGGAAGTAGGTCTCGTTCGGCTTCCATCGGTGCGGCGCGGCGTGCCCGGCAACAAGCATGCCCGCCAGCGCCCGCGTCTCTTTATCGGTGAGCTGCACGGCCAGCGCGGTCTCCAGGCCCATCTCGCGGAGCACCGGCGCGGCAGCAGCCTCGAGCGGCAAGCCGCCCAATGAGTCCGGCGAGGCCCGCTCGATCTGCCCCAGCAGGCGCACAACCTGGCCTCCGGAAGAGGCTTCCACGCCCGGCGCGCAGAATTCCGCAGCCATCTGCGAGGGCTGTCCCGGCGCGCCGATTACGGCCAGGCACCGCGTGGCGCACAGGTGGGTGCCAACCTCGTTCACCGCCACCGAGAGAACCGTCCGCGGCGTGGCCTGGCGATAGACATTTTGATTGATTTCGGAAATCTTGGCTAGGTCCTGGAGCGTCTCGGCGCTGTAAACCCCGGTTCGGCTGGCGGGGGAAGTGGTGCCGCCCGCGGCCGAGAGGGACTCCGGTGCGCTCTTGGATCCCGCCGGCCACCAGTGGGCCAGCTCGTAAAGGTTGCGGAGCCGCTCGTTGCGTTCTTCTTCGCCGGGGAACATCTCGGCGATTTTCTCCAGGCGTTCCACCGCCTTGGTCTGGAGAGAATACTGGAGGAAGATCTCCGCTTGCACCAGCAAGTCCTCGAGGGCCTGATGCGCGCGCCCCGCTTCGGTCACCGGCTGATCGCCTTCCTGGCCGAGCGAGCGACCCATGACCGGCATCTGCGGGCCCTGCGAGGCAGCTTTGACCAACCGCGCCGCCACGCCGCGCAGGTAGGCCGGATCGGCCTGGCCCGCCAGCCGCTCGATGCGCTGCTGGTTGCGGAAGTCGTACGGATCGATGTCCACCAGGCGGTCGAGCGTCTCGCACGCCCCGGCGAGGTTGTCGGCCGCGAGGTAGAGGTCGAACAACCTCACCAGCACATCGAAGTACTTCGCCTCGCGGTTCATTTCGCTGTAGAGCGCGCCCCAGAATTCCGTCAGCGCCACCGAGGCGGGATTCGCTTCGGCCAGGCGGTCCGCCTGCGCAGCAAACGCGCTCTCCTGGCGGGCGTCGAACATTTGCTTCTTGATCTGCGCAAGGATTTGGACGCCCTGATCATCTTGCTTGGCTTTGAAGTACAAGTTGGCGAGCTCGAACAGCCGCGCAAAGCCATCGGCTTTCCCCTCGTACAGCTTTTCCAGGACGCTGCGGGCGCGGTCGAGCCCCCCGGCGCGCATCAGGGCGTCGCCGAAAGTCCCCAGGAACACCGGATCGGACTCGGTAACCGACAATGGCTCGAGCAGCGCGACCGCCGCGGCGGCGTCGCCCTGGCGCAGACGTGCCCCGGCATAGAGCAGCGCGATACCGCGCTCCTGCGGCGCGAGCCGGTAGGCGCGGTCGAAGAATTCCAGGGCGTGGTCAAGCTCGCCGGAGGCCAGCGCCAGCTGCGCGGCGCGGAGGAAGCCGCGGGCGGCCACGATGGATTTGCCCAGCCGCTCCCCGAACTCGCCCAGCGCGACGTGGCGCCCGGGGTTATCCGGATCGAGCTGCGCGATCCGCTCCCAGCAGGCCAGTGCCTCCTCCTCCTTGTGACGCGTCTGGAACTCCTCGGCCGCCGCGATATACTGCTCGATGGCCTCTTCGTCCTTGTTCTGCCTTTGCAGCAGCAGCGCGTAGCGCGCCATGCGCGCCGGGGGCTGCTGGACATGTCTCAGGAAGTGCGCGTAGAGCGCGGTGGCCTTCGGCTCTTCGCCGAGATCGGTGAGACGGTCGAACAGGAGGCCATAGTAGAGCGCCGCGCGCTCGGGCTCATTCAGCCGGGTGTGGAGGTCGCCGAGGGCCTGCATGGCTTCCTGTTGCGCGGGCCATGCCTCGAGCACGGCCTGGTAGGCCTCGACGGCATCCTGGAGCTTGTTTTTCTCCAGGTAGCGCTTGGCGCGGTCAAGTTGTTTGGCGACGTCAACGGCCATGTGCGCAGAACGGGTTTCGCAAAGGAGTCAGGACCCGCAGACGCGCTGAGTCCCGGGCACCGAAACTAAAACACTATATACCGTACGGCGTACTTCCGCCAAAGAGTTGTCGCCGAATTGCCGAACCAGCAAATCGCCCGCAAATCGCCCGCAAATCGAAGGGTGCGACGCAGGCGATCCGATTCGCCGGCAGCCAGGCGCTGCCGGCGGCCGGTGTCGCTGCATGTACGCCGAGGAGCACAGTTACAGAGAACTGCTCCGGCGCACGGCTGGCCGGAGTCGGGGATTTATGGCAAACTGGGTTGTTTCGAGGAACCCGAAAGCGCGCAGGGTGGGACGCATCACCACAAACGGCTTCACGAACTGCCTTTCGCCCCCGCATCAGCGCTGACCGATGGACCCTCGGCTGATCCGCAATTTCTGCATCATCGCGCACATCGACCATGGCAAGTCCACGCTGGCCGATCGCCTGCTCGAGCTGACCGGCGCGCTCACCCAGCGCGAGATGACCGCGCAGGTGCTCGATTCAATGGACTTGGAGCGCGAGCGCGGCATCACCATCAAGGCGAAAAGCATTCGGCTGCACTACGCGGCGCGCGACGGGGAAACCTACCGTCTGAACCTGATCGACACGCCCGGGCACGTGGACTTCTCCTACGAGGTCTCCCGCGCGCTTTCGGCCTGCGAGGGAGCGCTGCTGGTGGTGGACGCGAGCCAGGGCGTCGAGGCCCAGACTGTGGCGAACACGTTCCTGGCGTCGCAGAACAACCTCACCATCATTCCGTTGATCAACAAGATTGATCTGCCGGCGGCGCATCCCGAGGAGGTCAAGGAACAGATCGAAAACGTGCTGGCCATCCCGGCCGCCGACGCGCTGGCCATCAGCGCGAAGAGCGGCTTGGGCGTCGAAGAGGTGCTCGAGGCTATTGTCCGGCGCGTGCCGCCGCCGCGGGGCGCCGCCGATGCGCCGCTGCGCGCGCTCATCTTCGATTCGTGGTTCGACTCCTACCGCGGCGCGGTGGTGCTCGTGCGCGTGGTCGAAGGCCGCATCGCACGGCACACGCGCATCCGCCTGTGCGCAAACAACGAGGTCTATGAGGTTGAGGAGATGGGTGCGCTCACGCCCAAGCCGGTGGTGCTCCCTGAGCTCGCCGCCGGCGACGTCGGCTTTATCATCGCTAACATTAAACGCGTCGCCGATGCCCGGGTCGGCGACACCATTGTCGAGGCCGACCGTCCCGCGTTGCCGCTGCCCGGCTTCGAGGCCATCAAGCCCATGGTCTTCGCCGGGCTCTACCCGGTGCTGGCGGACGAGTACGAGCCGCTGCGCGACGCCCTGGGCAAGCTCCAGCTCAACGACGCCGCATTTTTCTACGAGCCGGAAAACTCTGTTGCGCTGGGTTTCGGCTTCCGCTGCGGCTTCCTCGGCCTGCTGCACATGGAGATCGTGCAGGAGCGCCTGGAGCGGGAGTTTGGCCTGAACCTGATCACCACCGCGCCCAGCGTGCGTTACCGCATCACCACTACCGGCGGCGAAGCCCTCGAAGTGGACAGCCCCACAAAATTTCCGCCGCCCAACGCGATGGAAAAAATCGAGGAGCCCATCATCACCGCAATGATCATCACCGCCGAGGATTCGGTCGGCGCCATCCTGCAGTTGTGCGACGAAAAGCGCGGCGTGCAGAAAAACTTCGAATACCTCTCGCCGCAGCGCGTCATGCTCACCTACGATCTGCCGCTCAACGAGATCGTGCTCGATTTCTACGACCGCCTGAAAAGCGTCTCCCGCGGCTATGCCTCGCTCGACTACCACCTGGCCGGCTACCGCGAGGCCGACCTGGTGAAGATGGACGTGCTGGTGGGCGGCGAGCCGGTGGACGCCCTGGCGCTGGTCTGCCACCGCGAGCAGGCTTACGATCGCGGCCGCGATCTGGTGAAGCGCCTGCGGAAACTCATCCCGCGGCAAATGTTTGAGGTGCCCATCCAGGCCGCCATCGGCAGCCGCGTCATCGCCCGGGAAACCGTCGCGGCAATGCGCAAAAACGTGCTCGCAAAATGCTACGGCGGAGACATCACCCGCAAGCGCAAGCTCCTCGAGAAACAAAAAGAAGGCAAAAAGCGGATGAAACGCGTGGGGAGAGTGGATATCCCGCAGGAAGCTTTCCTCGCTGTGCTCAAGGTCACTAGCACCAGCGAATAGCGCCCATTCGCACCTTTACTTCGCTTCTTTTTTCTTCACTTCCGCCGCCAAGCGGCCGCGGGCGAGCTGCACGGCAACTTCATCGCCAATAGCCACCTGCTCGGCGGCACGCACGACGTTCCCTGCGGCGTCGTACACAATTGCATAGCCACGCTCGAGCACGCGCAGCGGGCTGCGCTCGTCGAGCTGTAGCCTCAGCCGCTCCATCCGCTGGCGCTTGAGGACCAGGAACCGTTCGACGCGCACGCGCAGGTCGCCGGAGCGCTGCTCGAGCCGCAAACGCAGCGCGGTGATCCGGCCGCGCAGGTCGAACGCGGCGATGCGCGTCTCCGCCACGGTGAACCGCCGCCGCGCCCGCTCCAGCCGGCCTTGTAGCGCCAGGGCCAGCCGCCCGATGAACTCGTCGGCCTGCTGGCGGTAGACCCGCAACAAATCTTCCAGCCGGCGAAAACCGGGGTGTGCCGCGAGCTCCTGCAGGCGGTGGCGCCATTCGAGCAGCAGGTAGCGCATCCGCTGAAACATTTTTTGCTGGAGCTGCGCGACCTGATGGTCGAACTCCTGCCGGGTGCGCACGACAATCTCCGCCGCAGCCGAAGGAGTCGAGGCGCGCACGTCGGCCACAAAGTCAGCGATGGTGAAGTCGGTCTCGTGGCCCACCCCGGAGATGATCGGGATCGTTGCCGCGGCGATGGCCCGGGCCACGGCCTCCTCGTTGAACGCCCAGAGGTCTTCGAGCGAGCCGCCGCCTCGCGCCAGAACGATCACGTCCACCATCATCTGAAGGTTGAAGTAACCGATGGCCTCCACGATGTCGCGCGCGGCGCCCTCGCCCTGCACCCGCACCGGATAGAGGATCAGATGGACGTTGGGGAACCTCCGGAGAAGGATGCGCAAGACGTCGCGCACCGCCGCGCCCCGCGGCGAGGTCACCAGTCCAATGCGCCGCGGCAGCACGGGCAGTGGCTTCTTGCGCGCCGCGTCGAACAGCCCCTCGGCTTCCAGGCGCTTCTTGAGCTGCTCGAAGGCGAGTTGCAGCGCGCCCATGCCCACCGGTTCGATGTATTCGACGTAGACCTGATATTCGCCGCGAGGCTCGTAGACCCCCACCGAGCCGCGCACGGTGACGTGCAGGCCGTCTTCGGGGCGGAACTTCAGCAGGCGGACTTGGTTCCGAAAGCAGACGCAACGCACCTGCGCCTTCGCGTCCTTGAGCGTGAAATAGAGATGTCCTGACTGCGCCGCATGGCAGTTCGAGATTTCGCCTTCCACCCAGATGTCGGCGAACTCGGCGGCCAGCAGATCGCGGATCCGCCCGGTCAGCTCGCTGACCGACCAGATCTTGCGCTCCGGCGCTAGATTGAATTGGAACTGCGTCATTGCGTCATCGCCTGAATAATGAAAGAAGCCAGAAAAGTACCGTCAGTCCCACGCTCAGAAGCAGGCACGTGACAATCGGAAAATAAAAGGTCGTGTGCCGGCCCTGGTAGACGATGTCGCCGGGCAACCGCCCCAGCCGGAAGGGCAACCGCGCCCCCAGAAGGAGCACCGCGCCGCCGGCCACAAGCACCGCGCCAAAGATTAACAACATCCGGCCGAGCTCGCGCAGCGGCTCCATTGGCGCCGATTCTACCCGAATCTACTGCCGAAGGGGTGCCAGGCACCACCAGTTGAGATGCTTCGCCCAGAGGCGGGCTCAGCGTGGTCGGCCGATCAAATCTGCCCCGGGAAAAAATAGCTGATTTCAAAGGCGGCGGTCTCAGGAGCGTCAGAGCCGTGCGTGCAGTTGTTCTGGATGCTCGTGCCGAAGTCGCGGCGAATCGTTCCCGGAGCGGCCTTGGCGGGGTCGGTGGCACCCATGGTCTCGCGCCAGCGGGCGATGGCGTTTTCCGCTTCGAGCACCATGACCACCACTTTGCCGGAACTCATGAACTCCGTCAGCGGCGCGAAAAACGGCCTGCTGCGATGGACGGCGTAAAACCCCTCGGCCTCAGCCCGGGTCATCCGCAGCGATTTCATAGCCAAGATTCGGAAGCCCGCCTTACGAATCCGGGACAGGATTTCTCCCTCCAAACCTCGCCCGACCGCATCTGGTTTAGTAATTGCCAAAGTTCGCTCAGTTGCCAATCGTTTCTCCTCCTGGCGATGCCTTGGCGCGGTTTATCACGCCACGCTGGTCGTGTGCTGCCAAGGGATGACAGATGGCGGCCTAAAGGCCGCCGCTACACCTATGAAATCGCAGCGAGGCACCGACGCTACTTGGCGGCAGCTTTGTCCAGCGCCGCTGCGACCGTGTGCCCGATTTCCGCCGGGCTCTGGACGCAATGGATCCCGGCGGCCTCCATCGCCGCGTATTTTTCCTTCGCGGTGCCCTGGCCGCCGCTGATGATGGCTCCGGCATGGCCCATGCGACGCCCCGGCGGCGCCGTCTGCCCGGCGATGAAGCCGACCACGGGCTCGCGCACGCTCGCCCGGATGAACTCGGCCGCTTTCTCCTCGGCGTTGCCGCCGATCTCACCAATCATCACGATCGCGTGCGTTTCCGGGTCATCATGGAAAAGGCGGATGGCATCGAGAAACGACGTGCCGATGATGGGGTCGCCGCCGATGCCGATGCAGGTGGATTGCCCGATGCCGAGCCGCGTCAACTGGTCCACCGCCTCATAGGTGAGCGTGCCGCTGCGGCTCACCAGCCCGGCGTGGCCCTGCTTGTGGATTCGCCCTGGCATGATGCCGATCTTGCATTTGCCGGGCGAGATGATCCCGGGACAATTCGGCCCGATCAGGCGCGTCGCGCCGCCACGCAGCGCTGCAGCAACGCGCACCATATCGAGCGTAGGGATGCCTTCGGTGATGCAGACGACGAGCGGCAAGCCAGCGTCGCCAGCTTCGAGAATCGCGTCAGCAGCATACGGAGGCGGCACGAAGATTACTGAAGCGTTCGCGCCGGTCTCGCCCACTGCCTCGGCGACCGTGTTGAATACGGGCACATCGAGGTGTTTGCTGCCGCCCTTGCCGGGGGTGACACCGCCGACGACTCTCGTGCCGTACTCGATCATCTGCTGCGCGTGGAAGCTGCCCTCGCGCCCGGTCAGGCCCTGCACGATCACTCTTGTGTTTTGGTCGACGAGGATGCTCACCGGGCACCACCTGCCAACTGCACGATCTTCTCGGCTCCGTCTTTCATGCCGTTTGCAATGGTGAAGCCCAATCCCGAATTGCGCAGGATTTCCTGCCCCTGCTCGACGTTGGTGCCTTCCATGCGCACGACCACAGGCACCTTCACCTGCAGCTCGTGCGCCGCCGCCACCACGCCCGTCGCCAGGACGTCGCAGCGCAAGATCCCGCCGAAGATGTTGATGAACACACCGCGCACCGCAGGGTCGCTCATCAGGATCTTAAAAGCGTTTTTCACCTGCTCGGCTGAAGCCCCGCCGCCGACATCGAGGAAGTTGGCCGGCGCGCCCCCGGCCAGCTTGATGATGTCCATCGTCGCCATGGCCAGGCCCGCGCCGTTCACCATGCAGCCAACCGTGCCGTCGAGCTTGATGTAGTTCAGACCGTACTTCGAAGCCTCGACCTCGAGCGGGTCTTCCTCATCGAGGTCGCGCAGCTCGCGCAGCTCCTTGTGTCGGTAAAGCGCGTTGTCATCGAAGGTCATCTTCGCGTCGAGCGCGACCAGCCGGCCGTCGCCGGTCAGCACGCAGGGATTGATCTCTGCCAGCGAAGCGTCCGACTCGGTGAAGGCGCGGTAGAGCGCCTGCAGGAACGGCGCCGCTGCGGCCACCGCTTCCGGCGGCAGGCCCAGGCCGAAGGCCAGCTTGCGCGCCTGGTACGGCTGCAGTCCCACGGCAGGATGGATCGTTTCGCGCAAGATGGCGACGGGGTTTTCCCGTGCCACCTCTTCGATCTCTACGCCGCCCGCGGCGCTGGCCATGAACACCGGAGCAGCCGCGGCGCGATCAATCACGAGGCCCAGATAGAGCTCCCGTTTGATGTCGAGTCCTTCCTCGATCAGCAGCCGCTTGACGATGCGCCCCGCGGGACCCGTCTGCGGCGTCACCAGTTTCATTCCCAGCATCTTGCCGGCAAGCTCGGCCGCTTCTTCGACCGAGCGAGCCAGCTTCACCCCTCCGGCCTTGCCGCGCCCGCCGGCGTGGATTTGCGCCTTGACCACCACCACCGGCGCGCCCAGGCGCTCGGCCGCGGCTCGCGCC
>JBASRK010000078.1:0-9252 GCA_049273775.1 Candidatus Acidiferrales bacterium
GTCATGGCTGCGCCGCCACCAGTGGGCACCATCGTAGTCATCCCCGGAAGCATAGCGCACCAGCGTCCGCGGGCTCTCCCCTACCCTGGCCTTCCAGATGGCCTTTACCCGGCGGGTGTGCGGCTTCGAAGTGACCACGATCACCTTCCGGCCTTCCCCCCGGCGAAGCTCCGCGGCAATCTCCAGAACTTCCTCCTCGGAATTGACCACGGGCTTCTCCAGGATGCGGATGGCATCGGCGGGGACTCCCAGGTGAATCAGAATCTTCTGGCTGTAAAACTCTTCGCCGAGATAGAAAATATCCATTTGCTGCAGCTCCTCGGCCGGGCCGACCGGGTGTGTCACCCAAACCTGCGCGGCGAAGCCCTGCCGATAGATCTCCGCCGCTTCGCGCGCCCGGACAGGCATCCCGCCGCTCAGGACGACAATGGCCTGCGCCGCCTCGAGCTGGTCTTCGACCACCAGCCACTGCCCGACGCGGAGGAAAACCCAGGTAGCGCCGGTGACAAGCACGACCAGCGCGGCGGTAGCGATCAAGATGCGCCGCAGTCTTCGCTTCCATCCGTTCATGATTGTTCCGCGAGCCTCGCGCTGTCGGGCAGCGGCATGCTACCCCGCTGCCTGACTGCGGTCAATCGGCGCAGACGCCTCCCGGGAGATCGGGCTGCGAAGCGCTGTGCGAATCCCGTCCGGCTCGGCGCTTTGCGATCCCTCCGGCGCGGGCTACAATATTGCGCCGATGGGCCGGGACACCGGGGGGGGCTTAAAGTTTCCAGAGCGCAGATTCACGAGCGGCTAGATGCACAGATCGAGAAGCAAACAGCTCACGGAGCGTGACTCGTGCGAGCGGTGATCACTGGCGGCGCAGGCTTTCTCGGCTCGCACCTTTGTGACTACCTGCTCGAACGCGATTGGCAGGTGCTCTGCCTGGATAACCTGGTAACCGGTGCGCAGTCAAACGTCGGGCACCTGCTCAGCCACCCGCGCTTTCGCCTAGTCCAGCAAGACGTCACTCATTATCTCGATGTCCCGGGCGCAGTGGACTACGTGCTCCACTTCGCCTCACCGGCCAGCCCCGCGGACTATTTGAAGCTTCCCATCCAGACGCTCAAGGTCGGCGCGCTCGGCACGCACAACACGCTCGGCGTGGCGTTGGCGAAAAAGGCCAAGTACCTGCTGGCCTCGACCTCCGAGTGTTACGGCGACCCCGAGGTGCGGCCGCAACCGGAGACCTACTGGGGCCACGTCAACCCGATCGGTCTGCGGGGCGTTTACGACGAGGCCAAACGCTTCGCCGAAGCCATGGTGATGGCTTACCACCGCGAGCACGGCGTGGACACTCGCATCGTGCGCATCTTCAACACCTACGGCCCGCGCATGCGTCTGAACGACGGCCGCGCCCTCCCCAATTTCGTCTTCCAGGCGCTCACCGGCCAGCCGATCACCGTCTATGGTGACGGCCGGCAGACCCGCAGCTTCTGTTATGTCTCCGACCTGATCGAGGGCATCTACCGCCTGATGCAGTCCGACGAACACACCCCGGTCAACATCGGCAACCCGCAGGAAATCACCATCCTGGAATTCGCCGAGCGCATCCGGGCGCTGGCTGGCTCCGACGCGCCCATCATCTTCAAGCCCTTGCCGCAAGACGACCCCAGGCAGCGGTGTCCCGACATCAGCAAGGCCCGACGCATCCTGCAATGGGAACCAAAAGTAGATCTGGACCAGGGTCTGCGGGTCACGCTCGACTATTTCCGCCAGCAGGTCGCTGCCGCCGGCCGCGTGAGCTAGTGCCGTTTCAACGAACCGGCGCTATTTGCCGCGAGCCGCGTGCTGAGCCAGTGGTGATCTCAAGGATAGTCTGATTAAGTTGGAGCGGCATGAGCACCAGGATTTGGGGGATACATCCGCGGGCGCAGCTCAGTCCGGTCGGCCGAAGGAGTGGTACTCGAAGCCGAGCGCCTTCATCGCCGCAGGCTCGAGCAGGTTGCGGCCGTCGATCACCAGCGGCCGGGCCATCAGGCCGGCGATGCGCTTCCAGTCGAGTTGCCGGAACTCATCCCACTCGGTGACAATCAGCAACGCGTCGGCGCCGCGGGCCACCTCGTAGGGGTCGCGGCTGTAGCCGATCTGCGGGAGCACCGCACGCGTTTTCTCCATTGCCTCGGGATCGCAGGCGCGCACCTGCGCACCTTCGGCCAGCAAACGGCCGATCACCTCGATCGCAGGGGCGAAGCGAATATCGTCGGTGTTGGGCTTGAAGGCCAGCCCGAGGATCCCGATCTGCTTGTCCTTGACCACCCAGAGAGCGCGCCGGGTCTTATCCAGAAACTGATCAATGCGGCTCTTGTTCACCCGCTCGGCTTCCTTCAGCAGCCCAAAGTCCACGCCGGCGCGCTCCGCCAGTCGGATGAACGCCTGGATGTCTTTCGGCAGGCAGAAGCCGCCGAAGCCCAGGCCGGCGCGCAGGAACTGCGGCCCAATCCGCGGGTCGAGCCCGATGGCGCGGGTTACTTCTTCGACGTTGGCGCCCAGCCGCTCGCACAGGTCGGCGATGAGGTTGGCGTAGGAGATCTTCAGGCCGAGGTAGGAGTTCGACGCATGTTTAATCAGCTCGGCGCTCGCAATCGTGGTCACCAGCAGCGCCGGGGATTTCGCCGGCGGGCAGGCGGGCGCGTGCACCGGGCAGTTGAAGCGGCCCTCGAGGATCGGCCGGTAGATCTCGCGAAATTGCTTTTCGGTTGCCTCCTCCTCGACGCCGACGACGATGCGGTCCGGATGGAGGAAATCCTCCACTGCGGTGCCCTCACGGAGGAATTCCGGATTCGAGGCCACGCGAAACGTCACCCCGCCGCTGCGGCCGTATACCGCCAGGGCGCGCTTCAATTGCTGGCCTGTCTGCGCCGGCACGGTGCTCTTCTCGATCACCAGCTTCGGCGTGCGCGCCTCGGTGGCGATCAGCCGCGCCACGTTGTCAATCGCAGAGAGGTCCGCTTCGCCGTTATCGAGCGGCGGCGTGCCCACGCAGATGAAGATGGCCTCCCCGCCGCGGACGGCATCGCCCGAATCGCCCGTAAATTTCAAAAGCCCTGAGCGGCGCGTGGCGGCCAAGATGGTATCGAGGTACGGCTCGTAGATCGGCAGTTTGCCGGCCTCGAGGGTTTTGATGCGCGCCGGGTCGTTGTCCGTGCAGACCACCTCGTGGCCCGTTTCGGCCAGGCAAGCGCCCGACACTAGACCCACATAGCCGCAACCGACCACCGAGATGCGCAAGCTCGATTCCTCCGCGTTCCGGATAGCCCGGTCCTGCCCCTTGTTTCAACCTCTCTATTCTCGCCCATCCGCTGCACACGACAAAGAGAAAACTGCCCGGCGTGGCGCGTCGTGGCAACCCACGCTCGTCAAGGATGCGGGTGTTGCCTTCCTGGATTGCATTCTCCTTTTTCTATTTTTTCGACTTGTAACACTACTTTGTCAGGGAGAAGTTGCCGATCACCAGGGCGTCAATCCCGGAGCAGAAGAAGCTGCGCACGGCGTCCCGCGGCGTGATCACCAGCGGCTCGCCAAACAGATTGAACGAGGTGTTCACCAGCAGCGGCGCCGCGGCCCGCTCGCCGAATCGCCGCAGCAGCCGCCAGAGAATCGGGTTCGCTTCCTGCTCGACCACGTGCAGGCGCACGCGGTCGCCCGGCAGCAGAAAACCTTCGAGCAGGCTGCGGCCTTCAGGCCGCGCCCAGCCCGTCGCAGCCATGAAGCGCCCGGACGAGGAGCAGTCGAAATAGCGTGCGCTGTCTTCCGCCGGCACGCAAATCGCAAACGGGCGGAAGGCCTCACGGTGCTTCACGTACTCGTTCAGGTTCTCCTTGACGTAAGGAGCCCACGGCGAGGCCAGCAGGCTGCGGTTGCCGAGCGCCCGCGGGCCGAACTCCGCTGCTCCCTGGTGCCAAGCGACAATTTTCCCGGCTTCGAGCAGCCGCACGGTCTCTTCGAGCTTCTGCTCCTCGCTGTCGTGCCAGCGGTAGCGAGCTTTGCAGTTGTCGAGCACCTGCTTGATCTCCTGGTTCGAGTAACTGGGTCCCCAGTAGAGGTGCGCCGGCGGCGCGAGGCGCGGCTTGCCCAGCACCTTGTGCCAGACCAGCCAGGCCGCGCCCAGTGCGGTGCCCTCGTTGCCTGCCGCCGGCTGGACGAAAACCTGCTCGAAGCCTGTGCTTTTCTCCACCGCCGCCACCAGCAGCGGATTGAGAAAAAGCCCGCCCGCCAGGCAAAGCGTCCGCGCGCCGGTCTTCCTGCGGTACGCCTCCGCCACCTCCACGGCCACTCGGGCGCAGGCCTGCTGGACGCTGCTGGCCAGCTGTCGTCGCAGCGGCTCGGCAAGCCCGGCCCCGGTCGAGCCCCGGCTCGCATCGGGCAACGACTTCGGCGCAATCCCCAGGCGACGATAGAATTTTTTCGAGAAGGCAATGCGCCCCGCCAGGCGGCGGTTGAAGTAGCTGAAATCGAGGTGCGGCAGCTCGCCCGGTCTCCGTCGAAACATTTCGAGAAAAAGATCTTCAAACTCCGGCGTATCCTCCAGGCTCAGCCATTGTGTCTTGTGCTCGCCGCGATGCGGCGTGAATCCGAGCAGGTCGGTCACCTGCGAATAGACCCAGGCAAGTGAGTGCGGGAAGGCAATCGCGCGCAGGGCGAGGATGCGATTTCCTTCTCCCAGCGCCACCAGGCCCGAATGGCCGTCGCCCTGTTCGTCGAACGTCAGGATCAATGCCCGGTCGGCAGGCGATGCGTAGTAGGCGCTGGCGGCGTGACACAGGTGGTGGTCCAGATGCAGGACGCGCCCGCCTGGGGCTTCGCCCATCAGCTTCAGGATGCGGTCGTTGTTCAGCTCGCGGCCCAGCTCGCCCAGCGCCCTGGTCTGATAGTAGCCGCTGCGGACCGGGGCCAGGGGAGTCATACGGGTGCGCAGCCAGGTTTGCCGCGCCCACGAGCGCAGCGGGCGGTTGGCGACCGCGATGAAGGCAACGTCTCGCCAGCCCGCTCCTTCCCGCTCCAGACAGAACCGGATCGCCTCCCGCGGGATGCCGCCCAGCGTCCGCGAGCGCAGCAGCTTGCTTTCTTCCATCGCCGCCGCGATGCCTCGCTCGCCCAGCAGGGCTGCCGCCGAATCGTGCGCCAGGCCCGAGAGTCCCAGGATGTACACCGGCGTCACCCGTTGTCCGACGGAGAGAGCCAGGGGTTGCGAGCGACTGCTATTCACGTTCGCGGCGGGAGAAGGAACTCCTCGCGAGCAAGCCGCGGAGGCCGAGCAGGAGCAGGCGGGGCTGGCTGACACAGATGTGCCAGAGCACCCGGGCGGCCTCGTCGCGGGTATAGAGGCTCAACGAGCGCCGCGTCGAGGCGTTCAGCAGGTCCACCAGGCGGCTGTAGTCCGCCTGCTTGAAGCGGTGGAGCGTCTTACGGACGAGCAGGTGCAGGTTCAGCTCGCGACGCAACGCGCGCAGCTCGCCGCTGTGCCCGCCGTGCAGGATCGCTTCAGCAGCGCCGAGCGCCCCGCGAAGGCCGGTGACAATTCCCCCGACCGTTGTCACCTTCACCTGTCCGGCCGCGTCGCCCACCAGGTACACGCGCCCCGCGCCGATTTGGCGGGCAACGGGCACCCAGCCGGTGTACACCGGTATCCGCCCCCCCTGGAACGAGAGCGGGGTAAAGCCGCGCTTCTCCATGAACTTTTCCAGGCACCGGCGGGCCTCCTGGCCATGCTCGCCGATCAGCCCCAGCGCGCCCCGCGTCCGGGTCTCGGGAATCAGCCAGTAGAAATACGGCGTATCCTCGGGAACGAACCAGACGCGCACCGTATCCGCGGAAAAATCCGGTGGCAACCCGACAATCGCCTGGATCAGCGGAACGGTCTGCTGCGGGGGCCAGCCCGCCGACCGGGCGACCTTGCTCAGCGCGCCGTCAGCTCCCACCACGGTCTCGGCGCGGACGTGCTCGCGACCGCCGTCGCGGCTTCTCTCGACGGTCAGGCTGAGGATTCCGCCGCGGCCTTCCAGGCCGATGAACCGGCGTCCGAACTGCACCTCGGCGCCGGCCTGTTGCGCCTGCTCGGCAAGGCCGCGGATCAGGCTGGCGCGCTCGATAATCAGGTCAGGCCGCTCGAGCGGCACCGTCGCCGCACGGCCGTCGGTGAACAGCTCGAACCTCCGGATCTGGTTGACGACGGAACTCTCGCCCACCGGGCCAAGCAGCTCGCGCATCCGGCTGGTGACGATCAGGGTGCGCGGCGTGGGGTCGAGTTGTTCTGCGCGCTCGAGAACTTGCACCTTGCGGCCACTGCGCGCCAGTAGGTAGGCGGTGAAGAATCCCGCAGCCGATCCGCCGACGACGGCGACTTGCGGGTTGATCTGGCTTCTGCTGCGGTCTTCCGTCCGTCCTTGCAGTTTGGCCATCCTCTGCCGCTATTGGTACTGCCGATCGTGCGTGGCGGGGAACCGCCGATGCGACTTCGCTGCACACATTTCCGGCGCCCTGCGGATATGGCCGGGCCGCCGACAACCCAAGGTTCTCACCCGCCACAGGCACCACTCTACCGTCTAGGCCCTTTGATTGTGGCAGCAGTATAACGAATCGGAAGGATTGCGCAAGCCGAACAACCGTGCTCTTCAGCTCGAGACAGGAGCTACTCTGCTGTTTTCTGTGTCGGCTGACGCTCGAAGGGCGCGCGCTCGAGCAGGCCGACGGCCACGAGCGCCGCTGCGGCAATCGCGCCGGCCAGCGCGTAGCTCTGCCGAACGGGAAGGTGTTTCACAACAAGCGCCACCAGGCCAAGTACTGCACCGAGGGCATACAGTGCGAGCACAGCGCGCCGCTGGCCGAGACCCAGATTGGCCAGGCGATGCGCAGTGTGATCTTTGCCGGGCGAGGCAAAGGGCAAGAGTCCCCGGCGGGAGCGCGAGATGGAGACCAGCGTGGTATCGAAAATGGGCACGCCCAGGATCAGGACCGGGATCAGCCAACTGTTGGCCTGCGGCGGCTCCGAAGGCCGCAGCTTCAAGGCGAGCGTGGCCATCAGGAAGCCCAGGAACATTGCTCCGCCATCGCCCATAAAAATCTTCGCGGGGTTGAAGTTCCAACGGAGGAAGCCCACCGCAGCGCCCAGCACCGCCGCAGCGAGGGTGCTCACCAGCACCTGGCCACTCAGGATCGCGAAGATGATGAAAAACAGCGACGCCATGGCCGCCACCCCAGCGCACAGGCCGTCCATGTGGTCGAAAATGCTAAATGCGGCGGTGATTCCCACGACCCACAGGATTGTGAGAGCAGCGTCGGCCACGCGCCCGGCCTGCCCTCCCAGGATCGTAGAGAAAACCTGCGCGCGCACGCCGGAGGCCAGCAGGATGATTGCGGCCCCCGGCATCCCCACGAACAACTTGATCTGGTGATGGAGCAGGCCGCGGTCGTCCAGGACGCCCACCAGCGCCACCAGAGTCGCTCCGGCCAGGATGCCGACCATCTGCCTCCAAGCCCCACCATCGATCGCCACCAAAATGGCCAGCACGACGCCGCCATAGATGGCCAGGCCGCCGAGCAGAGGGATGGGAGTCAGGTGCACCTTGCGCGGGCCGGGGTGGTCCACCATGCCCACGCGCAGCGCAAGCTGGCGGACCGGAACGGTCAGGCCGAGCGAGGCTAGCAGCGCGAATGTGAAAGCAATGAGAACTGCGGTCATGCGGCTCCGGTGTTCAGCGCTCGGTCAGCATCCGGTCGAGGATGGCCTTTACCTGTTCGCGGTCCTTGGTCTTGTAATACCAGTCCACGGTGCGGCGCAGCCCCTCGCGGAACTTCACCTGCGGCTCCCAACCGAGAAGTTTTTTTGCCAGGGAGTTGTCGGCGACGCGGTTGAGGGGCCCGGTGGGCATATCCGGCCGCAGCTTGATTTCCGCCTTGTGACCGGTGTATTCGCAGACCATCTTGGCCGCGTCGAGCACGCGCACGCGCTCCATCGTGCCCAGGTTGACGGCCGTGCCGTCGTCGATTTTCTCTGCGGCCAGCCGCGTGCCTTCGACGATGTCGTCAATATAGGTCCAGTTGCGGATCTGCGTGCCGTCGCCCCAGACCTCGAACGGGTTCTGCCCCACAAAGGCGCGGGCGATCATGGCGATCACGGCGTGGTTTTCGACACCACGAGGGCCATACACGGTGAAGTAGCGGCACGAGGCCGCCTTCAGCCCGTGCTCCCTGGCATAGGCCTGCAGGGTGAACTCGGCCATCAGCTTTGCCCAGCCGTACATGTTGTCGGCGTCGTTGGGGCCTTTGGTCAGGTCCTCGGTCAGATAGATTTCCTCGTTCACATCCGACTGCAGATAGTTCGGATACACGCACCCGGACGACGCAAACACCACTTTCTTGACCTTGGACTTGAGCGCTTCGGCGAACACAAGTCCGTCAAGGAAAAAATTCGATGCCGGCCCGGCCTGGTGCAAGTCCACGTAGCCGCGGCCGCCGTGGTCGGCCGCAAGATGGAACACCGTGTCGATCCCCTGCATCGCATTGCGCGTCACGCCCGGCTCGCGCAAGTCGGCCTCGAGGAACTCCGCGTGCCCGTTGGCCAGATGACGCCGGATGTTTTCCAAACGCCCGCTCGAGAGGTCGTCCACCACCCTCACCCGGGCGCCGCGCTCGACGAGCCGGTCCACCAGATGCGAGCCGATGAACGACGACCCGCCGGTGACCAAAACCTTTTGACCTGACCAGATGGTTTCCCCGTGTTTCACTTTCGCGCAGCCTCCTCAATGACATGCATAAGAATTTCAAGCTGTTTCACTCTATCATAACTTGGCGCAATCTCCCGGGCGCGCCGGCCCATCTCGGCAACGCGTTGCGGGTCGCGAGAAAGCGCGCGCACCGCTTCGGCCAGCGCCGCGGGATCGTCAGGGTCGGCCGCAACCCCGCAGCCGGTGCGGCGCACGATGCGCGCCACATCGCTTTCCTCCGGCGCCACAGCCAGCACGGGCCGTCCCGCCGCCAGGATGGGGTAGAGCTTGCTCGGCACAACCACTCCCTCCAGGCCCCGACGCACAGTCACAACATGAATGTCGCCTGCCGCCAGCACGCAAGGAATCTCCTGCGGCGAACGGTAAGGCAGAAACCTCACTGCAGAGCACCCGCTGGCCGAGGCTTCGATCTTTGGTCGCATGGCACCGTCGCCGACGAACACAATACCCACGCCGTCACGCTCGAGCAGCCTCGCCGCCTGTA
>JBASRK010000094.1:0-3280 GCA_049273775.1 Candidatus Acidiferrales bacterium
CGCGCGACTTTCCCCTACGCGTCCGTTGACGTTTGCAATTCGGAGTATTTAGGAGAGGTTGTGCGCATAGACCGGCTTGAGGATGGCAGCCTGGGAATTGCTGTTCGGATTCACTTGCGGTGAAAAATTCCCTCTTGCATTGGCTTTTCGCTCACGCACTGCGTGGGCCGTGGCCGTTAGATTGTCCATCGGCCTCACCCTACTTGCCGCGCGCGGCATGTCGGTCTCAATGTCTCAGGCTTGCGAATGATCACTACGTTGCTGGCTTCTATCTGGCCTCGATAGTGCCGTAGAACCGCTGCACCTCAAGCTCCTTGAGCATTTTCAGAAGCGTTTCCGCATACCCCTCTTTCGCGTCCCGAGTCTGCTGCAAGCCCGCCAGCGTTAGTACCAACGTACTATAGGATTGTCCTTGGCAACACTGTAATATTCGGCTCGATGGGTTCAGAGTGGGGCACTGGACGGACGCAGACGTGGAGAGACTTCGCAGATACAAGGCCGAGCATCCGCAAGGGCCGAGGCCGGAAGCCCAGCCCCAAGCAGTAGAAACAAAGCGGGCCGCCGCGTAGCGTGAACCACACGGCAGCCCTGACCAATCACTGCATGCAGTTGCAGCGATGGCTTTACAGACACTAAATCCAACCCCCCTCATTAAGCAAGCCCCCGCCGTCCTCGAAACCATCACGCAGGGCGAGCTTGCCCTGCTGCGCTCTCTCCGCAGCCGCCTGTGGCAGATCACCGAGCAAGTAGAGGCCGCCGAGCAATCCATCCGGGAGCGCCTGGAAGGTGGCGCTGCCATCGAGCTCGGCGCCCACTTTGTCCGCCTAGAAGACCACTGGCCGCGCAGCGTGGCGTGGAAGTGGTGATGCGGCTGAGCATACGACAGGAGCGAGCAGGGGCCGCCTTGGCGGCGATGCTTCCAGTGACGACGGCTGCATTCGCGCTGTGGGCGTGTGGCTGCGGGGCGGTAGGTTTGGTGCTCATAATCGGCACTGTCGTAGCCTATGGCCTGCGGATTGCAATGGCTGATGATGACAATAAATCTCTTGATTGACTTCGGTTCGCTCAACAGCAAGCATCCCAAAAAGCTCACGGTGGGTCTGGAGGTCTGTGTATGAAAGAACAAGACAATTCTTCGACGGTAGAGAAAGCCGTAATATCGCCGCTTCCTCCTAAGGAGCTCCGCCGCAATCGGCGCGTCAAAATCTCACTGCCAGCGCGCGTCCGCCCTTTGGACCCCAAATATAAAGAGGAAGTACGAACCACGTTGAACGCCTCCCGCGATGGCCTCTACTTCACCACCTGGGCCGAACACTACTATGTCGGTATGCGCGTCCGCGCGACTTTCCCCTACGCGTCCGTTGACGTTTGCAATTCGGAGTATTTAGGAGAGGTTGTGCGCATAGACCGGCTTGAGGATGGCAGCCTGGGAATTGCTGTTTGGATTCACATGCGGTGAAAAACTCCCTCTTGCATTGGCTTTTCGCTCAGGCACTGCGTGGGTCGTTTGCGACCGAGCTGCGCCAAAATCGTTGCCTTTTGGCTGACCCGATCGCCGCACCAGCGCTCTACGTGCCCCCGCCCAAGTGAAGCGGGTACCGTCTGCGTGTGCTTCCAAACCTATCTAACTTGTCCTGCCTGTCAGGCAGCACGTTTCCTATAGTCCGATACCACACGCTTTCGATCTACAGGAGCCTACGGTGGGAGACCCATACGGCGCAGCAAGTCCCGGAAGCGCGGGTCGGAGCGGAGGCCGTCCATCCTTGGCTCCGCCTTAATAAAGCTCAGCTCAAAGGAGCGCTCTTCGTAGGCCTTTTCCAGCCAGGTGAAGGCCAGGTCCTTCTCGCCCAGCCCCACGTAGATGAGCGCCATGTTGTAAGCGCTTATGTATTCTTGCTGTGCTAGCTGCTTCAATTCATTCAGGACTTTCCGTGCCTCGTCTTTCCTGCCGGATACCCCGTAGGCGTGGCCGAGCCCAGCCATTGTCCGTGCCGATTCCCCGCCTCCCGGCACTGTTCGACCCTTTTGAAATCCGGCCACGGCTGATTTTAATGACCTCAGTCTATTCCATTATCGGATTCTCCGCGCCATCAACCTATTCCGCCATCCTGCAGAAACGTCATCACCCTTATGGGTCGGCATACCTTTCCCTTCGCGAAGAGATTTCGAACCGTGGATGTCTACACGGGGAGTTTTCTTCCGTGGATGGCTGTTCGCCGGGAGGGGGATACACTGTTCACGACCAAAATGGGTTCTTGGAAGGGATAACTGGTTCCGCCTGCGAATCCGCGGGCGGAGGGAATCGCGCGCCGGCGAACGCCGCGTCGCCGGATCTTCGGTATCTCCTTCACCCCCACAGCACTGACAGGGCGTGCCGGCCGGGACGAGCTTGTCCTGCTTGCCCTGGACCCCGCATATCGAAACGGCGAGAAGAATGCGTGGTGACCAAATTCCGTTCGAATCAAACGCGCAACGGAGGAAAATAGCTCGTCCCGTCGCGGTCCGTGCAGGACCACGATGAGGACCTTTCCAACAAATCGGCGATAGAACGATCCTAGTTGTTACTTGAGCTGGAACTGCACCGCGTGTGCCGGCCCTGGATCGCCAGACACGGTGAAGAACAGCTGCCACTTAGCTACGAACAGAGGCTTTGTACTCAGATTAAAGATGTACATACCATCGGCCAAGCGGAAATTGTCGTCCGGATTTGCGTTTCCTGAATCCTCCGGGGGGAGCGGGTTGTTGGTACTACCTATAACTAGCAACTGAGTGGCGTGCACCGTAATCGCCGCCGAAGAATAGTTCACACCGTTCACATCGCACAATTGGAGTTTGATCGGAATGGTGCTCCCGAGCTTCTTGGGCTGGGTCGGGTCATAGAGCACGCAGATGTTGTAGGTCACCACCAAGCCGTTCACGGCGGTGTTCTGAATAATGGTGTAATTCGCCGCGCTGCCGGAGGTGAAAGTGACGCTGGCCACGGTGATGTCGTAGCTACCCACAGCCGCCGCCGCCGGAGCCCCCCCGCTGGCGTAGGTCATTGTCACGGCGTCGCTGAACTTCAGGCCTGTCACCACGCCGGTGAAAGCGCTGAAGGTTGCGTGATAGATCTTGCTCTTGCCGCCGTCGGGTGTGATGGTGAGTGTGGCCTTCTTGATCGTGAAGTCGGCCCCGGTGTTGGTGATGGTGTAGTTGTTCAACGCCCCGGCCAGCGTCGCCGTGATGTGGTACGTCGGCGGGCTCGCGTTCTCCCCCGCCACACGGCTATACGTGGCCGTCA
>JBASRK010000118.1:0-4228 GCA_049273775.1 Candidatus Acidiferrales bacterium
GTATCAATCATGGCCGAAGCGAGGCGCCTCCGCGAAAGCCACTGGCCGAGGCCGAGCCGCAGCTCGGGAGAGAAGTGCGGGCGCATGAGCGGGCGCCGGCGCCGCTGGCGGTAGAGCCCCCGCAGGAACAACTCGAGGCCCAGCTGCGCCTCGCCCAGCCGGCCGGTAACGTAGAGCAGGTCGCCGGGCCGCGCACCCGAGCGCGTCACGGCGCGACCCGGGGCCACCTGCCCCAGCACGGTGATACTGACTGCCACCGTGGGGTGCTGCGAGGTGTCGCCGCCGGCCAGCACCAGCCCGAACTTGCGAGCGGCACGCGCCATGCCGGTGATGAAACCGTCCAGCCAGTCGCCTGTGCGGTTGCGGGGCAGCGCCAAGCTCAACAGGAAAAACCGCGGCACGGCGCCCATGGCGGCAATGTCACTGGTGGCGCGGGCCAGGGCTTTGTAGCCCACCGCCCGCGGCGGATGGACGGGGGCGAGGAAATGAACGTTTTCAAGGCACGCGTCGCAGGTCAGGACCCATTCCGAGCCGCGCCGCGGGCGCAGCACTGCCGCGTCGTCGCCAATGCCGAGCCGCAGGCCCACGGCGCGAGAGGAGGCCACCCGCGAGGGAATCCTCGCTCGGATGCGCTCGATCAGCTCGCGTTCGGTTCTCATTGCGGGTTGTCAGGTGGCCGCGCAGCTTGCCAAGCCCTGCCGACAGGCAATTATAGGGGCCGGGCGGGGCTGAATCGAGCCTTCCCAAGCGGACCCCTGGAAAATTTAGGTTGACTCGGCTCGGGGCTGCTCTTAGACTTGGCCGGTTTCGATCCAGGTTTCCCGGTTCAAACGCGCGTTTTCCATGGCCACGCCGCCGTGGGGATCGGCGGCATCCGGCCGACTCGTGAGCTAAATCTTTTGCGGCCCTCGCCGGGTTACGGGCGACCGCAGGGAAAATGAAGTCTAAAGCCTATACCTTTTTTATTGCGTCGAGCGATCAGGGTACGGTGCGTAGGGTCCGCGTACCCATCTATGCCCTGCATTTGCTGGCGCTTCTGGCGATTGTGGGCGGGGCGACCGTGCTGGTGGCGGTGGGTTCCTATTCGCGCATGCTGTGGAAGGTGGGCAATTACAATAGCCTCCGCCGCGAGCAGGACACCCTGAAACGCCAGTACCAGCAGCTCCAGGCAACCGTCACAGATACCAACCAGCGCCTCTCCTCACTGCAGTCGCTCGCCACCGAAGTGGCCATGACTTACGGCTTTATGCGCTTCCGCCAGTCTCCATTCGGGCTGGCCGACGCTCCCGTCGAGCCTGAGGCGGCTTACGAGCGCTCCATCGAACAGTTCAACTTCCTCAAGAAGAACCCCACTGCCGTCGCGTTGGCGTCCGCCGGGCTACAATTGATGCCACGGCCGGTGCTGGGCGACGCGGCCTTCACGCCGTCGCTTTGGCCGGTGATGGGCCACATCACCGGGAGCTTCGGCGAGCGGCTGGACCCGTTCAGCGGTGAGGGCGCCTTCCACACCGGCGTGGACATCTCCTCGCAGTACGGCGATGCGGTGCGCGCCAGCGCCGAGGGGGTAGTGACGGCGGTCGATACCCGGGCCGGATACGGCCGGCTGGTGGTCGTGGACCACGGCTTTGGCATCTCCACCTGGTACGGACACCTTTCCGGCTTCCGGGCTCAGCCCGGCGAGCGCGTGAAGCGCGGCGAGGTGATCGGCTACGTGGGCGTCAGCGGGCGCGTCACCGGGCCGCACGTCCACTACGAGGTGCGCATCTACGGCGCACCGGTCAATCCCTGGCGCTATCTCCGCTTCACCTCCACCGGCGACTAACCAAGCCGCCCTTCATACGCCGTGGAGCGCTGGACGAAGGTTCAAGGCTCCGAACTCGATCTCTACTATGTACTTTCGATGTGGCATCCCTGCGTCGTCGTCCTGATGAAGTCATGCCTGCAAGTCGAGTAGTGCTCGGTGTATGACACTGCGCAGCACGGCGGTCTCGGGTGTACTCCCTGGACTCATCGAAATCACTACGAACCCCGCTTCGTGCGGGCCGAACAGAATTGCGGCGCTTCCGACTCAGTTTTACCGCCGCGGAGCGTTGGTCGCAGGGGTCTTGGGGGTTGCGGCGCGGAGCATTTCCGCTGTCAGCTCCAGAGTGAGCCGCACGCGCTGGTTGTCGTGGGAAACCTCGACAACCCGCAGGAGAGTTTCCAGCAGTTTGAGCGTCTCGGGAGGCAGGCGTTGCCGTGTCCCGGGATTGGACAGCGCGGCTTGCCCGAACAGGCGCAGGCCGTCGAGTGTCCCGGCGATCTGTGTGGCATTTTCCGGGGTGTCGCATTCGCCTTCGAGGGCCACCTTCATGCGGTCGCCCTCCGGGCGCGCCGCCAGGCTGATCCAGCGTAGGCTGCGGGCGAGGTTGGTGAACTGGTCGGAGCGCACGCCGCCGGGGAAAACATTCTCTGGGACAGGGCCGACCTGCCCGACGGCGAGAATCGCGGCGCCCGACACTCGCGAAATGCGTTCGCGCATCGCCGGACCCAATCCGCCCGTGGTGCCCGGGACGAGCACCGGCGCCAGATTGGCGCTATCGGCGAGCGCAATACGGTTCGCGTCCAGAAAGGCGAAGGCGACGGTTTTTCCGGGAGTGCCGGCGGGGACCACGTAAACGTCCACCCCGTTCTGGTGCTCCTTCTTGCCGGTGCGCAGCGCGTAGCTCGCGATCTTTTCGCGGTCGAAGCGACCTTCCGCCACGGCCACGGTCGAAC
The DNA here is from genome assembly GCA_049273775.1 of Candidatus Acidiferrales bacterium. Lineage (GTDB taxonomy): Bacteria > Acidobacteriota > Terriglobia > Acidiferrales > UBA7541 > JBASRK01. The sequence goes on from JBASRK010000118.1 coordinate 2,758, forward strand.
TTGTCGGCGTGCCAGGCCGGGCCGCCACGACAACGCGATCCAGATCCCGCGAATAGTCAAAGCCGGTGGCGCGAACGAATTCGGCGTACTCGTGGTCGGCTGACGGCGAGGGCGCGACCGCCGCGAGTTGCGCGAGAAAGGGCGAAGCGCGCAGCGCGGCAAGGTCCGCGTAGAAAAGAAATGGAGCGTCGGCGGGGGCCCGGGAAATCAGGTCGGGGATGGCGGCGGACTGTGCGTGCGGCCCGCGACGCAGGTAAACCAGCACCGCTGCGGAGACCGCAATGGCCAGGAGCAGACAAACGACGGCGCGTCTGGGCATTCTCATCGGCTTAGTCAGCCTCAGGCGGCAAGCCCCGAAGCATTCTCTCATCCCTGTCGAGGGTTCCGCCAGCACGCTCTTGATTTATGGCTAGGTCCGAAGTGGCTATGACAGCGGATGTTCTCTCGGCGGTAAGTTCTGCCCCTCAAAGCGGTCGCCCGGAGGCTGGCACTGATCTTGCTCTCATGGAAACATTCCCCCTTGCAATTGGCTTGCCCTTCTGATATTCTCCGTGGGTTTAAGCGGTGCTGGCGTAGCTCAGTGGTAGAGCATCTGATTTGTAATCAGAGGGTCGGGGGTTCAAATCCCTCCGCCAGCTGGGATTGGGAATTTGGGGATTGAGGCGGACGAGTTCCCTGCATTAAAACCTGACGGGCTGGTGTCTCCGGACACGAGCCCTATTTGTGCTGCGGTTCCCCCGTGCGGGACGGGTGGGTGAGTGGCTAAAACCAGCAGACTGTAAATCTGCCGCTCCTTGCGGGCTACGGAGGTTCGAATCCTCCCCCGTCCACCACCGTTTCGCACCGAAGGCCTAGCCTGAGGGTAGGCAACCGAGACGGTCCCGAACATTGCAGCAAAGAGACCAGCGTTTGAAACCGGCGAGAGCCGGGTCTGCCGAGGCAGATTGCGCGAAGGATCTGAAAGACGCGGGCCTGGGTAGCTCAGGTGGTAGAGCGCGTCCTTGGTAAGGACGAGGTCACCGGTTCAATCCCGGTCCCAGGCTCCAGTCTTGCAGCAAGGGGGAAGGGCGGTCGCAGGGCGGGGGTAACTCAGCGGTAGAGTCTCGGTCTTCCAAGCCGATGGTCGCGGGTTCGAATCCCGTCCCCCGCTCCAGAGATTGAGGACGCCAGCCAACTGAGGGTAGCGAGCTATGGCGAAGGAAAAATTTGAACGGAGCAAGCCGCACGTCAACATTGGGACGATCGGTCACATTGACCACGGGAAGACGACTTTGACCGCGGCGATCACCAAGGTGTTGGCGAAGACCAACCCGAAGGTGCAGTACCGGTCGTTCGACACGATTGACAACGCGCCGGAGGAGCGGGAGCGCGGGATCACCATCGCGGTGGCGCACGTGGAGTACGAGACCGCGAACCGCCACTACGCGCACATCGACTGTCCGGGGCACGCCGACTACATCAAGAACATGAT
>JBASRK010000131.1:0-6241 GCA_049273775.1 Candidatus Acidiferrales bacterium
AAAGGAAGGGACGGAAGTCTGAAGAGACGAAATCGGCCGGGTGCCTGCTGAGGCGCGGCAGCAACGCAATCGCTTGCCGGGCCGATTCTTCATACAGCATCATTTCGCCCAGAAACGATGCCATGGACGGGACGTGCAGAAGGTCCAGCTCTCGCCGGATTCCTGCATCGGCATCGAACCTTTCGATCTGCGCATAGTCGCACTCCAGGGGCGCTGCCGAAGCCAGCAGCACGCCGTGCTCCGGGCCGACAAAAAAAGCCACGTGAGGGAAGACCCGCGCCGCAGTATTCAGGAGCACCAGGAGATCCTCGGTGCGCAGGTGGTGGATCTGCACCCATTGCTGGAGCACGCCGCTGTCGGTCAGGCGGGCGCGGCAGAGCTCGTAGAATTCGCGATTGTACAGGTCCGCTTCGCCGCTGATCCAGATGGAGGTGATCTCAATCGTAATCAGGTCGTAGGGCTGGCGCGAAAGCAGCAGGAAATTGCGTCCGTCGGCGATCGATAGCTTGACACGGGCGTCACGGTCGAAGACGCGGCCGTTCACGTCCTCAAACCACATCCGCGCTGCCTCCACGATGTGCGGAGCAATCTCCACCGCGTCAATGTGCTGGAACGGGAAGAGCGACAAGGTGCGGAGCGTGCTGCCTGTTCCCAGGCCGATGACCAGCGCGCGATCGAAATTCCGGCTGAACAGCGCAGGGATCAGCGCAAAGCGGCTTTGTGCCTGGATCTCATCGCGATTGTCCCCCTGGAATTTCCCGTTCGAGAGTAGGGTGCGCTTTGCGCCGTCCTGCACTACCGCCGTCAGGCCGCCTTGGACGTCCTCGCGCAGATAGAGCACCCGGTCGATCGGAATGGTCCCGCCAAAGTAGACGTAGGAGCCGCGGGTCATGCGGCGGGCGTCCCAGTCGCCCGAGCCCGCCCACAACGCCAGCGCCAGTGCAAGAGCTGCGCCGGCGAGTGCCAGTTTTTGCGTCCCGGTGAGCCGTACCAGCAGCACGGCGAAGAGCAAAGCCAGGGCCAGATTGAACGCGGCGAGGCCGCGCAGGGTTCCCTGCGAGCCAAATTGTGGGACAAGAACAAACCCCCCCAGAACAGATCCTAGGATGGCCCCCGCAGTGTTCGCCGCATAGACGTGCCCAACGCTCGTTCCGACGCGCTTCACAGAGTGGCTCGACAGGTTGATCAGCAGAGGGAAACTAATGCCCAGCAACAACGCAGGAATGATCAGCAAGTAGAACGCGCAAAAAAATCGGAGCAGCTCGCCGGCGACAAATCGCGTCGTTTCATACTTCCCCAGGACCGTCGCGGCGGCAATCACCAGCAGAATGAAAAACAAGCTCTCGATGAGCGCTTCGTTGCGCCGGAGCGCCGACGATCTCGCTGGTCGGGGACGTTGCCGACTGCGCCACGCCAGGTAAGCAATCCTCAGCACCAGGAGAAAGGCTAGGCTCAGGATGTCGATCACAAAAGCGCCATTCAACCCGCGGTCGAAGACGTATGCCAGGCGGTTCCAAAAAGGAAGGGTCAGGAAGATCGCCAGCCCGAGAAGGAGTTGCGAGCCGGCCAGCGCCGCGCCCCAGTGCTTGGGATGCCGGAGGCGCTGCGCAACGATCTGGGCCGCCCAGCCAAGCCCGCAGAGGATCACAAAAAGCATTACCCCGAACGCGTATACGGTGTTCCCGATGGTGAAAACCTGGATGTGTGTCCACAGGACCTCGTAGGTGAGCGCAATAGCACCGGTCAAGAACGCGCCGAGCAAGAGAACAGCCGAGTTCTTGCGCAGCGACGTGGCCGCGTTCGCAGATGCGGCGGGGGCGGCTTCCATTTTCGAGCTCGCAACGCTCGTCCGGGTCGCGGGCAGCAGCGCGATGCTGGCGAAGATGGCGAAATTTATCCCGCAGGCGATCCAGATTGCCCCCCTGATTCCCAGGAAGGGCACCAGCAAGTACGTGGAACCTAGAGCTCCGGCCGCCGCCCCCAGGGTGTTCCAGCCGTACAGCCGAGCGACTTTCGACTCGAAGTCGGACTCCCGGGCGGCAGTATAGCGGGCGAGTACTGGGAGCGTGCCGCCCAGCAAGAAAGTAGGCGGGAGGATTACCAGCGAAGCCAGGCCGAAGCGAACCGCCGTCAAGCTTGCGGGGCCGAGCTGCAGGCGGTGATAGAGGGCGACATAGCCCCATGTCAGCAGCGCAAATAGTTTGGGAATGAGAAGGCAATAGAGCCCCACGAGCAATTCCAGGCTGCCGTAAACCCAGAGCGATGGGGGCCGGTAGTCGATCCAACGCCCGAGGAAGAAAGCTCCGACTGCGAGCCCGCCCAGAAACGCCGCCAGGACCGTGCTGGCCGCCTGCGCCGTGTTGCCAAAGGTGTAGGTCAGCAGGCGCGTGAAGACTATTTCGAAGATTAGACTTGACACTCCTGAGAAGAAGAAAAGGACGGACACCATTCGAACCGTGGAAGGGAGGTTGGACCGATCAGTCCGTACGCTCGATTCCAGCACATCTCCCTCCGCAGGGCCTGAGTTCTACTTGATCTGCGCGGTGGCGCAGCCGCAGGTTAGCAAAGGGGCGCACAGTGTGCAATTCGCTCGCACACGCTCGTCTGACAAACCATTGCTGACCGCACCACTCACTGCGTCGCAGATCCTTGCCGGCGCGCTCCGCCGGCCTTGGGGCGACTATTTCTTCCGCCAAATCGTGGGCGGGCACTCGCCCTCCTCCCAGTAAAGACTGAAATTTCCGGCCAGACGCGTCCGATCTTCCTCCGTGGCATTCCAGCACAGCAGGTATTGCACCTGGGGATAGCGGGACCAGTCCATTGCGCGAGGATGGGTGTAGGCCTGCCCTGCCACGACTCGCGGGGACGCTTCGCGGAAACGCGCCTGCGCGTAGGGCCAATAGGGAGAGCCTGCCTCGTCTGGCGGTGCTCATTGCGGTGTTGGCGTTGGTCGCCAATATCGCGGTGCTGCGGGAGCAAAGCTTGCAGGTGTCCCGGTTTGTGTGCGGGTTGAGAGCCGAGCAGAGGTCTTATCCAATCGAAAGACGCGGATGTCGCCGTTCTCGAAGACCAGCTTACCAATGGCCGACAGCGGAGGGTAGAACTGCGGAACGTCGTAGGCCCAAACGTAGTCAAAATCTTGGCGGACACGTGCCCAATCGAAGGATTTCGGGTTGAAGGACGCTGGCTCACAGGGACTGAAGGTCTGGAGCTTTATTCTAAACGGGTGCACGCCTGGTCATGGAACAGACAGGGAGAAAACCATCCGCGTTGAATAACCCCGTACGCCCAAAAGTGACGTTCTGGACGGGGCCCGCCCTGCGCCCATTCGGGCAAGGGCAGGACGCGTGCGCCGTATGGAATGGCGGAGAAGGACTGGGAAAGTTCCGCCAAGTGGGGTTGAAGGGAGACGAAGTGGCGCTCGACGTCCCCCGTGCGAAGAACGAAAAGCACTAGCGCGACGGAACCGAGTAGTCGTACCCGTCGACCGAACCTCACCGTGGCCAAGCTTAATACGAAAAGGAAGGGCAGGAGCCGCCTATCTGCCTCCGTCGCGGCTCCATATGTTGCTGGAAAGATGCAGTACAAAGTAAACAAGCAACCCGCGACGCCCAACCAACGAGAGTTCCACCTGAACTCGGGATTGCTCGAGCGACTCAAGATGAAACAGCCAACCATAACCGACAATGTCAGGAAGTCAAGGGCGGGTGAATAGCCGAGCATCACCACGAGCAAGCCCGCGGCTTTTCTTGGGAAGCCGTAGGACGCCAAGGTCCAACCGATCTCCACATGAACCATCAAGTGGAGGTAGAAGAGTATTCCCGGGATGAACAGAATCCACGAAAGAAGAATTTCACGGAGGTGCCTGCGCGCCAGGATACTGTAGGCGGTGGTCACGAAGCAGGCGATTCCGAATCCCACTAAGTGTGTAAAATACAGAGCCGTTGTCGCGAGGAGTAGGAGGCACCACAGGGTAGCCAGACGGCATTGTGCAAAGACGACGCGGCATGACAGTTTTTCCCCAGTTGGCTGACCTTATCTCCGGCTCGTATCGGTCCATGGTCGCGTTTCCCGATTTTGTGATCTATCGCCGCAAAGCACCTCCAGGCGAAGGCTCACTCTTACTTCATCGACCGACCTCTGACTCTCCAGTTAGAAGCCGAAATCCTGACGGGAAGGAAGAGGCCGCCCACTAAGACCTCAGGATGCGGTTGCCCAAGACGCGGCGAATCTGACGGAGCACGCGAGCGAACATCGTCGGCGCGAGCTTGCCGGTCTGGGTGTTCTGCTGGCTGGGATGATAGGACGCGAACAGGCGTGGCAAACCACCGGGCAGTTGATAACTGGCGCCGTGCGCAAACCGATATGCGGTGCGCGTGGCGATGGCCCCGCGCTCCTGAAGCAGCTTCAGGTAGGCGTCGAAGGCGATGCGCCCGAGCGCCAGCACGGCGCGCGGTCGCAGCAGGTCGAGTTCCGCTTCGAGGTACGGCCGGCAGTTGTGCACCTCTGCGGGCAGCGGCTTGTTGGCGGGCGGGGCACAGCGGATCGTCGCGGTGACGTAGGCGTTGTAAAGGGCCAGACCGTCGCCGCGGTGCGTCGAGGTGGCTTGGCTGGCCAAGCCGGCGCGGTAGAGCATGCGGTAGAGGAATTCGCCCGAGCGGTCGCCGGTGAAGACGCGCCCGGTGCGGTTGGCGCCGTGGGCGGCCGGAGCGAGCCCGATGATCACCAGCTCGGCCTGCGGGTCGCCGAAGCCCGGGACGGGGCGTCCCCAGTAGGTCCAGTCGCGGTAGGCGCGTCGTTTGGTGCGTGCGACTTTCTCGCGATAGCGCACCAGCCGCGGGCACTTCCGGCAGCAAATGATCTGCTGGTTGAGCACGGCGAGCTGCGCGCGCCTGCTCATGGCCTCCGCTTCTTCTGGAGAAAGCGGCGAAGAGCCACCGCCTGGTTGTGCTCCTCGTCCTTGGCCGAATAGAGCAGCGTCACCGTGCCGTGTTGCTTCTCCAGTTGCCGGACCTGCTGGAGCAGCTCCGTCTTGCTTTTCAGTTCCTGCGCGTACTTTTTCTGAAACGCCGCCCATTTTTTCGGGTCGTGCGCGAACCATTTCCGCAGCGCGTCCGAAGGGCCGATTTCCCGCAGCCACAGGTCGGCCCCGGCTTTGGCCTTCGAGATGCCCCGGGGCCAGAGCCGGTCCACCAGCACGCGGAATCCCTCGCCGCGCTTTGGCGTATCGTAGATTCTCCGCGTCTCGATCATGGCTGTTTCTCCGCGGTCCATGATACCGCACGCCCGCCCTCGGCGGGACGAGGTGAGCGCGTCGTCGCCGGAAGTTTATTCTCTGTCAAGAAGATTTAAGGCTGGGCCATTGCCGCTGGAGCATTGTTTCGACTCCACTGCCAGGCAGCGCTAGCGCAAGCTTCCTAGCCACAGCCTTGCCGGTGCAAGTCGTCGTGGCATCTAGTGCAGACTGCAATCAGATTTTGTAGGGCATCATCGCCCAGCCGACTGCGCGGCTTGACGTGGTGCACCTGAAGCTCGAGGATGCGTCCGCAAAGTTGGCAGCGCCACCCGTCGCGCTCCAGTACCTGCCGGCACAGTTTTCGATAGGATTCTGGGTCGAGTCGTAGCCGCGGGCGTTTTGGGCGAAGTGGAGTCATGAAGCCTTTCGCACCTGCTCCAGGAACTCCTGTTGCTTGGGACGCGGAAGAAATTCAAAGAGCCGACCGAGCGAGGTAAGTAAGACATCTGGATTCCCATTCTCCAGATTGGCCCCGGCCAGAAAGTCTGCACAGATCATCTCCAGACAGTAGCCGCGGGATTTATCCGTGCCCAGCATCAGGGCAGCTGTCTCAAGGGCCTGCTCGACCACTGGTAACTGGCTCTTGTATAGCTTGAAGTAGATGATCTCCCAGGGTTCGGTCTCCTGCCCCGTCAGGTGGCGCTCGACTTCCCGCTTGAACTCCTCCTTGGGCAGCTCTCGGGCCTTGTGCACCCAGGTTGCACTATCAAACCGCTGCCCATCCCTGCGAGCGACCTTCACGAGCTCCGTCGCCTTGGTCCACCCCACCAGCTTGAGTTCGGGCTTAGGGATCCGCGGCAGGTGCTCGTGGATGGCCATCAGGTAGTAGGCCTTCCGGCGGGAGCCTGGGAAGCGCCTCTCCAGGAACTCGTCGAAGGAGCCAAGATTGTCCAGCCGCCAGTATTGCCCGGCTCGAACCTCACAGAGATAGCGGCCTAGCTCCAC
>JBASRK010000161.1:0-2396 GCA_049273775.1 Candidatus Acidiferrales bacterium
GCCCAGAACGGCTCGGGGCTGCCCAGCAGCGCCCACATCTCGGCGAGCTGCCGCGCCAGCAGGCGGCCGAAGATGGGATGGACGTCCACGCTGGTGTAGTAGTCAGCGAAGCGCGATGCCCCGACACGGCTGTAATAGCCGTGCTCGGGATGGTAGAGGCACTCGCGCATGTATTCGGCAAACGTGATGGCGCCGCGCTCGCACATGCGTTCGGCGAGCAAGTGCGCCAGGGGCGTGCGAATGGCCGAGCGGTCCATCAGTCTTTCCGCTGCGGATTCAGCGTAAACATTTCGATGATGTAGTCGTGCAAACAGTCGTACAGGTGCTTCTGGAAAGTCCAGGGAAACTGCGCGTGCTCGATCTCGCGGGGCCGGAGGAGGAACAAATAGTTGTGGACTTGCACCTCCGGCGGTTTGAAGCGGATTTCGACTTCGACGCCCTCGCCCGCCGTGCGCGCCGCGAAATCGAACAGCGGATGCTCGTAACGGGCGATCTCCCGACGGACTTTTTCGAGCAGCTCGCTCACCGAACTTTGTCCAACAGGCCTTCCTGGCCCATCCACTGGCGCAGGCGGCGCTCGATGTCGTCGCGAGTTTCACGGAAGAAAGCCAGGCGCCGGGAATTCTCGCCGGTCGCGAGAGCAGGATCGGGGATCGGCCAATGAAATCGCCCCCGGCGTGCCGGCACAGACGGGCAGTTCTGCGCGGCGTCGTCGCAGAGCGTGATGACGTAGTCGAACTCGCCGGGCACATCATCGAGCTTCTTCGACCGCCCTTCGCTGATGTCAATGCCGCGTTCCCGCATGGCCTCGACGGCCAGCGGATGGATGCCCTTAGGATTCGGCTGCGTGCCGGCGCTGGCCGCCTCCACACGAGACGCAGCCAGCGCGCGCGCAAGACCCTCGGCCATCTGGCTGCGCGCAGAATTGCCCGTGCAGACGAACAGGATGCGCGTGGTCATGGCTGCGTGTTGCCGGGGCCGTCTCCCGCGGCGCCCGCCGCGGCGTCCACTTTGCCTTGCGCCTTCATCTCGCTCCAGACGCGTTCAAAGGCTTCCAGTGCCGCCTGGTCGAAGAGCACGAAGTAAATTTTTTCGAGCGGGGTTTCCTGCTTCAAGTGCTCGACCACTTCCCGCAGCATGATCTCGGCGCACTCTTGCAAGGGAAACCCAGCGATCCCTGTGCCCACCGCGGGAAACGCAATTGTCTTCAAGCCCTTTTCCGCGGCGATGCGCAGCGAATGCGCGGTGGAGGCGCGCAGTGCGCGCGCCGTGGTGTGCCCACCCAATTGCATGCTCGCGGCATGGATGACGTAACGCGCCTTCAGCCGGCCACCCGAGGTGATGGCGGCGCCACCGACGGGGATGCTGCCGATTTCATCGCATTCGCGCTGGATGGCTTCGCCGCCCTTGCGACGGATGGCCCCGGCCACGCCGCCACCCAATTGCAAATCGTTGTTCGCGGCGTTGACGATGGCGTCGGCGTCCATTTCGGTCAGGTCGCCCTGCTGGATCACGATTTTTTGAGCGATGTTCACGACCACGAAATCATAACAGAGGAACGCCGCGGCGGCATCGCACCCAGGGAAATGACCGGCAAAGTCGCACGCCTTGATGGGGGCACCCCCACCCCCTTTTTTTGGAAGAGTGTGATTCCGTGGAACTTTAAGTCCAACGAATTTGTATCAGTGCATTCTAAAGAACTTATGAGGCCGTTTTTCGTATCAGTGCATTGTAAAGGACTTAGGGCCGTAGACGAGCGCCAGAGCAAATCTGCAGCTCCGAACGGCCATGAAGCCCTGATTCCAGGGGATTTTAAGTCCAATGAATTTGCAACAGGACATTCTATAGGACTTACGAAGCCGTTTTTCGTATCAGTGCATTCCAAAGGACTTATCGGCCTCGGCGGACATTCCTGGTGAGTTTGCATATCCAAAGGACCTGCGCGGTGGAGCGCAGAAATCTCCGGCCGGGAGGCAGAATCGGTCTGCGTAAATATCGGGGTCGCCTGCGCTGCCATGGACAGGGCGAAGAGTTCGCCGTCAAGAGTCGAAAGTCGAAAGCCTGGGCCGGGCATACGTGCCTCCCCGCGCAAAGAGATTCTCTTCGCGGAATTTCGTGGCGCAACAACTGAAAATCAGAAAAGCAGTCGAGCGGTGACCTATCTTACGATCCATTTTACCACGAGGCAGGTGCGTTGATTGCGCGCAATTGCGCATTTTCTTCAGAGAGAATCAGGCATTCGAAAAGAAAGGTGAAGAGGGGCTAATGCGAATCGAGGCCATCGGTGAGGAGCCGAATCGGAAAGAGACCTGCGATTTCACCGCCGACTACGTCCGCATTAACGCGTCCTATCGACCTGAGGTGTCATTTCAGCCTATAGTACGCCCGCATAAGAT
>JBASRK010000168.1:0-3324 GCA_049273775.1 Candidatus Acidiferrales bacterium
GCATTGAGCTCCCCGTGTGCCCGCCCGCGCCGGGGCAGCCGTCAGCAGGCAACACCAAGACGAGCGTGTAGCCCGCCCCTTCAGTGTCGGGGGTTTCTCGATTGTGCGCAAAAATCCCCGGGTCTGAAGACCCGGGCTACAAACCCGCGACCGTATCAGGTGAAGCCCGCCTCTTTAGAGGCGGCGGTTTTTCGCGGTTAACGGAGCACAGCAGTGGCCCATAAGGCTCATCTGCTGGTCATTGACGACGACGCGAACACGCTGGCCTCGCTGGCGCGCGCGTTTCGTCTGGCCGGCCACGAGGCTACGGTGTGCGACACCGCCGCACGCGCGCTGGAGCTGATCAAGGCGCAGCGCTTCGATCTGATCCTTTCCGACGTGGTGATGCCCGGCAAGGATGGCCTCTCGCTGCTCGAGGACCTGAAGGCCGGCGGCACTACGACGCCGGTGGTGATGATCTCGGGGCAGGCCAACGTGGAGATGGCGGTGCGCGCTACGCGGCTGGGCGCAGTGGATTTTCTCGAAAAGCCGCTCTCGACCGAGAAGCTGCTCGTCACCGTCGAGAACGTGCTGCGCCTGGTGCGGCTGGAGGAAGAGAACCGGCAGTTGCGCCAGCGGGTAGGCAAGCACGAAATCGTCTGGGCCAGCGGGGCGATGGAGCACTTGATGGCGCAGGTCGGACGGGTCGCAGCCAGCGAGACGCGCGTGTGCATCCTCGGCGAGACCGGCACGGGCAAAGAGCTGGTGGCGCGAACCTTGCACGAGAAAAGCCCGCGGCGCGCCGGGCCGTTTGTAACCCTGAACTGCGCCGCCGTCCCCGCCGAGCTGATCGAATCGGAGCTGTTCGGCCACGAGAAGGGCGCGTTCACCGGCGCGGCCGGACGGCACGCGGGAAAATTCGAGCAGGCGCACCGCGGCACGCTGTTCCTCGATGAGATCGGCGACATGCCGCTCGCCATGCAGGCCAAGCTGCTGCGCGTTCTCGAAGAGGGCGAAATCGAGCGCGTTGGCGGCGACCGCGCCATCGCCGTGGACGTCCGCGTCGTCGTCGCCACGCACCGCAACCTCGACGAACTGGTCCGGCAGAACGCCTTTCGCCAGGACCTCTATCATCGCATCTACGTTTTTCCGCTAACGCTGCCGCCGCTGCGCGAGCGGCTCGACGACATCCCCGCGCTCGCGCAGCACTTTGCCCGGCAGGTGGCCGAACAGAACGGCTGGAAGGAAAAGAGCTTCACGCCTGAGGCAATCGAGGAGCTGAAGCGTTATTCCTGGCCAGGCAACGTGCGCGAGCTGCGCAACGTCGTCGAGCGGCTGCTCCTGCTGGCCGGCGGCGAGCTTGTAGACGCCGCCGCGGTGCGCCTGGCGCTTCCGCAGGTGACCGGTGGTGCCACGGGGCTGCCCGCGAGCGGTACGCTGGCCGAGCGCGTCCTGGCGTTTGAGCGCGAGGTGCTGCTCGCCGAGCTCAAGCGTCACAACCACCATATGACCAATGTCGCACGGGCGCTGGGCCTGGAACGCAGCCACCTTTACAAGAAGTGCCAGCAGCTCGGCATTAACCTTCGCGCCCTGCGCAAGGCGGATATGTAGCGCAGCCGCGGTTGTAATCTTGTTGTTCGGGTTTCGTAGTTCTTGTTGGTGGTGACGGGAGGCGAAGATGAGCAAACCAAAAACGTTTCCGTGTTCACGTCCCGAGCAGGAGTTCCAGGAGGGCTGGGTGCGGAAGTGCGAGCTGGACGACGCCCTCGACCGAAATCTACCCATCCCGACCCAGGTGGTCTCGAACGAGGAATATTATCCGCTGCCGCAGACTCCCGAGCAGCGGGCCGTCGAGCACCGCCTGACGGAAATGGCCGGACGCAACGCAAAAACTCTCGGGATCCATCGCCGGCAGTTCCTGCGCACTGCGTGCGGGATGGCCACGGCGTTCGTGGCGCTCAACCAGGTCTTCGGCCGTTTCTTCAGAGTGGACGCGGCGGAAATGCTCGATCCCGCCGCGCTGGCGGAGAAGCGAGGCAAATATTTCATCTTTGACATCCAGACCCACCATGTGGCCGCGGGCCGCAACCTCCCTGGTATTCTGCGATTCCGTCGCATGGCGAGCGCCTGGAATCCCGAGCTGGCCAAGAGCGAGCCGCGGATGGAAGACATCTATCTGGCCAATTACATCAAGGAGGTCTTTCTCGACAGCGAGACCGACGTGGCCGTGATCAGCGGCATCCCGGCGCTCACCGACCAGGCCAATATCCTCCCGCCCGACCAGATGGTGAAGACGCGGCTGCTGGTGAACCGGCTGGCCGGTTCACGGCGCGTGGTCAGCCACGGCCTGATGGTGCCCGACATGGGCAAACGAGGCCTGGAGACCATGCAGGTGCAGGCCGAATCGCTCAAGATCGAGGCCTGGAAGGCCTATACCGGCGTGCCGCTCGGCCCGGACCCGAAAGGCTGGTGGCTCGACGACGAAAAGGTGGCTTATCCGGCGCTCGAACTCTCCCGCAAGTTCAAGATCAAAAACATCTGCCTGCACAAGGGCCTGCCGCTCACGGGCTTCAACACCGAGCACTGCAATCCGCGGGACCTCGTCCAGGCGTCCAAGGATTTTCCTGACCTGAATTTCCTGGTTTACCATTCCGGCTTTCTGTCACTCGACCAGGCCCTGCCGGCGGCCCGCAGCGGCTTCACCACCACCTCTTATGTGCCCTGGGTCTCCGACCTTTGCGAATACCGGAAGAGGAATCCCCACATGACCAATGTCTATATGGAGCTGGGCAGCACGTTCGGCTTGACGGTCATCACGCAGCCGCTGCTCACGGCGCACATGCTCGGGATGATCATTCAGGCCTTCGGCGCCGACCATCTGCTGTGGGGCACCGACTCGATCTGGTGGGGCTCACCGCAGTGGCAGATCGAGGCGCTGCGCCGGCTGGAGATGCCGGAACAGTTGAGCAAGCAGTTCGGCTATGCGCCGCTGACGCCGGAGGTGAAGCGGCAGATCTTCGGCCTCAACGCGGCGCGGCTCTATGGCGTGGACCCAGCGGCGAAGCGCAACCCCATCCCCGGCGATTACGTGGACCGGCTCAAGCAGCTCTACCAGCAGTCGGGCAGCCCCACGCCGAGCAACACACAGTACGGCTGGGTCTCGGCCTGAATTTCGCTGCTGCGGGCCGGGTGCGGCACGTGGGCGGCCCACCGCGTGCGGTGGTCGCAGTGGGGCCTCGCTCTGAAGTAAACGTTTGCCATGAGCCGCGATGGACGCTGCTGGAGACGCACGTCTTCCACTGTGTTTCCGCTCGCTATCGGGGCTTGGATGAGGTGGGAAAGCCC
>JBASRK010000187.1:0-13185 GCA_049273775.1 Candidatus Acidiferrales bacterium
GCCTCCGAAGAAATCGCATGGTTGTCTACCATCTGCTTAAGGACGCGGTCGCGCGCCTCGACGGCGCGTTCCGACTTGCGCTCGGCGGAGGAGTAGCGATTGGGGGCGCGAATGATGCCGGCAAGAAACGCCGACTCGCCCAGGCTCAACTGGTGGATGTCCTTGCCGAAGTAGGCCTGCGAAGCCTCCCCGAAACCGTGGATGGCGAAGCTGCCGCGATTGCCGAGATAAATCTCATTGGCGTACAGCTCGAAGATCTCTTGCTTCGAGAAGCGCCGCTCGAGCTGAAGCGCCACCAGGGTTTCGGCGAGCTTGCGGCGCCACGTGCGCTCGGTGGAGAAGAAAAAGCTGCGCGCCGCCTGCATGGTGATCGTGCTGGCGCCCTGCGCGAGCTTTTCGTGGCGCAGGTCGGCCCAGGCCGCGCCGAGGATGCGGAAGGGATCAAAGCCTGGATGCTCGAAGAAGCGCTTGTCCTCGGCCGAGAGCACCGCATCTACAAGCACTTTGGGAATGTCGTCAAAGCGGACGGGCCGGCGCTTTTCGCGGGAACTGTCGAACAGGTTGGTGAGCAGCTCCGGCTCGACATCGGCACTCGCCAGGAGCGCGCCGTTATCGAGGGAGCGGATCTGCTTGATTTCGTGCCCGGCGAACTCGACCCGCAGGGCGTTGGTCTTGCCGAAATTGGATTGATCGGACGGGCGGAGCTCGACCACAGAGCCGTGCACAGAGAATAGCCCTGCCGCGCCCTCCACCGGGGTTTCGGTGTAGCCGGCGCGCTGCATATAGTTGGCGAGCTCGTTCGGAGCGAGCGCCTGGCCGGTGAAAATCCGCGCCGGAGCCGTGTAAATGCGCGAAGTCTTCTGGCTCGGCCCGCCCGCCAGGCGCCGCTCGATCATGCGGGCGTAGCTGACGTAGAAGTAGGTGAAGAAGCCGGCGCCGGCGACCAGCACGAGCAGCGCGACCCCGAGAAATGTCAGGCCCAGGCGGGAAGACCAGAACCCGCGGCCAATTCGAATCCGCAACGCTATCCTCCGTCAGAGGCCCTCGCGCCCTTCGGCCCGCCCTGGCGGGCTCAGGGCAAGCCTGGGCGGGTGTGCGCGGGCTGAGTCACGATGGCGCCGGGACAACACGTGCGATTTCTCCCCACCGGGCCGGCTCCTGCTACAGAGCATTACTTTCGACGCCGGGTGTGAAATGCATGTTGAACTGGTAGACTCGCAGATCCACCGTCACCGTGTAGTCCACCTTGATCCGCACGCCTCGCTGACTACTTTCCACATGGATGTCTTCGCGACGGGCAGGGATGTCTCGGTCCTGGATTTCGCGGTAGATGACGTCCCGGACCTCTTCATTGGTGCGGTGGTTCACCATGGCGAAGCGCGCTTCGGTCTGCATCTTGTCCTGGAGCTGATAATTGGCGAAGTAGATGGGCACAACCTTTGCGCCGACATAGATGCCCGAGCCGAGGATGAGCAGCCAGACGATGGCTTTGAGCCGGGCGCCGCCCCTCGAGCGCATGCGGGGGCAGCCGCGGTCCGGGCCGCGGCTCCCTGGAAGAGCGCCCAAGCTCTCAGGTTCGCGCATACCCATTCCCCTTCCGCAAAATCCGCCCCGTGCGCCGAGAATCGCCCGAAGGAAGCTGCCGAACATCTGCCTCAATGGAGCCGACGAGAGAAGCCACTCCCTCGATCATGCTAGCATCGCGCCGAGGGCGTGTCGAGCGGGCGCTCGCCGCGAGGTTTCTTCGGGGCAACACCGGTGGCCCCGCCGGGGCTCAGTAGGCCCTCCCGAAGATGGCTTTCTCCGTGGCCGGCAGGCCGCACAGAATGCACCGGCCCTTCCCTGCCGGCTGTTCGAGCGGGATGCAACGCATCGTGGCCTTGGTCTCTTCTTTGATTTGGTCCTCGCACTTGCCGCCGCCGCACCAGTACGAGCGCGCAAAGCCTTTTTCAACCGCGGCCTTGAATTCAGCGTAGTCAGCGGGCTCGCTGGTGTTGGCCTCGCGAAACGTCAACGCGCGCTCGTAGAGCGCGGTCTGGACTTCGTCGAGGGCGTGCGCCACGGCCCTCGCCAAACCCTCCTGCGGGACAAATGATTTGCCTTCCTTACCCGGTTTGTCGCGCCGGGCGAGCACGACGCTGCCCTTGGCCACGTCCCTCGGGCCAATCTCCATCCGCAACGGCACGCCGCGCATCTCCCAGTCGTTGAACTTGTAGCCGGGACTCACACCCTCGCGCTCGTCGGTGGTCACACGAATGTCCGCGGCAACCAGCTCGGCGCGCAGCTTCTTGGCGCGTTCCGTGACCACAGCCTTCGCTTCCTCGCTCTTGTAGATAGGCACGATCACCACCTGGTAGGGCGCCAGACGTGGCGGCAGGATCAGCCCCTGGTCGTCGCCGTGCACCATGATGATCGCGCCGATGAAGCGCGTCGAGAGGCCCCAGGAGGTCGTCCAGCAGTGCTGCAGCTTGCCGTCCTTGTCGAGATAACGGATCTCAAAGGCTTTGGCGAAGTTTTGCCCGAGATTGTGAGAGGTGGCCGACTGGAGGGCCTTGCCGTCGCCCATCATCGCCTCGATCGAATAGGTCTGGTCGGCGCCGGCAAACCGTTCGGACTCCGACTTGCGGCCGGGAATGACCGGGATGGCAGCGTCCGTGGCGGCGAAGTCAGCATAGATGTCCAGCATCTGGCGGGTCTCGGCTTGTGCCTCCTCAAGAGTGGCATGCGCCGTGTGTCCTTCCTGCCAGAAAAACTCGAGCGTACGCAGGAAGAGCTTCGTGCGCAGCTCCCAGCGCACCACACTGTTCCATTGGTTGATCAGCACCGGCAGGTCGCGGTAGGACTGGATCCACTTGGCGTAGGCGTGGCCGACGATCGTTTCCGAAGTCGGACGGATCACCAGCGGTTCCTCGAGCTGCTCGCCCCCGCCGATGGTCACCACGGCCAGCTCGGGCGAAAAGCCGGCCACGTGCGACTTCTCTTTTTCGATGAAGCTCCGGGGAATCAGCAGGGGGAACGCGGCGTTGACGTGTCCGGTAGCCTTGAAGCGCCGGTCGAGCGCCCGCTGGATGTTTTCCCACAGCGCCCAGCCGTACGGCCGCACGATCATGCACCCGCGGACGGGCGCATAGTCGGCCAGCTCCGCACGGAGCACCAACTGGTTGTACCACTCGGAAAAATCCTCGGAGCGCGAGGGAAGTTTCATTTCAGACATCGGATCGCCCGCCCGCGGCACAGTTCACTGCAATGCCGAATCAGAACGGCTAAAACAAATCAGCCTAACGGACACCCTAGACCTTGTCAACAAACCGCCAGCATTGAAAAGCACGGGGCGAACCGATAGAATCGTGGCGGGAACGCACTGTGCCGGACGCCGCTACAAAGCCGCGGATCGCGCTGGGGGCCGACCACGCCGGCTTCCACGTCAAAGAAAAAATCAGGAAATTTCTCGAGGCCTCCGGCTATCCCGTGGATGATGTGGGCACCTGGTCCGAAGAGTCTGTGGACTATCCGGACTACGCCCGCGCCGTGGCCGAAAAGGTCGCCGCGGGCACCGACCAGCTGGGCATCCTAGCGTGTGGGACGGGGATCGGCATGGCCATCACCGCCAACAAGGTTCCCGGAATCCGGGCCGCGGTGGCACACGACGCGATGACGGCGCGCTTGGCGCGCGAACACAACGACGCCAACGTGCTCACCCTCGGCGGGCGCGTGGTGGACGATGCCCAGGCCATCGAAATCGTACGGGATTTTCTGGAGGCGCGATTCGCCGGCGGGCGCCACCAGCGGCGCATTGATAAGATTACCGAGCTCGATCAAGAGGAGCACGCGCCCAAGTAACCGCGCGCGTGGGGAGACCCAGAGATGACTACAGAGACACAAGCGGTGCGACGGATGAATCTGCCGCTCGCCGAAGTGGACCCCGAAATCGCCGAGATCCTGCGCGAGGAAGCGCGCCGCCAGGCCACCGGCCTGGAGCTGATCCCCTCGGAAAACTTCGTTTCGGAAGCCGTCCTCGAAGCCATGGGCTCGGTCTTCACCAACAAATACGCCGAGGGCTACCCCGGGAAACGCTACTACGGCGGGTGCGAGTTCGCCGACCGCGCCGAACAGCTCGCCATTGATCGTGCCAAGCAGCTTTTCGGGGCCGAGCATGCCAACGTCCAGGCGCATTCAGGCACGCAGGCCAACATCTCCGTCTACATGAGCGCGCTGCAGGTCGGCGACACCGTGCTGGGGATGAACCTGGCGCACGGCGGCCACCTCACGCACGGCCACCCGCTGAATTTTTCCGGACGGATGTACAAGTTCGTCCCCTACGGCGTCTCGAAAGAGACCGAGAGGATTGATTACGACGAGCTGGAGCGCTTGGCGCAAGAGCACAAGCCCAAGATGATCGTCGCGGGCGCCAGCGCCTACCCGCGGACGATTGACTTCCCGCGCATGGCGCAGATCGCGCAGGCAGTGGGAGCCCTGCTGTTTGTGGATATGGCGCACATTGCGGGGCTGGTGGCGACCGGCATCCACCCCAGCCCGGTGCCCCACGCCGATTTTGTCTCCACCACAACACACAAGACGCTGCGAGGGCCGCGGGCGGGAATGGTGCTCTGCCGCGAGAAGTACGCGAAAGAGCTTGACCGCCTCACCTTCCCGGGGACCCAGGGCGGGCCGCTGGTCCACATCATCGCGGCCAAGGCCGTGTGCCTGAAGGAAGCCATGCAGCCGGAGTTTCACGAATACCAGAAACACGTGGCGGCAAACGCCAAGGCGCTCGCCGCGGGTTTGGCGAAGCGCGACTTCCGCATCATCTCGGGCGGGACCGACACGCACCTTCTCCTGGTGGACATGCACTCTCGCGGGCTCACCGGCAGCGCCGCGCAGATCTCGCTCGACCGCGCCGCCATTACCGTGAACAAGAACTCCATCCCTTTCGACCCGCTCCCGCCAATGAAGGCCGGCGGCATTCGTCTGGGCAGCCCGGCGGTGACCACCCGCGGGATGCGCGAGTCGGAGATGGAGCGCATCACCGAGTGGATGGCCGAAATCCTGAACCACATCGGCGACGCCGAGCGCGAGCAGCGCATCCGCGCCGAGGTGGCGGAGATGGCGGCGCGCTTCCCGCTCTACGAGCAGCGCTATCTGGCCTCCGACGGCACCCCCTACCGCGTCGAAATGCGCCGCGCCCATCCCTGACACGCCACCGCCGATGCGCGTTGCAATTGACATTCGGCGCGCGGGCGACTACGGCATCGGCACCTACATCCGCAACGTCGTCAACCAGCTCGCCCGACTCAAGCACCAGACGCGCTACCTGCTGATCGGCCAGCGGCGGCACCTGGAAGAA
This sequence comes from Candidatus Acidiferrales bacterium, assembly GCA_049273775.1. GTDB lineage: Bacteria > Acidobacteriota > Terriglobia > Acidiferrales > UBA7541 > JBASRK01. The sequence continues at coordinate 5,345 of JBASRK010000187.1, forward strand.
TTCGACGTGCTGCCGGAAAATTTCGAGCTGCTCGACTACCCGGCCGATCCCGGGACGTTTCGCACGCATTTTCATCTGCCGTTCCTTCTCGAGCGCCGCCATATCGATATCCTGCACATGCCCTGGTTTTATGCCCCCGCGGTGGTGCCTTGCCGGTTGGTGATCACCGTCCACGACTTGACCGACATATTCTCGCCGCCGGTGGGCCGCTCGCCCCTGGTGCAAACCGGACGGCTGTTCTTTGCACGGCGCGCTCTGTCCCGGGCCGAGCGCATCCTGGCGGTTTCTCACGCGTCGAAGCGCGAGCTGGCCCGCGTTTTCGGCATCCCCGAGGCCAAAATCGAAGTCATCTACAATGCGCTCGACCAGCGCTTCGTCCGCGAGCCGCTGCCCGCCGACGCCGACCGCATCCTGGAACGCCATGCGGTGAATTACCCCTTTGTGCTATACGCCGGGAAGATCAGGCCGCAAAAAAATCTCGCCCGATTGATCGAAGCCTTCGCCGTCGCGAAGTCCGAGTTGCGCGATCATCCCGAGCTGGCCGGGCTCAAGCTGCTGATGATCGGAGACGAGCTGTCCAAGCACGCGGACCTGCGGCGGGCCGTGATCCGCACACGCATCCGCGAGGACGTCAGGTTCCTGGGCTTTGTGCCCTACCCGGTCCTGCGCGTGTTTTACGCCCGGGCGCGGGCGTTCCTGTTCCCGTCGCTCTACGAAGGCTTCGGCCTGCCGCCGCTCGAGGCCATGGCCCACGGCACGCCGGTGCTGACCTCGAACGTGTCGTCGCTTCCGGAGGTCTTCAGCCAGGCGGCGCTGCTGGTGAACCCGGAGCACGTGTTTGAGATCGCCCGCGGCATCCGCCAGATCCTCACCGAGGATGTGTTGCGCGAGGCGCTGGTCCGCCGCGGGTACGAGCTGGTGCAGCGGTACTCCTGGGAGCGCTCGGCGCAGCAGGTCCACGACGTGTACGAAGCGGTATTCGCCGGACGAGCGGCAGCCGCAGCGTAATTGGCAAAGTGGACGCGTTATGTTGAGTTCCGTTCCGCCCTTTGCGGGACGCGCGAAGATTTCCAAGGCTGAGATTCTTCGCTTCGCCCGCCAAGGCGGACTCCGTTCGGAATGACACCAGCTCCCAACAAAGGCGCTTCAGCCCAGCGTCTCCATGGCCAGCTCGGTGACGCGACCTTCGCGGATAGAAAACGCGCGGACAGGCCGCGGCGCGTCCGGCAGGGGTGAGACCACGAAGTACGCCACATCCGGGTAGAACGCGCGCTCGATGTCTCGGGCCGAGGGCGCGTTGTCGCCGGCCGGATGTGAATGGTAGATGCCCAGGTGGTCGAGGCGCGACGCCCGCAGCTCGCGGAACATCCGAAAAAGCTCTGCGGGGGCAATCTCAAACTCGCTCGGGCTGGCGAGCGCATTCTGCGCCGGAAAAATGGCTGAAATCACGCCGCCGCGACCGCCCAGCAGGCCGCAGGACTCCAGTGATGGGTCGCACCTCACCTCTTCGACCATGTGCGATACCACCTCGCGCCGGATGCGGACAACGTGCTCCATGCGCAAAAGTCTATAACTTCTGCGCCAGGGACGCAGCATCCCTCGGCTTCGCTCGGGACAAGCGCGGCGCCCCTGCGAACGGCCTGCTCGGGCGCGGGCGGTCCTTTAGGCAGAAGGTTAAGGACTCAAGTCCTTCCGCGTGCGCCGCTTCCTGTTGCCTTCCTCGACTGCGGTCGGGGACCGGAGCTGCCGGCGAAGTGCCGGCAGGGGGCTTGACGCCCTGCCGGCAATAGTGCTCTATTTCTTCGCCGGCGTGCTAGGCGCGCTCGTACGAAAGAGCTGAGGAGGGCGAGGCCATGATCCGCGAGGACATTCTCCAGAAGTTCCCAGACCTCTTCGGGAACAAGAAGGTGAACGGCCGAGAAGTCAATATCGAACAGGCGATTGCCACGCTCACCCGAGAGCTGGGCCCCGAAATCGCCGCGGCCCTAACCGCCCGGCGGGAGCTACTCCAGTCCCCCGCGCCGGTCAGCAAGAAATATGCCTGGCCGAAGTGGGAGGACACGTTTGAAGATCCTGTCAGCGGACGGTTTTGGACGTTTCGCCAGATCGTCCAAGGCCTGATTGATAACGTTCTCGGCCGGGAAAGCGAGTGGCGCTGGCGGCTCAACGACGAGGTGCCCATCCCGAAGGACGCCCACCCGTTGACGAATCCCGGCCTGGAACTGACCGGGCCGTGGCATCCGCTGGACATGGCCTTCAACGCGTTGAATAGCCCGGCGCCCATGAATATGCCGGACTTCGAAGACGCCTCACCGCCCCATTTCCAGACCGATGGCACGCCCACGAATCAGCCGGTGGGGATTTTTGCGGCCATGCAGAACGCCAAAGAGATTTTCGAAGGTCGCTGGGCTGACCACCCCTATGAGGTGGTGAAGAAAGGCCAAAAGCGCGCGTACAGGATCAATACTTCCCCGGCGCAGTGGCCGACGCGGTTTGCCCGGCCTCCCGGCATCCACGTGCGGTATGACCACATCAGGGTCGATGACCAACCGGTGCCCGGTATAATTCCCATCACCCTCCTCTGGACCCTCAACAACTACGGATCCCTCACCCGCGCCGGCACGGGCGTGTACTACTACATCCCGAAGATTCAGACTCCTCAGGAAGCCCTGATTGTGGAGAAGCTCCTGGCGCGGCTGGAAGGCCTGATCGGCGTCCAGCCTGGCACCATGAAAATCAAAGTCCTCTATGAGGAGGGAAATGCGGGCCGGTTCTTGCCTGCGATCGCCTGGGTCTTGCGGCGTCGGCTGCTTGGGACGAATGTCGGCCGCTGGGACTACCTGGCCAGCCTCATTGAGATTTGGAAGGACGACCCGAAGGGCGTGTTTCCGGACCCGCAGTCGATCGGCATGGCCTCCCCGAACATGATTGCGTATCAGCGGTACAACGCGCTGATGATGCTCATGGCGGGCATGAAGAATGGCGAGCTCAGCCAGGGCGCCCCCATTGGCGGGATGGCGGCGGTAATGATCTATCAACCGAGCGATCCCTATGGCCGCTCGAGGTACAACCCACTGGCCCTGCGTGCGATGGTCGTTGACAAGCTGCGAGAGCGCCTGCTGGGTCTCATGTTCATGCCCGAGCAGCCGTTGCCCGCGGGCCAACAGCCCACCCTGGAAGACATCCTTGCTGGCCGAGTGAAGGGACGTCTCCATGATGCCTATCGGCAAAGCTGGGTCGCCAGCCCAGAACCGGCCTACGTCGCCGCTGGCAATGCACCCTTACGGGTTCCTGTGACGCAGCTCCACACGATCCTGGATGCGCCGCTAGATACTGTGGAGGTGAAAGGCAAACCGGTGCCAACGGTTGCCAGTGGTCTCACGGACGCGGAGCGGCACCTGCTGCAATCCCGTGGGTTATTGAACCCGCAGGGCAAGATCATGCCCTTGGTCATCACCAAGGACATGCTTGACACGCCGGAGAAACTCTTCACGCAGGAACTTTGGGACGCCATCTACGGCGTGCCGAAGGGTGAGATCACCATTGAGCACGTCCAACACGCGTTCTACATGGCGGCGAACTACGGCTTCCAGATCCTCAACGGCAACTTCGCGGCGGCGATCGACGACTACGAACTTTCGCTGCGGTTCATGAATGACCTCGCCACCTACCGGATCGATGTGTCGTGGCTGTGGAGCCTCATCCATCACCAGGCCGCCATTACCAGGGACGGCTACCTCAAGCGGCCGGCGCTCACCGAGGATGGGGTCGTACCGGCTGTAAACGCCTTCGAGATCAAGGCTGGGACCCGCTTCACCCCGGAGCTGTTCGAAAAATTGTGGGACTACCACAACGAATGGACATCGGAGTTCTTCGCCGAGCTGGACCGCCGCGGCGATCCAGGCCGCTTTGACCGCGCCAAAGCGCCCATCATCATGGAGATCTTGAAGCGGCAACTGCTTTCGCCCCGCTACATCCAGCACAGCGCCCGCCTACTGTTCGTCGTGGGGCAGGCGAACAAGCAGGAGCGCGCGCAGATTCTCGAGGCGATCTTTGACCTCTCCCGCGAGGAAACCGTCAAGCGCGTTCAAGCAGGCACCCTGAACAAGCTCGCCTTGGCCGCCCACGACTATATCTATGACATCTTTCCGGGCATTGAAGGAGAGCAGCGCCAGGCGGCGAGATCACGCTGAGATAGATTGTCCGCCGTTATTTTCAGGTTCTTGCCATCCCCGCGTTGCGCGCGAGGCTAGGGCGGGACCAGAAAAAGGGGGTTGACCGGCGGCAGCCGATGCACCTGGTGACGCCGAGGGCAAGGGACCACTCAAGCCTCGAGCCGCGGATCGGGAATGGCGCGGCCGACTGCGAAATGGTAAATCACCTGCCGCGGGAGCGTGCGGGGATCCCTGCGCGGCGCGGGTTCCCCTTCGTTCTCCCGGAATTGCCTCGGGCCGGAAAGATGCTCTTCGCCGGATTCAGAAAGCACCGGAGCGGACTCGCGCCGGCCTCGGTCCTGCGCCGCTGCCCGGCTAGACGGTGAGCCGAGCATGACGAGCGCCGCTTGTTCCGCCGCGTGGAGCGACGCACCCACGGGCGTCTCTCCTTCCTCCAGGAAGCCCAGATAGCGGTGGACATCGTCGTCGTAGAACGCTCCTATGCCGGTGGCGTTCCAGCCCAGTGCCTCCGCCCCGACATAAAGCCTCTGTCCGATTGCCCCGGCTTCGAAATGCACGTAGCGGTAGCCGCGGTTGCCGAACAGGCGTGCCGCCTCAGCCAGGTCCGCAATCATTGAAACCGCGAAGCAAGCGTTTCCCGCGAGCGCCTGTTCGAGGCTGAGATAAGCCGCCACGCGCTCCACATTGCCGCGATGGAGCTGCTCAAGCCTTCGGTGCGACTTGTCCCAGCGGTAGACGCCGGGCTCGCAGTCGCGCACGCGGTGGATGTAGAGGTAAAGCGTCACGAAATCGGCGCCTTTCTCCCTCGGTGACTTCTCGCCGCCGAAGTTTCCGCGCCAATCCGCCAGCCAATCGCGCGTCGCGAAATCCAGGAGCTGTTCCACATCGTCGCGCTTCATGGGAGGAGTCCGAGCATCGAAATCAAGCGCAGAGCGCCGTCGCCGCACGGTGGGTCCCAAAGAGCTATCGCGCGCGGGGCCGCGCGGAGGCGCTTGGACGCGCGAGGCGGCAGCATTCGCCGGCGGGATGCGCGGCAGCGGCCCCGCGGGATCTGGCAGGATCGTCGAACGATGCATTCCGAGAAGCAGATAATAGGGAGCTTCTTCCGCGGACAACTCGTTGGGGACTCCCGCGGATTCCTCCTGCGGCGGGACAGGGAGTCGCCCAGAAGGGCTCTGCGGCTGAAAGACCAAGAAGGCCATGGGGGCTTCGTCACTTTCGGCCAAGCCGAGCGCGCGGGTCATACAGAGATCGCTGAAATGAGCCACAACACCGCCAAGCAGTCCCAGCGCACGCGCCGCCAGAGCCAAGCTCATCATCGCGTGGCCCAGGTCGTGGCAGCAGTAGCGATAGGCGCGATCGCGGTACTTCCACGCCTCGCGCCAAAAGATCGAGGTCAGCGCGACGATCAACGGTGATTCCGCCGCCCAGGGAAGCAGGAGGGCACCGGCGTTCTGCTCCGACCAGCCGCCACGGCTCCGAAGCTCGAGCGCGTGCACATCCGCGCGGTAGTGATACAAGCCGTCGTCGATTCCCCTGAACCCGCGCAGCGCGAGATAAGTTTCCGTGGGGTGGAGATTTCCCGATGAGGGATTCACGCGCAGGCTGTAGCGATCGCCCGTCCGGGGAACTTTCTTCCAAGCGCTGACCGCCATGGAGTGCCGGAGCAAACGGCTGAGCCAAGTCACGTCGAGCCGAACGCCTTCGCCAGATTCGGGCCTGGCTCCCTCGGCCGGTCTCACGCCTTCCGCCAGCGCCGCGATTGTGGCGAACGTGCTGACCGCGGAGAAGGCAGGTTCAGCCGGAAGCGCGATCAACGGGGCACCTTCATAGGTGCGGAAGGGATCGGGCTGATTGTGCCAATCGAGAAAATGTGCATTCGTCCGAACGGAGCGATAGCTGTGCTTGGTGGCATGGTGGTAGGCGAAGAGACGCTCGGTTTCTTCGTTGATGCCGGCACCTTCGAGGTCGGCCAATGTGCGGGAGAGAAAGCGCGTCATTCTTCTATTTGCTCAATCTCCGGAATCTCGGGAGGTCGGATTCCAAGACAAGAGGAGCGAGCCGAGAGCTCGCCGTTACGCGTTCGCGTTGCGTGGTTGCGGGGGCACAGCATCCCTCGGCTTCGCTCGGGACAAGCGCAGCGCCCCTACGAACCGTGTGCCGGAGTTCGTCAGGCTTTTTGGGCCTGGCGGCGGAGGAACGTGGGCACGTCGAGGTCGTCCGCAGGCACTTCGTGGATGACCTCGGTAATGTTTCGCGCCACTTCATCCACTACGGTGCGCTCGTGCGCCGCTTTCCACGTCTTCGGCAAATACGACGGCTTCTGGTGCGCAGGCCGGCGGGCGGTTTCGCGGAAGCCCGCGGCGATCACGGTGATCTTCACCGACTCCTTCATGGCGTCGTCCTGGACCGCGCCGAAGATGATGTTGGCGTTCTCGTGCGCCGCCTTCTGAATGATCGAGGACGCCTCGTGGATCTCGTGGAGGGTGAGGCTGGAGGAGCCGCTCACGTTGATCAGGATGCCCTGGGCGCCCTGGATGGAGTTGTCTTCGAGCAAGGGGCTGGAGATGGCGCGATTCGCGGCGTCCACGGCGCGATTGGCCCCGGAGGCGACCGCCGTGCCCATCACCGCGTAGCCCTGCCCCTGCATAATCGTCCTCACGTCAGCGAAGTCGCGGTTGATGATGCCCGGGATGGTGATGATGTCGCTGATGCCCTGCACGGCCTGGCGCAGGATGTCGTCGGCGATGCGGAAAGCCTCGAAGAAGCTGGTGCCGCGTTCGACCGTATCCATCAGCCGCTCGTTGGGAATGACGATGACCGTGTCCACGCAGCTCACCAGCTCGGTCAGCGCGTGCTCGGCCTGCAGCATTCGCCGCTTGCCTTCGAATGCGAAGGGTTTCGTCACCACCGCGACGGTCAGCGCGCCCAGCTCGGACGCCAGCGAGGCCACCACCGGCGCGGCGCCGCTGCCCGTGCCGCCGCCCAGGCCCGTGGTGAGGAAGACCATGTCCGCGCCCTCGAGCACTTCGATGATCTTCTCGGTGTCCTCGAGCGCGGCCTTGCGGCCGATTTCAGGGTTAGCGCCGGCGCCCAAGCCCTTGGTGAGTTTCGCGCCCATCTGCAGCTTCACCGGCGCGTGCGACAGCTTAAGCGCCTGCAGGTCGGTATTGGCGGCGATGAATTCGACGCCCTCAACCTTCGCCCGAATCATGCGGTTCACGGCGTTCGACCCGCCGCCCCCCACCCCGATGACCTTGATCCTTGCGCCATGCTGCTGCTCTTCGGTGAACGATATCCGGATGCCCGATTCCTTCGGCGTCATGGTGCCTCCCCCCATGAGTTTTGCAATCCTTGCCAAACGTTCCGTCCGCCGGCGCGCTAGGCGCCGGCAAACATGCTCCTGAGCTTGGCCACCAGAGTATCGGGCCGCTGCGCCGCCATGCGGCGGGCGCGCGCCCCGTACAAAAGCAGCCCTACTGCCGTAGCGTATTCGGGCTGGGAAAGCTCCTCCGGCATGCCCGCCGGGCCTCGCGGCGCCACCACGCGCACCGGCAGAGCGAACGTGCGCTCGGCCAGCTCGGCCAGGCCGCGAAGGCGCGAGCCGCCTCCGGCGAGCACCAGGCCGGCGGGGATCAGCGTGTCCAGGCCGGCGCGCTGCAACTC
>JBASRK010000190.1:0-8784 GCA_049273775.1 Candidatus Acidiferrales bacterium
GTCATAGAGCGTGCCGTCCCAGCCGATCGAAAGTGTGTAGCGGCACATCACGCCCGTTGCGGCGGCGGGGTTGAAGGCGTTCACCAGCCGCTCCATATAGCCCTCGTAGTTGCGCGTCGCGAGCAGAAACTCGAGGAAGCGGCTGATGGGCATGTTGGTGATGGTGTAGAGGCGGTTGAAGACCACGCCGTGGTGCCGCTCGAGCTCGCGTTTGAACTGCCCCTCGATGGCTTCCTGCTTCGGCGGCAGGTAGGCGCCGACGGGGTTATAGATCAGGTTCAGCACGAGGCCCGCGCCGGGCTGTCCGTAGCCCAGCGCGTTCAGCTTGCGCAGCGCCTCGATGGACTTGTCAAAGACGCCGGCGCCGCGCTGCGCGTCGGTCTGCGAGGCGCGGAAGTAGGGCAGCGAGGCGATCACCTCGACTTGATGCTGTGCCAGGAACGCGGCCAGGTCGCCCTGCGCCGGCAACAACAGCACGGTCAGGTTGCAGCGGTCGATCACGTGCCGGCCGAGCTGGCGCGCCTGTTCCACCAGCCAGCGGAAGTTCGGGTTCAGCTCGGGCGCGCCGCCGGTGATGTCCACGGTCGGGATGGAGGTGCGGGCGAGGGCGGCGATGCACTGCTCGGCCGTCTCGCGGGTCATGATCTCCTTGCGGTCGGGCCCGGCGTCCACGTGGCAATGGTGGCAGGTCTGGTTGCAGAGCTTGCCGACGTTGATCTGGAAGACGGTGATGCCGGTGGCGGCAAGCGGGAACAGCCCGGCGCCGCGCATCCTTTCTTCAAACAATGGGACCCGGCCCGGCTGAGCGAGGATGCGGAGCTGCTCCGCGGCGGAGGCCAGCGGGTTGGCGCGCGCCTTCAAGCTCAGGCCAGCGGACTCGATGGACAGTCTCTGCGTTGCCATAGCGCCGGGGCCGATGCCCCGCCTCCGGCCTCACATCGAAAGTTTTTCGGCGACGTTGCGCATCTGCAGGCCGTGCACCAGCGACGCTCCGCCGCGGATGGCGCAGGCGACGTGCACCGCTTCGGTCATCTCCTCGATGTTGGAGCCCTTCTCGAGGCATGCCTGCGTGTAGGCGTCAATGCAATAGGGACACTGCACCGCGTGCGCCACCCCCAGCGCCACCAGCGCCTTCTCCCGCTCGGTGAGCGCCCCTTCGGCGAAAACGGCGGCATAGTAGGCTGAGAATTTCTCCCAGAGGTCCTTGTTGCCCTTGCCCATCTCGGCGAAGCGGGGCAGGTCGGCGGAATGGTAGTAGCCGTCCACGGCAATCCTCCTTCAGCAGCAGCCGGAGCCGGGCGCGCAGGCGGCCGCGGCGTTTTCGGTCTTGCGGTAGCGCTTGCCTTTGGTTTCCGCCGGCGAGCGCAGCGCGCCCGAGGCGGGCCCGCAAGCAAACGGCTTGGCACGGCGCAGGGGGACCTCCGTGAGCGGCGGTACGGGGATGACCTGCTCGGCGTAAGGCTCGCCGGTCAGGATGCGGTAGGTCTTGTCGCAGACGGCGGTGCGCTGGCCGCGGACGAGCGTGTGGCCGTCGTCGTCCTCCACCTTCTTCCACGGGCCCTTGTAGATGACGGCCTGGTGGCGCTCCCAGCACGGCCCCTGCTTGCCCTTGCGCGCCGTCACGGTCACGCTGCGGAACTCGATGCCGCGGAGGGTCTTCCACGGCCGCTGGTCATACTTGTCGAGCGCGATGGCGTGGAAGCCGGCGCGCTCGAACGCCGCCAGAAATGCGGCTTCCTGGAAGGCGCCCGCGATGCAGCCGCTCCACAATTCGGCGTCCTGCTTCATCTTTTCGGGCACCGGCTCGTCGGAGACCACGTCGCTGATCGCCACTCTGCCGCCGCGCTTGAGCACCCGGAACATCTCGCGGAAGAGCTGCTCGCGGTCGGCCTCGCGCACCAGATTGAGCACGCAGTTGGAGATGATCACGTCTACCGACTCGTTCGGGATCACCGGCGCGGCCCGGCGCAGGCGCCCCTGAAACTCCTCGAAGCGCCGCAGCTCTTCGGCTGAGCGCACCGGGTTGGCCTTCAGGTAGGCGTCCACCTCGTCAAGCGGCAGCGCCAGGTCCTGGATGCGCGCGCGGTGGAGGCGGACGTTGTCGTAGCCCAGCGCCGCGGCGACCACGGGCTGGTACTTGCGCGCCAGGGCGAGCATCTCGGTGTTGAAGTCCACGCCGATCACCTGCCCGTTCGCCCCGACGATCTGCGCGGCGATGTAGCAGATCTTTCCGGCGCCGCTGCCCAGGTCGAGCACCGTTTCGCCCGGACGGACGTAGCGCGACGGGTCGCCGCAGCCGTAGTCCTTCTCGAGGACCTCCCGGGGGATCGCTTCGAGGTACTTCGGGTCGTAGGTGACCGGGCAGCAGAGTTTCGCTTCCCGGGCGCGGGCGGCCTTCGCGTAGCGTTCGCGGACGGCCGCTTCGGTATCAAGCAGGGCGGCTTTGCGAGCCATGACTTCCTCCGGTTTGGATGCGAACTCGAACCACCAGCACCGAAACTCGAAATAGGTAACTCGTTACCTGCTCAGCAGCCAGAAGCATCCGCCCGCCAGCGCGGCGCCGAGCGGCACAGTAGCGAGCCAGGACAGCACGATCTCGCGCACGCGGCGCCAATCGGCCTCCTTGCGCCGCAGCAGGCCGATGCCGAACAGCCCGCCCGAGGTGACGTGCGTGGTGGAAACCGGCAGCGCGAAGCGGGAGGCCAGCACGACCAGCGTCGCCGCCACCAGGTTTGCCCCGGTGGCTTCGGGCGCGGCCATCGGCGTAATCTGCTTGCTCAGCGTCCGCGCCACGCGCGCCGCGCCCAGCAGCCCGCCCGCGGCCATGGCCAGCGCCACAAGGAGATAATTGGTTTTTGGCGTGGCGAAGCCGGTGACGGGCAGCACCAGGAGTACCGCGGTGATTTTCGGCGTGTCGTTCAGGCCGCGGGCAAAACTGATCGCCGCGCCGGAAAGCCAATGCAAGGCATCGCTCAAGCTCATTCGTACGGTTTCTGCACCGGTGGCGCACTCGGCCGGCCGCGCCCAGCGCATGGTGGGCGGCGCCACGATCGTCGTGGCTGCATGCCGGCTGGAGAGAGAGGAACTCGCCGGCGCCAGCGCAACGCTCAGCGGCTGGTCAATGCAAACGCAGTCGCGGCCGCCAGCCAGCTTGGTGGCCAGCGGATAGACCGCCAGCGTCAGGACAAACGCAGCCACGGGCGAAAACAGTAACGGCGCGACCACGCCTTTCGTCAGAGCCGCAAAATTCACGTTCGCCAGCCCGGCCGCCGTCACGCCCGCGCCCACGAGCGCGCCGGTCAGCGCGTGTGTGGTGGAGATTGGCAGGCCCAGCCGCGAAGCCAGCAAGACTGTGCCAAAGGCCGCCAGGGCCACCGCGGCGAGAAACGGCGTGTGCGTGAAGACCTCTCTGGCGACCAGGTTCGAGCCATTGAACTTTGCGGCCAGACCGCCGGCCACCCAGACGGCCGCAAGCGACCCGAACAAGGTGAACACCGTGGCCCAGGCCAGCGCGCGCTTGTAGCTGGTGCGGCCCGCGCCCCAGAGCGTGGCGACGCCCTTGAAATTGTCGTTTGCGCCGTTGGCGAAGCCGAGCAGCCCTACAGCCATCATCAACAGGAAATTCATCGCCGCTCCCAGGCACACACCCTAAGGACTTGCTAGTGAGTCAGCGCCTGATTGGACGCCGTTGCACATCTCCGAGATGCAGAACTGCCGGCATTTCGGCCGCCTGCCCCGAGGCTGGGTAGGGAATGTACCACGGATGCGGCGGGCGCCGCAGCCCGCTGCCGGGGCGCGAGCGGGGTCAGCAGGTCGCGGCTCATGCAGACACAGGGTCAGAGCCTGCAGCGTCGTCGCCATTGTGGTATTTTTTCCTGCTGAGATCCATCATGCCGGAACTGCCGGAAGTCGAAACCATCGCCAGCGGCCTGCGTGCCACGCTGCCCGGCCGGCGCATCCTCGCCGTGCGGCTGGGCAAGACCGATTTTATGGACGATCCGGCGGCGCTCGAACGCGACCTGCCGGGCACGCGCATCGAAGACGTCACTCGCTATGGAAAATTCCTTCTGCTGCGTCTTCGGCCGGCGAACGGCTCCTGCGGTTCTTGCTTCCTGGTCGTGCACCTGGGCATGACGGGCCAGCTCGCCGCGCAGCCCGCCGAGGAGCCGGTGGCGCTCCACACGCACGCGCAATTGCTGCTCGACGATGGCCGCGAACTCCGCTATACCGATATCCGCCGCTTCGGCCGCCTGGCCCTTGTGGCGGAGCCGCACTGGGAGAATTTCTTCGGCCGGCTGGGGCTCGATCCGCTGGAAGCCACCGAGGAGGAGTTTTGTCGGCGCCTGGCCGGACGGCGCGCCCGGATCAAGGCGATGCTGCTCGACCAGCACGTCTTCCGCGGGATGGGGAACATCTACGCGGATGAGAGCCTGTGGCGGGCGCGCATCCATCCGGCGCGCCACGCTGCTCGGCTCAGCGCCGGACAGACCAGGCAGCTCTATCGCGCCATCCGCGACGTACTGATGGCGGCCATTCGCCTCCGCGGCTCCTCCATCGCGAATTACGTGGACGCCGAGGGCCGGCCGGGCGAGTTCCAGCGGCGCCACCGCGTCTACGGCCGGGAAGGGAAGGGTTGCTTCCGCTGCGGGGAGAAGATCCGGCGCGTCATCGTGGCCGGCCGCAGCAGCTATTTCTGCCGACGGTGCCAGCCCGCCCCGCGGCGCGCCAAATCGGCGAATGCACGCCGGAGAAAACCGAAAACAAAATAGCACGGGAGTCGTTCAGCGGGCGGCGGCGCCCTGGGTGCGTTCGGCGGGGCGCAGCAGCGGCGCCGCGGCCGCAAAGATGAGCTCGCCCCAGACGCGCCGCTCGCGGCGCTCGAGCCACAGCACGCGGTCGCGCAGGCGATAGAACGGCGCCTCTGCAAGTAACTCGCCGAGCAGGTCGTGGATGCGATGCTGGAACTCCAGGTTCTCCGAGCGGAAGCCGTCGGGCGGTATGCCATCGGCCAGCGGCGGCACGGCCACCAGCAGTGAATAACTCTGCATCCACCACTCGAGCCAGTGTTCAAGCTGCGCCTGACGGCCGCACTTGTTGACCAGGTAGCAGTAGTTGTCGAGCACAGCGCGGTCGCAGATCACGTGCGGCGCGCGGGCGGCGGCATCCAGTTCCGCGGCGATCTGTGCGTGCAGGATCCAGAGCTGGCCGTCGAGCGTGGTCGCCTCATTCACCGGGAAGGGGGAGCGGCGCGCCACCTCGGTGACCAGCTCGACGTTGTGGTCCGCCTTCTTGAGCAGGGAACAGATTTCGTAGGCCAGGGTGGTCTTGCCGACGCCGTGCGTCCCGATCAGGGCGAGTTTCAAGGCTGTGCGTTTGCCTCGTGGAATCGCCTCCTTCTAACACAGTTTCCCTCATGTGAAAATAGGTTTTGCGGCAGCCTCCCGCGGTTGCGCCTCGTCCAAGAGTCGTATCCGAAGAGTTGAAGCCGGTGCGGCCCTGCCCAAACCGGCCCGCTTGGCATAGAATGAAGCGCTCGAGCAGCTATCTTTTGTTTCCGGAGGAACGAACCAGTGAAACGGCGGAGTATTTTCCTTCCTGCATTGATGATTGTGCTGGGACTGTGCGGCTGGCGGGCGCTGGCGCAGGAGGCCCCGTCGAGCGACAGCCCCATTGCCTCAACGGATCGCAGGATTCTGGCCGAGGTGAAAGACAACAATGAGCTGATGGCCAACCTCGAGTACCTCTCCGACATGATCGGGCCGCGGCTTACCGGGACCGACCGCATGGCCCAGGCCAACCGCTGGACGGCGGAGATGTTCCGCAAGTACGGCCTATCAAACGTGCACCTGGAAGCGTGGACCATCGCGCGCGCCTGGCGTCGCGGCACCGCCCGCGGGCGGATCCTCAGCCCCGCCGAGCACCCGCTGACGCTGGCTTCGGCGGGCTGGTCGCCCGGCACCGCAGGGGTTGTTCGCGGGCCAGTGGTGTGCGTCAAGGCGCAAAGTACGGAGGAGCTGCAGAAATACAAGGGCAAGCTGAAAGGAGCCATAGTCATCACTGCGGAGCCGGCGAGCCTGCCGGGGCCATACGAGGCTCCGCGCTCGCCGATCGTGAGCCAAGCGACGCTGCCGCCGCCGTCGCATGCGGCCGATGAGAACTCACCAACGCAGCGGTTTAGCCGCGCCCGGAATGCTTTCTTCAAGCAGGAGGGCGTCGCAGCTTTCCTCCGCGAATCCGACAAGAACCACGGCCTGCTCAATATGGGCGGCATCGGCGGGCATCGGTACGCCATGGGTCTGGTGCCCACAGGCTTCATCACCGCGGAAAACTACGGCCTGATCTGGCGGCTGCTGCAGCGCGGCCCGGTGGAAGTGGAGCTTGAGCTGATGAACTCCTTCAGTGATAAGCCCGTCGAGGTGTACAACACCGTCGCCGAGCTTCCCGGCGCCGAGCGGCCCGACGAAGTGGTGATCCTCGGCGCGCACCTGGACTCCTGGGACCTCGCCACCGGCAGCACCGACAACGGCACGGGCTCGATGGCCGTGCTCGAGGCCGCCCGCGCCCTCCAGAAGCTGGGCCTGAAGCCCAAGCGCACCATCCGCTTCATCTTGTTCTCCGGCGAAGAGCAGGGATTGAACGGCTCGCGGGCCTACGTGGAAGCGCACCGCGCCGAGCTCGCGAAAATCTCCGGCGTATTCGTGCACGATTCCGGCACGGGCCGGGTGCTGAGCATCGGATTGCAGGGCAACTACCAGGTCCGGGAGGTGATGGACCGCGTCGTGGCCCCGCTGCGCGAAGTCGGCCTGCTCGAGTTGAGCCTCCGCAGCGGCTTCGGCACCGACCACGCCTCGTTCAACGATGCCGGCGTGCCCGGCTTCTACTGCCTCCAGGATCCGGCCGAGTACCGCAAGACCCACCACAGCCAGTCCGATACGTTCGAAAGGGTCTGGAAGGACGACCTGGTGCAGGGCGCGCAAGTGCTGGCGGTGTGGGCCTACAACGTCGCGCAGTGGCCGGAGATGCTGCCGCGCAGGCCGGCGGCGTCCGAGCCTGCGAGCGCCGGGAACAGCGACCCGTAGTAGACGTTTTCAAACACTTACACCCTGAGCCAGCGATCGAGCGCGGGCATCGGAGCAGCGGGAGCATCGCCGTGCGAGCCGTGGTGCAACGCGTCAGCCGGGCGCGAGTCGTCGTCGAGGGGCGCGTCACCGGCGAAATCGCCGCGGGCGCGGTGGTGCTGCTGGGCGTGGGCCGCACAGATACGCCCGAGTCAGCCGCCTATCTCGCCGAGAAAACCGCTCACCTGCGCATCTTCGATGACGACCAGGGCAAGATGAACCGCTCGCTGCTGGAAACAGGCGGCGCGGCTCTGGTCGTCTCGCAGTTCACCCTCTACGGCGACGCCCGCGGCCAGCGCCGGCCCAGTTTCATCCAGGCGGCCTCGCCCGAGGACGCCAACCGCCTTTACCAGGAGTTCGTGCGCGCCCTGCGCGCGCTGGGCGTGCGCGTCGAGACCGGCGTCTTCCAGGCGCGCATGGCCGTTGAGCTCTCGAACGATGGCCCGGTCACCATCCTGCTCGACTCGGAGAAGCTGTTTTGAGCCGACCTCACCCTGGCAACCAGACAGCGCGTCGAACCACACTGCATGCAGTCCTGAAAAAGCTCGAGGCTCGGGCCGATCCTGCGGTGCGGGCCGCGATGGCGCGCTTCGGCGTGCACGTTGAGAAGGCGCACGGAATCTCCATGCCCGTGCTTCACAAGCTGGCGAAAGAGATGGGCACCGATCACCGGCTGGCGCAGCAGTTGTGGGCGTCGGGCATCCACGAAGCGCGTATTCTGGCCGGGCTCGTGGACGATCCCGCGAAAGTCACCGCGAAACAAATGGAGCGCTGGGCGCGCGACTTCAACTCCTGGGACGTGGTAGACGGCTCCTGTGGTCATCTCTTCGTTTTCGCCAGGCCGGCATGGCGCAAAGCTGTTGAATGGGCGCGACGCGAGCCGGAATTCGTCCGCCGGGCCGGCTTTGCGCTGATGGCCTACCTGGCCGTGCACGATAAAGAGGCGTCGGACGCAAGATTTGTTGATCTATTGCCGATCATTCGCCGCCGTGCCTCCGACGAGCGCAACTTTGTCAAGAAAGCGGTGAACTGGGCGCTGCGGCAAATCGGCAAGCGGAATAGGCGCCTCAACCGTTCGGCCATCCGCACGGCAAAACAGATTCGCTCGACCGATGCGCCCGCCGCCCGCTGGGTCGCGGCCGATGCCCTGCGCGAATTGACCGGCGCCGCTGTCCAGCGCCGGCTGGCCGGGCGCGCCCGGCGGTAGTGGTCTAGTTTGGCTTTCTTCTGGCGCGGCTCATCCCCAATCCAATGGCTACCCCAATTGCCACTCCGATTGCGACCCATGTGCCCATGTTGTCCGTTGCGGCTCCAATTGCAGCTCCGATTCCCACACCAATCGCGATGCCATAACCCATGAACTTGTCCATGCGAGCCCCCCCAGCATGACGCATTATGAATGTACGCGACGGATTGTAAGCTGTAGCGAAGTCAGAGTTCAAACTGCACCACTACCCGCCCGGCGGCCTGCCTGACTCCTGTCCTTCTCCCTCGCTTGCCTGATTCCGGGTGACTCCCCTATGCTTCGACGGGTCTTTCAAGGATGGCCACCCGATCTGATTCTGTCCCCGCCGCGTCGGTGACCGTACGCGTGGCGGCGCCGGCCGACGCGCCGCAGATCGCCCGGCTCTCCGGCCAGTTGGGCTATCCGACGACACCGGAAGAG
>JBASRK010000192.1:0-4846 GCA_049273775.1 Candidatus Acidiferrales bacterium
CGAAAAACTGGGACCAGCGCTACCACTCTGAACCCCACTCCGACCCCGAGCCTGCTCCGTTCCTTCGGCAGATCCTGCCCCTCTGCCCGCGAGGGCGTGCGCTTGACTTGGCCATGGGCGCTGGCCGGAATGCTGTCTACCTGGCCAGAAGAGGCTGGCGCGTTACAGGTCTCGATTCCTCCCGTGTGGCTCTGGAAAAAGCCGAGGCCCTGGCACGCGATCACGAGGTTAGCGTTCATTGGGCCGGCGATTTATCCCGGGAATTCTCTCCGAAGCTGCCCGGTCTGTTGCTGCTCGAGGCGGACTTGGAACTCTGGTCCCTCCCGGCGGCGCAGTTCGATCTCATCGTGTGCTTCAACTTTCTCCAGCGCTCGCTGTTTGCTTCCATTGAGCGCGCCCTGCGACACGGCGGCATGCTTGTCTATGAGACCTACACAGTCGAGCAGCTCGGGTTTCCAGATGGCCCGCACAATCCCGACTACCTCCTGCGCACAGGAGAATTGCAGCAATCATTTGGTGAGCTCGAAACCCTTTTCTATTGCGAGCTTCGGGCAGGGAAGGGGATCGCCAGCCTCCTCGCTCGCAAGCCTTGATCGCCTTCCTTCTCGTCTCTTCGTGTTTTCGTCTCTTCGACCCTTCAACCCTCTCGGTTGAAATCTTTTCACCTCCTCCTATGCCCCTCAAGCCCACGAATGCTTTTTCAACCGCCGATTGAAAACGGTCCGCCGGCCTCGTATGCTAGTGTGTTCCCATGAAGATCGCTCTCGCCCAGTTCAACCCCACCGTCGGCGACTTCGCCGGTAACTCGGCGCGCATTCTCGAGCTAGCCCATGACGCCAAGCGTTGCGGCGCACATCTTGCCGTCTTCTCCGAGCTCTGCCTGTGCGGCTACCTGCCGCAGGACCTGCTCGAGCGCCCCGCCTTCATCGAACGCAACCGCACCGAGCTGGCCGGCCTGGCCAAGAAGGTGCCTCTGCCGGTCATCGTCGGCTATGCCGGCCGGTCGCAGGACCCCACCGGCAAGCCCTTGGCAAATATTGCCGCCCTGGTGGCCGAGGGCCGCATCCTGTTTGAGCAGCATAAGATGTTGCTTCCCACCTACGATGTGTTCGACGAAGACCGTTACTTCCAGCCGGCCAAATCGCAGCACGTCTTCCCGCTGTGCGGCGAGCAGCTCGGCATCACCATCTGTGAAGACGTCTGGAATGACAAAAACTTCTGGGCCAAGCGCCTTTATGACCGCGACCCGGTCGCTGAGCTCGTGGGGCAGGGAACTACGGTCTTGCTGAATCTCTCCGCATCGCCCTATACGATTGACAAGCGCAACCTGCGCCTGGGCATCCTGCAGTCGCTCGCTCGCAGCCACCGCCGCCCGGTGGTTTACGTGAATCAGGTCGGCGGGAACGATAGCCTGTTATTCGACGGCAGCAGCATCGCCGTCACCGCCGACGGCCGCGTTGCCGCTCGCGCGCGCGCATTTGAAGAAGACCTGGTCCTGTTCGATACCGCCACAGCAACGGGAGACATTCACCCGCAGACCGACGACGAACTCGAATACGCCTATCTCGCCCTGGTTTGCGGCGCACGCGATTACGTCCGCAAATGCGGCTTCCGCAAGGTGCTGGTGGGACTGAGCGGCGGGATTGACTCCGCCGTTGTCGCCGCCATCGCCGCAGCCGCAGTCGGCCCGGAAAACGTTCTCGGCGTCTCCATGCCCGGCCCTTACTCCTCTGAAGGCAGCCTGCGCGATGCGCGACAGCTGGCAGCAAGCCTTGACATCGAATTCCTCGTGTTGCCGATCGGAGAGGTCTTTCGGTCCTACCTCGCTACGCTTCAGCCTTCGTTTGAGGGCCTCCCCCAGGACATCACCGAAGAGAATCTTCAAGCGCGTATTCGCGGAAATATCTTAATGGCGCTTTCCAACAAGTTCGGCTCGCTCGTCCTCAGCACCGGCAACAAATCCGAAATGGCGGTTGGTTATTGCACGCTCTACGGCGATATGGCCGGGGGCCTCGCCGTGATCTCTGATGTGCCCAAGACGATGGTGTATGAGCTCGCCCGGGTGATCAACCGCGAAAGGGAAGTGATCCCCGCCGCAACGCTCACCAAGGCCCCTTCCGCCGAGTTGCGCCCCAATCAAACCGATCAGGACAGCCTGCCGCCTTACGACGTGCTCGATCGCATCTTAAAGGCCTACATCGAAGATCTGCGCAGCCCGCAGGAGATTGCCGACCACTACGGATTTAGCCTCGAGCTGGTACGCGACGTGGCGCTGCGCGTGGACCGCAATGAGTATAAGCGCAAGCAGGCCCCGCCAGGCTTGAAGGTCACCTCCAAGGCCTTCAGCGTCGGTCGCACCTTTCCCATCGCACAGAAGTTCATCCCGTGAATGGGCTGCAAGGAGCGGAATGACAATGAAGCGCGCGTGGATCGTGTTCGTCTTGCTGTGGGTCCCGGCCGCGGCGCAGAATCTCCCCAAGGCTCCGCCCGCCAATTCGCCCAGCCAGCCGGCGGCTAAGCCGCCGGCTGGTGCGACAGCCATCCAGAGAAGAGTGGAAGCCTTCCTGCGAAAACTTTACGCTTGGGGGCCATCCTTCCGCGTCAAGATCGGCGCCCTGTCCGAGGCACCTGTTGCCGGCTTTTACGAGGTCCCGGTCGAAATCACCACAGGCGAGCAGGCCGACTCTGCAATCCTCTATGTCAGCAAAGACGGGCGCTACCTGCTCCGGGGTGATATCCAGGACATGTCCGCTGACCCGCTGGCCGCCGTACGTGCGCAGATTCGCCTCGACAACAGCCCCTCGAAAGGCCCGGCGAACGCTCGCGTCGTGCTCGTTGAGTACGCCGACTTCCAGTGTCCGACGTGCCGTCAGCTCCACGAAGTACTCCGCGCCATCGAACCTAATTACCCTCAAGTGCGCATCATCTTCAAGGACTTTCCGCTGGTTCAGATCCACCCCTGGGCCATGACCGCCGCCATTGCCGGCCGCTGCGCCTACCAACAGAACCACCAAGCTTTCTGGAAGCTCCACGACTCGATCTTTGATAATCAGGAGGTTATTTCGCCGGAAAACGCATGGCAGAAGATGCTCGACTTCGCTGACCAGGCTGGACTTGATACCGGCGCACTCCGCACCTGCATGTCAAATCCCAGAACAACCCAACTCGTCATGGAAACCGTCAAAGAGGGACAATCGCTGAAGATTGGCAATACGCCGACTGCGTTCGTCAATGGTCGCCGCCTGATTGGCGCCGACCGCATCCTGCTCGAACAGTTCATCAACTACGAGCTAGCGACCCACCCCCCGCTCCTCCCGACCAAATCCCCACCACAATCAGAGCCACCGCAGTAAGCGCAAACGCTGTAACCACCGCAGTAAGCGGCCCCAAGCCTCTCGGCAACCTTGGTAAGAGCGCCGATACAGCACCGCACTGGAGCATGACCACTCAACCCGCTCCCACAACCTATACTTAACATAATATAACTTATGCGACTTTGGCGGTAAGTGACAGAAAGTGGCGGTAAGTGGCGGCTGAGAAACTCGCCCAACAAATTTCTTCCGGAGTTCTCTTGTCATGCGGTCATACTCGGCGATCTGGCGCAGCGCGCTGTAAATGTGCGGCAGATGGTTGAGCGCGATGTCGCGGATGACCGCCCGCTGGATTTCGCCGTCGCGCATGCGGCGGTAGAGCCAGCGGGCGAAGAGCCCAAAACTGCACGACGAGCGGCAGAAGAGCAGTAAGCCCAATAGGGATTCATGGAATGGCCTTCACGGTTTGACTCCGGGTGGGCGTTCCGGCGGACGCGCTAGTTCCCTGCCCCGCCAAGGGCGACAAGGGCAAAGGTGACAACTCGGGATGAGTTTTTCAGCACTCTGCTAGAGGCGCGGGGGCCATTTGCTTGGGGGCAGTGGGCTAACGTGCGGAATTATAGACTTGACACAAAAACCGTTTCATGCTAGCCTTTCCTCATGCTTCGCTTAGACTGGCTGGCGACCTTCTTGATGTGCTTAACCACCTTGGGGTGGAATACGTGCCGCATCAATTCATCGCTAGTCATGTCTCGGGGATGCTTTTTCTTTTTCATGGTGACGCGATGAACACTCCAAATATCAATCTGGCTCAACTAACAGAGCAGTTCGGAACGGACGAAAAATGCCGCAAGGCGCTAGAGCAATTGCGCTGGAAAGACGGGGCACAGTGTCCGCGTTGTCAGTCGGCGGCAACCCCCATTGCGAACCGTTTTCAGTACGACTGTGACTCATGCCATTACCAGTTTAGCGTAACCGCGGGCACCATCTTCCACGATTCGCACCTATCCCTGTGGAAATGGTTTATCGCCACAGCGCTGCTTTGTGAATCGAAAAAAGGTATGTCGGCCTGCCAGATTCAACGCACGGTTGGCGTGAGCTACAAGACGGCTTGGTACCTCAGCCATCGCATCCGCGCCGCTATGATAGAGACAGCGCCCAAGAAACCCAGCGGCACGGTAGAGATTGACGAGACCTACGTAGGCGGCAAGAAACGGCGCTGGCGTCCGCGTAGCGAGAAGTCCGTTGTAATCGGCATTCGCCAGCGCAACGGCGACTTGAGACTGATTCACGCCGAAGATACCAAGTCGGAGACTGTGCGCGAGATTATCCGAGCCAATGTGGGCGGACACGTCGAAGTGATTATGACGGATGAGTCCGCGATCTACCCGTGGGCGCTGTCGAAAATCGAGAAGAAAAAGCATCGCAGTGTTTGCCACTCGAAGGAATACGTTGCAGGCGACGTTCAGACCAACACGGTCGAGAGCGCCTTCTCGCTCTTGAAACGCGGCATCGTTGGCACGTGGCATAAAGTG
>JBASRK010000206.1:0-7434 GCA_049273775.1 Candidatus Acidiferrales bacterium
GAGTTCAGCGGGAGACGGGGCGCCAGCTTCCTCACTCCCTCAACAATATCGCGCACACTGCGTATGGAACGCACAGCCTCATCGGAGATGACGATTTTCATCTGATCTTCCAGTTCTGACACCAGGACGATGGTATCCAGCGAATCGACGCCCAGCTCTTGGAGCCCGCTGTCGAGGGAAATACTCTCTCGAGGTATCCGCTTCACTGAAGCGAGAACAGTGAGTACTTTTTCGGCTATCTCATCGGGCATGACTCTTGCTCCTCGTGGACTTTGAAGCTAGCCGACCTTTGCATCCAGCGGTAAGCCAAAGGGGAGCGGCCGCTGGTCGCAAACCCTCCTGCTAATTACCCATTATCACAGGTTCGGCCTAAATGGTAGATTGTGGCGGCAGGCGCCTCGGTGCAGCTCAGCGCAATCACGACCGTCCACCGCACTGAATGGATTTGAGGTATCGGGCCTGCGCGGATTTGGCACGGCATCTCCGATGCAGGCGGGATGCCTCGGCAGAGCCCGTGAGCGGAATCCCGATATGCGGTCAGTTGATCCCGTCGGAGTTACAAGCGATGTGCCGGTCGAGCGCCACCGCGGTGAATGCTGCTCCCACGGGGCCGTCTGAGCGACCCAGCGAGCGTACCACGGGTGCCTTCCCCCGGTTTGATATCCTAGATCATGCGCATGGCTGCAAACGATTGGTGTTCCGTGGAGTTGTTTCTGCCGACCTGACTTAGTGGCACCAGACTCCGCGTAGACTCGGGCTACTTCTCAGGCGGGATTTCTGGAATGGCGGCGCCGTCCTTACGAGGATCGGAAGCGCCGTAGTTGATGCCGGCGGCGAAGTCGCGCTGGACAGCCTGTCCTCCGCCCATCTGCGGGGAAAAAACGCCGCGAACTTCGATCATGTGCCCCTTGGCCGTTAGCTCATTGCGGATGTTGCCGGGGGTGCGGCCTTCCATCGCGACGTCGCAACCCCCAAAGGTCAGCTTCGTGAATCGGGCGGCCTCGAGCGCTGCCTGGATGTTCATCTTGAAGTCTACGATATTGGCGACAAATTGCGCGTGCGCCTGCGATTGGTTCCAGGCACCCATGATGCCGAAGGCGATGCGTACGTCGCCCTTCTGCATGAACGCCGGGATGATTGTGTGGAGCGGGCGCTTGCGCCCGGCCAGAGCGTTGGGAGACGCGGGGTCGAGGCTGAACAGTGCGCCGCGGTCGTGGAGCACAAATCCCGTGCCATCAGCCACCAGCCCCGAGCCGAACGCCTCAAAGTTGCTCTGGATCAGCGACACCATGTTCCCTTCGCGGTCCACCACGCTCAGATAAATGGTATCCCCGCCTTGCGGCGGCGCCGCCGGCGCGCCGGGCTCCACCGCACAGTTGGCTTTGTTCATATCGATCAGTTTCGCGCGCTCCCGGGCGTAGTCCTTGGCGATCAGGCCCGCCACCGGCAATTTGGCGCGTTGGGGGTCGCCGATGTAGCGCACGAGGTCGGCATAGGCGAGTTTCTTCGCTTCAATCATCACGTGCAGGGCGCGCGTGGAGTTCGGCCCGAACTGGCCGAGCGGGAAACTCTCCATCAGGTTGAGCATCTCGAGAGCGGCAATGCCCTGGCCGTTGGGTGGCATTTCGTAAACGGTCCAATCGCGGTACGTGATGGAGATGGGGTCCACCCACTCACCCGAATGGTCGGCCAGGTCCTTGATCGTCATCGTGCCGCCGTGGTGCCGCGAAAGCTCGAAGAGCCGCCGGGCAATCTCCCCTTTGTAGAATGCATCGCGCCCTTGCGCCGCAATTTGACGGTACGACCAAGCCAGGTCGCGGTTGCGGAAAAGCTCGCCGACCCGCGGGGCGCGGTCCGTGATGAGATAGGTTTGAGCGGCGTTATCATTTGCGCGCAGCAGATCCACCGAACGGCCCCAGATGCCGCCCACCAGCTCCGTCACCGGAAATCCTTCGTCCGCGGCGCGGATCGCCGGCGCCAGCACCTCGGCCAGCTTCTTCCGGCCGAAGCGCTCGAGCAATCTTTGCCAGCCGTCCACCGCACCCGGCACGGTCACCGAATGAATGCCGCGCTCGGGCATCGAACGAAAACCTTTGCTTCTCAGAAACTCGATGCTCAGGCCGGCGGGCGCCCATCCGCTCGCATTGAGGCCGTAGAGCTTGCCCGTCTTCCCGTCGTAAACGATGGCAAACAGATCGCCGCCGATGCCGTTCGACATCGGCGCCACGAGGCCCAGCATGGCGTTGGCCGCCACCGCCGCGTCCGCGGCAGTGCCGCCGCGCTCGAGCATTTCCACTCCGGCCTGCGCCGCCAACGGCGATTCCGCCGCCACAATCCCGTTGCGCGAGATCACCATCGAGCGCGCCTGACCGCGGTCGGGCGCGCTGATATTCTGCGCGTCCATCTCGCCGGTCATCATTGCCAGCCCCGCGAGGATACCCGCCGCAAAGAGTGCTGCTCTCCGCCGTTTTCTACGCATCGCGATGTTCGGCTCCCTCGCACTTTGAGCTTCTCGCGCACTCTAGCGTGAAACAAGATGCGTGGCAACTTGGCAAAATGCGAGCCTGCGGTTGCGCCGGGAGGCCGTTTGTGGCTGTTGACACTGGGGGCAAACTGGGTGAGGCTGGTTGGCCCTGGGCCGGGAAATCTTCACCGAGGGGGAGCCAACACGTATGCAAGAAACACCTAAGCAGTACACCAAGCGGATTTTGGCCTACGTCACAGGAAAGAAGCCGCTCCGCGTGCAACAATCCACCGTGAAAAAAATCGAGCAGCTGATCCGCCCGCTGACGCCGCAGCAGATGCGCAGGCGGCCGGCACCGGGGAAGTGGTCCATCGCGGAGATCCTGGCGCATCTCGCCGATACCGAACTGGTCGGCGGCTACCGCATCCGCATGATCCTGGGCTCGAACAGGACGCCCATCCAGGCGTTCGATCAGAACGTCTGGGCGCGGAACGCCAACTACGCCCGACAGAGCCCGCGGAAATCCCTGCGGACGTTTCGCACGCTCCGCGAGCACAACCTCGCCCTGCTGAAATCGCTGCCCCCGCACAAGTGGAGCCGGTACGGCATCCACGCCGAACGCGGCAAGGAATCCGTTGCCCGGGTAGCGCAGATGTTTGCCGGTCACGACATCAACCATCTCCAGCAGATCGAGCGCATCGCCCACCAGAACCGGCGCCGCAAGAAATAAACGCGCCAGGCGAATGCGGCTGGCTCCACTCAGTGCGCCGACAGGAGCCCATCCCTGTCCGTAGTCTCCGGCGGAGTTGGATGGGTCGCGCCTGTCCGGTAGAATGGTTGCCGCGAACCTGGCGGGGGGCCCAAGCGTGTCTAAGGCCAAAGATCTCTCGGAAAAGTTGCGCTCTGCCCGCGGCGAACTTGCGGGAACCGGAGCGGAGCCTGCCCCAGCGAAGTCCAGCGAGCAGCGGGACGTGCCAGATCCCGCCTTCGCGCGGGAGATTGAAAGCGTCCTGCGCGCCGAGCATGCCGACCCATTTCACATCCTTGGCCCGCACACGATCGAATCCGGGGGCGAGAAATGTCTCGCCATTCGCACCTTCCTCCCGGGCGCGAGCGAAGTCAGCGTGGTCTTCGCAGACGGCAAGACTTCCTGCCTTGCCAAGAAGATTCATCCGGAGGGATTCTTCGAGGCTATCCTCCCCGCAGCCGACGCTGTCCCGCCCACGCCGATCTCTTATCGCCTCCGCGTTCGTTACGCGGATGGCCCGACCCGCGAAATCTACGACCCCTACGCATTTCCGCCACTCCTCTCAGACTTCGACCTGCATCTGATCGGCGAGGGCACGCACTACCCGAAATACGAAAAGCTTGGCGCGCACCTGCGGGAGATGGCGGGCGTGCGCGGGGCGCACTTTGGCGTGTGGGCGCCCAATGCGCGCCGCGTCAGCGTGGTAGGCGACTTCAACCAATGGGATGGCCGCGTCCACCCGATGCGCCACCGCGGCGCGTCGGGTGTCTGGGAGCTGTTCCTTCCGGGTCTCGACGAGGGGATGATCTACAAATTTGAGATCCGCCCAAATTCGGGCGGCGCCACGTTGCTGAAGGCCGACCCGTACGGCTTCTATGCCGAGCTGCGGCCGAAGACCGGCTCGATTGTCACCGACATCGAGCGCTACGCCTGGGGCGATGCCGCCTGGATGGCCGCCCGCAGCCAGCGCAACTGGCTTGAGTCGCCGATATCGATCTACGAGATGCATCTGGGCTCGTGGCGGCGTGTTTGGGAAGAAGGCAATCGCTGGCTCACCTACCGTGAGCTGGCCGACCGGCTGATCCCCTACGTCAAGCTGATGGGCTACACACACATCCAGCTGCTGCCGGTGATGGAGCACCCGTTCGATGGTTCGTGGGGCTACCAGACCGTCGGCTACTTCGCCGCCAGCAGCAGATACGGCGGGCCCGCCGACTTGATGCACCTGGTGGACCGCTGCCACCAGGAAGGCATCGGTGTGATCCTGGACTGGACGCCGGCGCATTTCCCCCGCGATGCGCACGGGCTGGCGCAATTCGATGGCACGCACCTCTACGAGCACGCCGACCCGCGGCAGGGCGCGCACCCCGACTGGGGCACGCTTGTGTTCAATTACGGCCGCAACGAGGTGCAGAATTTCCTGGTCTCGAATGCGCTGTTCTGGCTCGATAAGTACCACGCCGACGGCCTGCGGGTGGATGCGGTCGCTTCGATGCTCTATCTCGATTATTCGCGCAAGGCCGGCGAGTGGATCCCGAACGAATACGGCGGTCGAGAGAACCTCGCGGCCATCGCCTTCCTGAAGCGGTTGAACGAAGTCGTCCACGGACGCCATCCCGGCGTGCTGACCATCGCCGAGGAATCCACCTCCTGGCCCGCGGTCTCCCGCCCCACCTATCTCGGCGGCCTGGGCTTCAGCCTTAAGTGGAATATGGGCTGGATGAACGACACTCTCAGTTATCTCCAGCTCGACCCGATTTATCGCAAGTATCACCACAACCGCATGACATTTTCGATGCTCTACGCCTTCACCGAAAATTTCACTTTGCCGCT
The DNA here is from genome assembly GCA_049273775.1 of Candidatus Acidiferrales bacterium. GTDB lineage: Bacteria > Acidobacteriota > Terriglobia > Acidiferrales > UBA7541 > JBASRK01. Next base: position 5,046 of record JBASRK010000206.1, read on the forward strand.
TTCTCATGACGAGGTGGTGCACGGCAAGCGCTCGCTGCTGCACAAGATGCCGGGCGACATGTGGCAACAGTTTGCCAACCTGCGCCTGCTCTACGGCTACCTCTACGGTCATCCCGGCAAGAAGCTGGTCTTTATGGGCGGCGAGTTCGGCCAGCGAGCCGAATGGAACCACGACGCCAGCCTCGAATGGCACCTCCTCGAATTCCAGCCGCACCGCGGGCTCCAGCAACTGGTAGCTGACTTGAACAAGCTCTATGCCGCTGAACCGGCCCTGCATGAGGTGGATTTCGACTGGCGCGGCTTCGAGTGGCTGGACTGCAACGATGCCGACGCGAGCGTGCTTTCGTTCCTCCGCCGCGCCCGAGACCCCAAAGATTTCCTGGTCGTAGTGGCGAACTTCACCCCGGTCGTGCGCGAGAACTATCGTGTTGGCGTGCCCGAACCGGGTTCTTACCGCGAACTGCTGAACACCGATGCCGCCGCCTACGGCGGCAGCAACGCCGGCAACCTCGGCGGCGTTGCGGCCGAGCGAATCCCCTGGCTCGGCCACGCCTATTCGGTCAACCTGCGCCTACCGCCTTTCGCAGCGGTCTTCCTCAAGCTTCGCCGCGGATAACGTATCGGGCGCGTCGGGGAATACCTTCTAAGCAAGTCGTCTTGGACTGAGCTCCCGCTCCGGCGCCAAATGTCGCAAGATGCAGCCAATGCCCGGTACGGCTAGCGTGGGTGCGAAGTTTCGCCGACGGCCGGCGGCTAATCGGCTATATCGGGATGGAAATCAGCGCGAACCCCACGCAAGACCCCGAGACAATCTTCGGCATCCGCGAGCAACGATTTCGACTCTGGGAGCTCCCCGGAGGTCGCACTGCAGTCGCTTCGCGGCCCATCGAGCCGAATGTGGCCAAGCCCGCTCAACTGCGCTTGAGCGCAAAAGGCAACTTTGTCCTGGTGTTCTGGAAATACGGCGACAAGTCGGTCCTGGTCTACGAGGTCCCCTGATACCCGGTCGAATCACTGTTCCCTGCTCTCCTGTTCTTGTGCTTGCATAGCTCCTCTTCTGTGGAACATTTCCTCCCTGCGGCGCGTAGTATGAGCATGAATGTCTCGCACAGGAGGAAACTCCGCCCATGAAACTGAGCATACGATTGTTTTCCGTTGCAGCCCTGGTGCTGCTGACAGCCGCGGCTGGGCTGTCCCCGATAGCTTCGGCGCAGGCGACACAAACGGAGCGCTGGCTGCACGTGCGCGTTGATAACCAGGTGGCCAAAGGCGAGATGGTGCGCATCAATCTGCCGCTCTCTCTGGCCGAGAAGGTTCTCCCCGCAATCAACAAAGACCGTCTGCACAACGGCCGGATCACCGTCCGCGAGGCTGATGTGAACGGCATGGACCTGCGCGCGCTGCTCGATGCGGTGCGCACGATACGCGACGGTGAATTCGTTACCGTGCAAGGCACCAGCGGCGATGTGCGCGTGGTGAAACAGGCTGGCTACCTGTTGGTGCATGTCCGTGGCAACAAGGACGCCTCAAATAAGCGCGTCGAAATCCGCATGCCGCTCACCGTCGTCGATGCGCTGCTCTCCTCCGGCAGCAACGAGCTCGACCTAGTGGCGGCGCTGCGGGCGCTGGGCGCGCAGGGCGACACCGAGCTTGTCAGCGTCAAGGACGAGAAGAGCACCGTGCGGATCTGGTTGGACTCGAAGAATACTTCGGAGTGATTTCGATCGTCCGGAGAGGTCAACCATGCTGGGGAAAGTGATGGCCGGGCTCGCTAGCAGCTTAGCCCTGGCTGGGGCCTACGTGGTCCACGAGGGAGCGATACGCATCCAGGTGGACCAGCAGGGCGCCAAGGGATCGCGCCTGCACCTTCTGGTGCCGGCGGCTTTGGTTCCTGCGGCCATGATGTTCGTGCCGGAAGCTTCGCTGCGCGAGGCGGCCACCCGGGCGCGCCCGTGGCTGCCTGCGGTCCGGGCAGCAACTGAAGGGCTGGCACGCCAGCCGGACTGCGATCTGCTCGAAGTGCGCAGCGCCGATGAGCACGTGCACGTCGCCAAGCGCGGCGCGCTGCTCGTCGTGGACGTCGAGTCGCTGCGGGAGACGGTGCATGTCTCGGTTCCATTGAGAACGATAAATGGGGTGGCACACAGGCTTGAGTCGTGGAGTCCGGTTTCCTGAATCGCCGGGCGGCTGTTCGGCGACCGTTCCGTGCGCCGGTCGAAGCTAGGCGGGGGGTTCCTTGGCGGGGATGAAGTAGACTTCTTCCTTCATCGCATCCTTCTGCCAGCCGCGCCGATGCAGGATGCCTTTGCCGTTTTCGATCATGGTGGGATGGCCGCAGAGGTAGGCGCTGGTGTTCTGTCCGGTCATGCCCCAAAGGTCGGTGTACTTG
>JBASRK010000224.1:0-25188 GCA_049273775.1 Candidatus Acidiferrales bacterium
ATGCCGGGTTTCGCCCAGGGCTCAAACCCACCCTGTCCAGATAAACGCGATGGAGCCAGCTGAGGCAGAAGAAAAATTTTGCCGAGGTCTTGAGCAGTTCAATCAGGGCCATTTTTTCGATGCCCACGAGACCTGGGAAGAGATCTGGCTGGCCTCGCCCGAGCCGGAGAGAACTTTTCTTCAGGGCATTATCCAAGTGGCCGCCGCGTTCCACCACTACACCCGGGGCAATCGCGGAGGGACACAATCGCTGCTGCGGGCCGGTCTCAAGAAGCTCGACCGGTTCCCCAAAACCCACCGCGGGGTTCGGCTCGAGGAGCTCCGCGCCGCGGCGCGCTGCTGGATAGACGCGCTCGCCGCGGGCCACGACCCGGGCCGGGATGAACTCCCCCGCATCGGGCACGCCCGCCGGCGATGACCGCCTAAAAAAAAGAGCCCACACCCGATCTCAGGGTGTGGGTTCTCCCGGGCGTCAGAGTCGGACCGGGCGCCGCAAGCGGCTGCTCGGCGTCACTCCTCGACGACGAGCTTGCCCTTCATTCCTCCGTGGCCGAGGCCGCAAAAGACCGAGCACTTGAACGCATAGGTCCCCGCGCGCTCGGCGACAAACTCGATCACGCGTTCCTGTTCCTTCTCGATCTTCCAGTTGTCCTGCTGCTCGGCAAAGCGCAAGCCAGGTTGCCCGTTCTTGGATGCGCCCTCCGGGTACGGGCTGATCTTGAACCCGTGGGTCCGGTCGAGGGCGCGGATCTTCAACTGCACCCGCGTGCCTTTCTTCACGTGAATCTCCCCTGGCGAGTATTCATACTTCTTGGCGGTCAGCTCAATGACCTTGGCTTGCGCTTGATCGCCTGTGGTGTTCTGTTGCCTGGCCGAGGAGTTTACCTGTCCAGTCGTGGTATTGCCCAAACTCTGCGGCTGGCCGGCCAGATTCCCCCCAAGAAAGAACACCGCCAGAGCAACAGTGGTACCCAGAAGTCCTCGCATTCCCCATCCTCCTTGAATCATCGACTGGGCACTAGGAAACCCAACTATAAATTCGATGCCGGGAGGGGCCGAAAGGCTGCAGAACGGGCGGGACGGCCGCGGTGCCTGCTACCAACGCAGCAAGGCCGCCTCGGCAGCGAAGCCGGGGCCCAGCGCCAGCAGGACGCCGTAGTCGTCCGGCTGCGGGCTGCCGGAGCGCAGCACTTCGTTCAGAACGAAGAGCACCGTCGGTGACGACATGTTCCCGAAATTGCGCAGCACGTGTCGCGAGACGCTCAGTTGCTCCTCGCGGAGGCCCAGGTAGGCGGCCGCCGCGTCGATCACCTTGCGCCCGCCCGGATGCAGAATCCAGAAACGGACGTCCTCTTTGCGCAGGCCGTGCGGCGTCAGCAGGCCCTCCAAGCACCGCTCGATGATGGGCCCGGCCAGGTCGCGGATCTCCGCGGCAAGGATGATGCGCAGTTTTCCGTCTTTCTGTCCGAAGCCGACCTTGCTGACCTGGCTGGGGTCAAGCATCGACTGGAAGGCAACGATCCGGGGTCCATGGGAACCATTTGTTCGGGAGGCTTCTCCCTCGGGCGGACTCGAAAGCACGACGGCTGCGGCGCCGTCGGCGCAGATGGCGTTGCCGATGATGGTCTCCATCGTTGTGTCGATGAAATATGTCGCCGAGCAGATCTCCACTGCAATGGCGAGGACGCGGCGTCCCGGGCGCGCGCGAGCGCAATCAGAGGCCCGCTGCAGCAGCGGCAGCGCCCCGGCGCAGCCGTGTCCGAGCAACGCGCCGCGCTGGACGTCGTTGCGCAGCCCAAGGTGGCCGACCAGCAGGGTGGAGAGGTCGGGACACAGATAGCCGGTGCACGTGGCCACCAGGATGCAGTCCACCTCCGAAGCGGCGAGGTCCGCGGCGGCCAGGGCGCTACGCGCCACCTGGCAGGAGAGGTGCATCGCACCTTCGCTGTAGCGCGCATGCAACTGGTCGGGCGTCTCGGTCGGCGTGAAGTCTTCCGCGTTGGCCCAGAAGTGGCGATAGTCAATGTCGCTGTTCAGGAAGATCTGGCGGATGCGCGGGTCGGTGTAGCCCAAGTGCCGGAAGACCTCTTCCTGGGTCACCCGGAGCGGTGGTACCTCCGTGGCGCAAGACAAGATTGTGGGCGCGTCCAAGATACCCCCCTCTGGAACCTCCAGAGTTATCTGGGTTGGATGCAGGATACCCTGCCCGGGCGCTCCGTCAAAGGCCAAAAGAGCGCCGCCCGGCTCTGCGGGGGAGATTGACACCGCCGGTCGCCTGTGAAACTCTATCCCTGCGCAGTCGGGATTAGTTCCCATGCGGATCAGCGCCAAGGGCGAATACGCCGCCAAGGCGGTCCTTTACCTCAGCCTGAAATACCCCGGCGTGGCGACCATCCACGAAGTCGCCAAGCGCCACAGCATCCCCGTGAAATATCTCGAACACATCCTGCTCTCACTGAAAAAGGCCGGGCTGCTCGAGAGCCGGCGCGGGATGCGCGGCGGGTACATGCTGGCCCGGCCGCCAGAGCAAATCTCCATCGGCGAGGTGTTGCGAGTTGTAGACGGCCAGTTCTCGCAGTCGAGCTGTATCGAGGTGGACCTTCACCATCCCTACGCCTGTCCGGAAAGCGACACCTGCGGGCTCAAGCAGGTTTGGCAGGATGTGCAGGGCGCCGTGGAAAAAATCCTCTTCGATACCACGTTCGACCAGGTGCGCCGGCGCACGCTCGGGGGCGCGACCCGTAAGGGCGAGTCCGTGGTGTACAAGAACTAGTCTGCCACCCAGCCGAAGCTCCCATCGAAGTCGGACCTTCCGCTTCGTCTTTGGGAAAAAAAACAAAAATGCGGCGGAACCGGATAGTTCCGCCGCATCCTGTCTCTGCCGATTCCGCTCTGCCTGCACCGCTTACGCCTTCTTCGTGTACCAGTCGGCGTTGATCGCCGTGAAGTTCGACCACTTCTCCGGCAGATCCTCAAGGGCGAAAATAGCGGTCACCGGGCAGACGGGCACGCACGCGCCGCAATCGATGCACTCGACCGGACTGATGTAAAGCTGGGTCTCTTTTTCAAAGGCCGGTTCATCTTTCCGCGGATGGATGCAGTCCACCGGACAAACGTCCACGCAGGCGGTGTCCTTGGTCCCGATGCAGGGCTCAGCGATTACATAAGCCATCTGACTTCTCCTTGGCCATACTCACCAAACCGAAGAGTGCTAAGAATCCCGCCGCGAAGCCTGCCCCGCTCACTTGGGGCCGGTCAGGAGCAGGGCTTATACCACCAATCCGCCCCGGCTCAAGCTGCCGCGACTCAACATTGTATCTTACCACAGCGGCGACGGCGCAACCCAGGCGCCCCGCCGGGCAAGGAGGATTGAACCCAGGCCGCTCGAGCGACTACAATGAGTGCCCGGCTCGATCGCAGAGAACAGATGCCTCATGGTTGTGCACATTGGCGGATCGCCTGCTTTGGATTGCTGTGCGCCGCGGCTTCGCTATGCATGGCCGCGCCACAGCAGTCCAAGACAAAAACGCCGGCCAAGTCGCCGGTCGGCGATCCGGCGCTGATTGACCAGCGGGGCTTCCGCGAACTTCTGCAGCGTTCCCGCGGCAAGCCGCTGCTGTTGAATTTCTGGGCCACCTGGTGCCCGCCCTGCCACAAGGAATATCCCATGATCAACGAGCTGGCTCGGCAGTTTACGCCGCAGGGACTGCTCGTGCTCGGCATCAGCTTCGACGAGGATGCAGAGATGACCCTCGTGCGCCATTTCCTGGCAAAGCACGGCCCGGTCTTCACCAATTACCGCAAGCGGCCCGGCAACGAAGTGGCCTTCGCCCATTCGGTCAGTCCGAAATGGAGCGGCAGCATCCCCGCAACGTTTTTCTATGCGCGCGATGGCCGCCAGGTCGGGATGCTGATCGGCGAACACAGCCGCGAAGATTTCGAAAAGGCCATCCGGGCGCTGCTCGATTCAGCTCCGAAGAGCTCTTCTACGCGGGGAGCGGAACCTCGCTCGCCCGATCGCTAGCCGAGGAGACTCCATGCTGCGCACCCGCGGAAATAAAATCACCTGGCTCGGCCACAGCACCTTCAGAATCATCACGCCCGGCGGCAAGGTGGTCCTGGTGGACCCCTGGCTGACCGGCAACCCGATGTGCCCTGAGCCGCTCAAGAAAATCGACAAGCTGGACGCGATGCTGATCACCCACGGTCACGGCGACCACTTCGGCGACGTGCTGGCGCTGGCCCGCGCCCACAAACCGCAGATCGTGGCCATCTACGAGACCTGCGTGTGGCTGGAATCCAAAGGCATCCCGAACACGCTGCCGATGAGCAAGAGCGGCACGCAAAAGGCTGGTGAAATCGAGGTCACCATGGTCCACGCCATCCACTCGAACAGCCTCGAAGACGACGGCAAGATGGTGTACGGCGGGGAGCCCTGCGGTTACATCATCCGCTTGCCGGGCGGCCTGTGTGTTTATCATGCCGGCGACACGGCAGTCTTTGGCGACATGAAGCTGCTCGGCGAGCTCTATGCGCCGGAGCTGGCCTGCCTGCCCATCGGCGACCTCTATACGATGGGCCCTCGCGAGGCCGCCCTGGCAATTCGCCTGCTGGGTGTGCACCACGTGGTGCCCATGCATTACGGCACCTTTCCGGCGCTCACCGGCACGCCGCAGGCCCTGCGCGAGCTCACCCAGGACATCGCCGGCCTCGAAATCCATGCGCTTAAGCCCGGCGAGTCTCTCGGCTAGTCACCCGTTCGCCGGGCCAGGCAGCAGAGGTCATTCGGAGACCGCTTCCGTGGAGGAATTCCTCTGAAGCGCCGCGAGCAGAGAGATGGTTCGGCCCCAACAGACGCGACCCCAGCCTGGCAGGGAGGACATATGCCGCTCGGTATCATGGATCAGGCCGTTGAGAAGTATCTCTACGACGTGCTGCCTGCGCGCGATGGGGTGCTGCGCGAGATGGAGCGGCTTGCCCGGCGGCGTCACATTCCCATCATCGGCCCGGCCGTGGGTCGCGTGCTCGCGCTCGTGGTGGAGATCTCCGGCGCCACACGCATTTTCGAGATGGGTTCGGCCATCGGCTACTCGACGATCTGGCTGGCACGCGCCGCGGGGCGCGGCGCCGAGGTCTATTACACCGACGGCAATCCGGATAACGCCCGCCGCGCAGCGGCCTATTTCCGGCGCGCCGGAGTGGCCCGCCGGATTCACATCCTGACGGGAGATGCGGTGAAATTGATCGACCGGGTGCCCGGCAAGTTTGACCTGATCTTTATTGACGTGGACAAGCACCAGTATCCGGCCGCCTTCCGCAGGGCCATGCCGAGGCTACGCCGCGGCGGGCTGCTGCTGGCCGATAACACGCTCTGGTCCGGACGCGTGGCCCGCAAAGCCGCCGACTCCGCTACGCGGGGCATCCAGCGCTTCAATCGGCTGATCTACTCCTCACGTCAGCTCTTCCCGGTGATCATTCCGCTGCGCGACGGCGTCGCCATCTGCCGCAAACGCTGATGTCGGCACGGCCGGCGGCCGCCCACTCGAGCTCTTCGACTCCTGGTTGTCGACTAATTTACCCTGCTGCGAAGCATGCGCAGGATGGTGAGGTGTTTCACCATTTCCTCTCGATCGGCGGCTTCGGGGGCGCGCTCGAGGTAGCTTTCCAGATCGGCAATTGCCCGCGAGTAATTCTTAAGCTGGGAGTTCAGTAGCGCCCGATGGCGCAGCCATTCCGGTTGGCCGGGCTGCAGGCACAGGATTATTTCCACCGCCTCCAGCGCTTTGGGGAAGCGCCCGTTGCGCAGGTAGATGTCCACCAAGTTGCTCAGCATGCGCGTCAGGATCACCCGCGGGCCCACCGGCTCCAGTAACTCGGGACGAAACACGACGTCCGGACGGAGCTCGCGCAGGCGCGTCGCGCAATCGGCGCGCGCCAGCAACGCGCCCTCGGAAAAAGCGTCCACGTAGACGTCGCCGCGACCGCGGTAACCGACCAGGAAGTGCCCGGGCATGCCCACTCCCACCAGGTCCATCCCCGCCCGGCGCCCGACTTCCATGTAAACCACTGAGAGCGTGATGGGAATGCCGGTGCGGCGGTCGAGCACATCGTTCAGGAAGCTGTTCCGCGGGTCGTAATAGGCGTCGCGGTTCCCATGAAAACCCCAGCGGCCGGAGAAGAGCCGGCTGAGCTGCGCGAGCCGCTCGCCGGCGGCGCAGCCAGTGCAGACTCCAGCCGCCTCGCGGCCCATCTCGTCGAGACGACCTCGGTACGCCGAGCGGTCCAGATCCGGATATTCGACTTGCGCAATGAGCAGCGCGCACTCGAGGAGGTCAATTTGCGCGTCGGGCACGCTCGTCGCGGCGCGGAACAGCTCGAGCGCGCTCTGATTTTCTTGCGCAGGCACGCTGTTCTTATAGCACCCGCGCTTTCGCCGGGCAATCTCACAGTCCTCGCTTCATTTGCTGCGGAAGAGGTTGCGGATGAAAAACACCAGGTTGGCGGGGCGCTCGGCCAGGCGGCGCATGAAGTAGGGGAACCAGTCGCGGCCGTAGGGGATATAGATGCGCATGCGATAGGCATCGCGCACCAGCTTCTGTTGGAGATCGGTGCGGATCCCATAGAGCATCTGGAACTCGAACTTGTCTTTGGCAATGCGGTGCTCGGCGACAAAATCCAGCGTCGCCGCGATCATCCGCGGGTCGTGGGTGGCGATGCCGTGATAGATGCCGCCCAGGAGCAAAAGTTGCATCAGCCGGATATAGTTCGCGTCCACGTCCGCCTTTTGCTGAAACGCGATCTCCGGCGGCTCCTTGTAGGCGCCTTTACACAAGCGCATGCGGCAGCCGATGCCGACCAGCTCCCTGACGTCCTGCTCGCTGCGGTAGAGATACGCCTGGACGACGACCCCAACGGCCGGATTTTTTGCGCGCACGCGCTTCGCGAGCTCGATGGTGCGCTGCGTGTACGTTGAGCCTTCCATGTCAATGCGCACGAAGTTGCCGTAGCCGGCCGCGCGCTCGACAATGGTTTCCACCAGCCCCTGACAAAACTCTTCGCCCAGGTCGAGACCCAGTTGCGTGAGCTTGAGCGAGACGTTGGCGTCGAGTTTCTCCTGTGCGATGCGGTCAAAGATGCCCAGATAGGCGTCGCGGGCACGCTGCGCATCGGCCTCGCTCGCGACGTTCTCGCCCAGGTAATCCAGGCTGGCCATCATCCCTGCCCGGTTGCACGCCCGAGCCGCCGCGATAGCCTCGTCCAGCTCCTCGCCAGCCACAAACCGCCGCGCCATCCGCCGGCTTATGCCATTCGATGTCACCCAGCGCGCCATGCGCCGGCTGTTGGAGAGTTCCAGGAGCAGCGCGCGAATCACGAGCAGGGTCTCGCGGGGCAACGGTGGGGCCGATAGCGGCGGAGAAGCGAAGGGGTCGGCATGCGGGCCTGATTATGCCCTGCCGGAAAGGCCCCCACTAGTCCTTGTGCTCTTCGAGGAACTTTTCGGCGTCCATGGCCGCCATGCAACCCGAGCTGGCGGCGGTCACGGCCTGGCGGTAGCGGTGGTCCTGCACGTCGCCGGCGGCAAAGACCCCCTCGATGCTGGTCTTGCTGCCGTTGTGCGTCACCAGGTAGCCGTTCGCGTCCATCTCGAGCTTGCCACGGAACACTTGCGTGTTGGGATCGTGGCCGATAGCGATGAACAGGCCCTCGACGGGCAGCGTGGAGAGCTTTTGTGTCTTAGGATTGCGGAGTTTCACCGCTTCGACGGCGCCCTTGCCCGGGTCGAGCACGTCTTCGACAGTGGACGGGGTGACGAATCGAATTTTGTCGTTGCCGCGGGCGCGCTCGAGCATGATCTTGGAGGCACGGAACTCGCTGCGCCGGTGCACCAGGTTGACACGGCTGGCGAATTTGGTCAGGAAATTGGCTTCTTCCATTGCCGAATCGCCGCCGCCCACCACGGCGATCTCCTTGCCGCGGAAAAAATAACCGTCGCAGGTGGCGCAGGTGGAGACACCGCGGCCCATCAGCTTGCGCTCGGCCTCGAGCCCCAGCAAGCGCGCCGAGGCGCCCGCGGCCACGATCAGCGACCTCGACTCGTAGGTCTCCTTGCCCGCGGTGATCTTGAACGGCCGGCGGGCGAGGTCCACGTCGGTGACGGCGCCGGCCTTGAATTCGGCGCCGAAGCGCTGCCCCTGCTTGCGCATGTTTTCGATCAGCTCCGGCCCCAGGATGCCATCGGGGAAGCCCGGGTAGTTTTCGACCATCGTCGTGAGGGTCAATTGCCCGCCGGGCTCGTAGCCGTCAATCACGAGCGGCTTCAGATTGGCGCGTGCGGCATAGATGGCCGCGGTGAGCCCGGCGCAGCCGCTGCCGATGATGATGACGTTGTGCACCTTCTGCTCCCTTGAGATTCCTTTGATTCACCCGCGATGGCCGGAGATGCAGCGCAAAAAGCGCCTTATTCTAGCATCGCCGGCGGAGCCTGCCAGGCCCAACTTCACCGCGGGCACCGGAAAACAGCAAACGCAGACCGTGCGGCGGGCATTTGCTTCGCCTGAGCGCTTGGGGGATAATGCGCACTCGCCGTAACACAACTACGAGAGGAGAACTCCGGGTGACGCGAGCGCCGGGAACCTACGCCGTGCTGGAAACCTCGCAGGGCTTGATTGTCTGCCGGCTGTTTGAGAAGGAAGCGCCCAAGACCGTTGAGCATTTTGTCGGCCTGGCCGAAGGGACCAAGGAATTCACAGATCCCCGCACAGGGCAAAAGTTGAAGCAGCCATTTTACGACGGCCTGGTCTTCCACCGTGTCATCCCCGATTTCATGATCCAGGGCGGATGCCCGCTGGGCACCGGCACCGGCGGTCCGGGCTATTCATTCGCCGATGAATTTCACTCCTCACTGCGGCATGACCGACCGGGAAGACTTTCCATGGCCAATGCCGGCCCCAATACCAACGGCAGTCAGTTTTTCATCACCGTGGCGGCCACGCCGTGGCTCGACAAGCGTCACACCATCTTCGGCGAAGTCGTGGATGGCCAGGAGGTCGCCGTCAAGATCTCGCAATCATCGCGCGACCCCAACGACCGGCCCCGCGTGCCCGTGGTTCTTCAAAGAGTGCGCATCGAGCGCGTTTAACGCGCATGCTGAGCCCGGCCAACCTGTTCCGCCTGCTGAACGAGCTGATTTTCGTGCTGCTCGGCGCGCTGCTGATCTGGGTGGCCGCGACCGGACGCTATTTCTTCAACCGACGCGCCCCGGCGTGGATCGCGCTGGGGGCGTTTCTGGTCTACTGGGGGCTGCGCGCCTGGTGGCGCTCCGGCCGGAAGAGCTCGCGCAGGGAAGCGGCTGTGCGGGGGAGCTCGCTCGCGCTGGTTGGTGCGATGATGCTGGGCATTGCGTGGCTGCCCTTCCGCTGGAGCGCGCTGCTATTGGGCGCCGCGGGAGCTATCCTGGCCGTGCGCGGGCTGGTCAGCGCGGCGCTGGTCGCGCGGCCGCTGACACAATTCCGATCTCCGTTGGAACGTTGATGGACCCCAACGACAAGAAGAAGGCGCTGCGGCTGCTCACCTATGGGCTTTACGTGGCCACCTCCCGCGACGCCAACGGCTACGCCGGCGGCACGATCAACTGGCTCTCGCAGAGCTCGTTTTCGCCGCCGCTCATCATGGCCGCGATCCAGCGCGAGAGCTCGTTGCATCAGGCCATCGCTGCCTCGCGAGTTTTTGCCGTGCACATCGTCGGCCGTAGCCAGCGCGAGCTGGCCAGCAGCTTCTTCAAAGGCGCCGCAACGGCCGGCGCCACCATCAATGGCTTCCGCTTTGAGCCCGGCGTCACCGGCGCGCCGGTGCTGGTGGACCCGCCGGCGTGGTTCGAGTGTCGTGTGGTGGACGAAGTGCGCCGCGGCGACCACACGATCTTCGTCGGCGAGGTTGTGGCGGCCGGAGTCCGCCGTGAAGAAGAGCCCCTCACGCTGCGCGATGCCGGCTTCGCCTACGGCGGCTGACCACTCCTTGACCTTATTCCCGGCCGGCACCAGCACAGCCGAGCGATCTTCCTGAATTGCTGCCGCCCTTACGCTGCTCTGCCGGATGCAGGATATAATGCGTCCCCATTGCCGACTGCCGGGGTCGGAAAAACAGATTTCATTTCAGAGCGAGCCGTCTGCGCGAACGGGTCCCGGCGCGAACCAGGTCGAGCCATCCACCCTCTCGGAGGCTGAACATGCTGAAAGATTTCAAAGAGTTTGCAATGCGCGGCAACGTTGTGGACATGGCGGTGGGGATCGTCATTGGGGCAGCATTCGGCAAGATTGTCGCCTCGTTCGTCGAGGACATTCTGATGCCGCCGCTGGGCCGGCTGATCGGCAAGGTGGACTTTACCAATATGTTCATCAGCCTCTCCGGGCCTCACTATGACACCCTCGCCGCCTCCAAGGCCGCAGGCGCTGCCACGATCAATTACGGCGTGTTCCTCAACACGGTGATCAACTTTTTGATTGTGGCGTTTGCGATTTTTCTGCTGATCCACCAGGTGAACCGGATCAGGCGCCCAGCACCCGCGGCCGCTCCCGCGACCAAAGAGTGCCCCTATTGCCTCTCCGCCGTGGCGCTCAAGGCGACGCGTTGCCCGCACTGCACGTCTGAGCTGCGCGCGGCGTAATCACAGGCTGGCGCGCCTCCAAGGATGAGCGCTTCTCCATCGTCGGAGGCCGAGGGTCGTCCAATCAATATGCTTTGGTAGAAGCGCCTAGGAGGTTGGGCCGCGGCGAGCCTTATTTTCCTCGATGTGTTTTCTCAGGCGGGCGAGCACTTCGTCGCCCTTGCCCTCGTCCAGCTCCTGCACCACCTCGTTGAGGGCGAAGTGGACGACATCGTGGTGGTGGACCTCCTCCGGAGCGAGTTGCTCGCTGAACTGCAGCCAGAGGCGGTGGACCAGGCTGACCTCGTTGGCGGTCAGGTGCGGGGCATGGGGGCCGAGGAGGAAGAACTCTCTCTGCCCGCCCGGCATGAAGATCTCCAGATTGAATTGCGGCCGGGGATCCGGCAGGCGCTCCCAAGCCAGTCCGATTTGGCGCGCCTGCTCCGCTGTAGTCCATTTCGAGGAATGTCCCAGCACGATTGTGAAGGATTGGAGACTCACCGCTGCGCGCAGGATGCCGTCCCAGATGTCTGTCGCGGCAACGACGGCCAGGCGGATGGGCTTGCCGCGTTTTTCCGAAAGCGCAAGCGCCTGCGTGAACAGGTACTGCTCAATGCTGCCGAAAAGTTGCCCTGGCTCGAGTTCGGACTCGCCTGAACCCGACCGGCGGAGCACCCGGACGTGCAGGACAACGACGTCGCGCCGGCCCGGCTTGACCCGGTCGAGCACCGCGGACAGGTGATACAGCGCGTGATAATTGCTCACCGGAACCAGGATGTTTCCCGGCCGGGCGCCCACACTCTGCGGTGAGAGCTCCTCGCGCGCGGTGACGTTGAACTGATCCATTTCGACGTGTGTGGTGCCGCGCTTGTGCACGATCCTCTCCGAGACGGTGAACACGGTGAACAGCAGGGCGGAGAACACCAGCCCGGCGACGGTCGCATCCGGCTTGGTGAACAGGTTCACCACGGCGATGGACAGCAGGATGAGCGTAATCATCCCCAAGCCGAGCGGGATTTCCACATTGCCCAGCTTGAAGTTGAGCGGCACGCGGTATTCGCGGTTGCCGGGGTGCGTGTAGCGCAGCACGAGCACCGCCAGGCCCTTCATCGCAAAGCTCCAGATCACGCCGAAGGCGTAGAGGTTGGCGAGGAAGGTGACATTGCCGCGGCTGATCAAAATCGTCAGAATCTGAAACCCCACGACGATGTTGATGATGCGGTGCGAGGTCCCAAAGCGCCGGTGCGGCTGCCGGAACCAGTCGGCCAGAACTCCATCCTCCGAGACGCGGCTCAGCACGCCGTTCGAGCCCACAATCGCCGTATTCACCGCGCCCGCCAGGATCAGTGTCCCCACCACCACCACAAAGCCGTGAAACAACAGCCGCACCGGGTACGGCCCTTGCAGGTGCATCGCCAGGCCGCCGATCAAATTTTCTAGGAAGTTCTTGCGCTCCCCGTCCGGGATGATCATCACCGAAAAGAACGAAACCAGCGAAGTGAATACGAGGCTGTAAATGAAGATGATCAAGCCGGCTTTCTTCAGATTCGGCAGCTTGGGGTGCTGGATCTCGCGATAAACCTGCGCGAGGGACTCCTCGCCGCTCATGGCCAGGACTGAGTGGCCCAGTCCGACGAAGACGGCCACGAACACGATCAGTTGCCCCAGCTCTCTGCCGTACAACCAGCCCAGCGAGTTCTTGTCGAGGATGATATTCCGCGGAGACGGCCAGGGCGGCAGGTGGCCCCCGCGCACCCACAGCGTGTAGCCACACCAGCCGATCAGCAGCACCACCATGACCGTGGTGATCTGCATGATCTTCAGCGCCTTGTCGCTGGATTCCGGGATGCCCTTGACGTTCTGCCACCAGAAATAGAGAGTCACGGCCACGGCAAAACTCGCTGCGGTAAAGCCCACCGGGAACACGACCTTCAGGTGCAGATAGGCCGCGGTTTCGTTCAGCAGGCCGGCCAGGTATTGCCCCGCAGCGACTCCGCTGATCGGGCCGGTCAGCATGTAATCAAACATGAGTGCCGAGACGGAGAACTTCGCTAGTGTGCCCCCCAGGGCCTCTTTGACCACCCGATAGACGCCGCCGCGCACAAACATGCTGCAACTTTCCACATATACGGCGCGCACCGCGTAGCTGAACACCATGATCGCCAGGATGAACCACGGCGCCGTCTTGCCGATGAACCCTTCGGCCTCGCCGCCGGCGTAATACGCCGACGAGGCCAGGTCGTTCAGCACAATCGCCGCCGCCCGCCAGAACGAAATAAACGTGAGCATGGCCGTAGTGGCCACCAGGACGCGGGGGATGGTGACGGCCCGCGGGAGTGCGGGAGTTTGTTCGCTGGGTTCTTGTTCCATGGACAGAGAAATACTACTGGGGGGCTATGCTCTCATTTCATAAAAAAGAAGTCTAGGCCATCGCGGATGCGCTTGCGCACGAGGCAAGGGCTCAGCATCGCTCGGATCTATTCAGGAGTCGAGCGGAACTCGCGGGCGCAGTCCTCGCAGGGACAGATTGTTCGCAGATAGTCGAAGCTGTAGATGCCGGTGGCGTGGCCGTCGGTAAAATCGATCTGAATGGCGTAGTGGCCCACGGCATGGGCGCTGCGGGCCTGGGCCCTGGGCTTAAACATGGGCAGCACGGCGGGAGCCGGCGCGCTGGCCGAGGCCGCCGGCGTCCCTTTCCTCATACGCTCGTCGTTGCACAACGCACAGGGACACTGGTTGCGCAGATAAATGAAATCGTAGTGGCTGGCATGGTCGTCCGCCCAGGTGATGTCCACGCCACCGCCGGTCGAGACGTGCACCTGCACGTCCGCCGGTTTTTTTCGCGGGTCGAGAGGCAGCGGCATTTCGTTTTCATCTTAGCAGATTTGGCGTGACCCCAATCGCGCCAAATCCTGCAGCGGATCGCACCGCGGAACTAGCGCGCCGAGCAGCAGACGCCGGGCGGAATGGGGTTGCCGTGCGGGCAGGTCTTGGGGTGGCCGAGAAAGCTGCAAATCTTCTGGTCGAGTTCCGGGCTAATAATGTGCTCGAACTTGCAAGCCTGCGAGTGCGCCTCGGGGTCAGCAATCTCAAACGTGTCAGTGAACAGCCGCTCGGCCAGGCGGTGCCTTCGGATGACGTCTCGCGCCCGACTGTTGCCGCGTTCGGTGAGCCGCACTTCAGCCTCGCGCACCTCGACCAGGCGGAGGTCCACCATTCGGCCAAGCGTGCGCACCGGATCCACCGAGCCGAGCGTGCGGATGCGCTCGACGCGCGCCGCAGTGCCTTCCTCCCCGCAGATCCAGATCTGCTCGAGCAGGTGGTCGAAGCGCTCCTCGTCCTCCGCGGAGAACACGGTGATCTGCGCCAGCCGGCCGTGCGCCAGTTCGATTCGCCGGTCGGCCAGCCGGCCGATCGAGGGGTCGTGCGTAACCACCAGCAGCGTGTGCCCCGCGGCGTGCAGCTCGCGCAGCAGGTTCAGCACGATCTGCGCATTCGCTTCGTCGAGGTTTCCGCAGGGCTCGTCGGCCAGGATCAGCCGCGGATGATTGATCAGCGCCCGGGCGATGGCCACGCGCTGTTGCTCGCCGCCCGAGAGCTGCGCGGGCAGGTGGGTCATGCGGTCGGCCAGGCCGACGCGGCGCAGCGCCTCCCGTGCTTCCGGTTCCTCGGCGATGCTGTGGAAATACTGCGCCAGCATCACGTTTTCGAGCGCCGTGAGATACGGCACCAGGTGGAACTGCTGGAAGACGAAGCCGATTTTCTCGGCGCGGTAGCGCGTCAATTCGCCCTCGCCGAGCTCCCCGACGTCGGTGCCGTCCACCCGCACGCGCCCCGAGGAGGGCCGGTCGAGCCCGCCGACGATGTTGATCAGCGTGGTCTTGCCCGAGCCGGACGGGCCCATAATGGCGATCCATTCGCCTGCCTCGACGTTGAAGCTGACGTCGCTGAGCGCGCGCACCCCTCCAAACTGCTTGGTAAGGTGCTCGGCCTGGACCAGAGTCGCCATCACTCGCCTCGCAGGATTTCCGCGGGCCGCACCCGGCCCAGCAGGCGCAACGGCAATGCCCCGGCCAGCGCCACCCCTACCATCAGCACCACGGTTAGCGGCAGCACCTCCGCCCGGGGCGAGATAGCCACGCCGAAGACCCGCCGGCCGATCCACTGCGATAGCAGGATGCCGGCCCCGTAGCCGATGATTCCGCCCAGTACGCCGAGCGATCCGGCTTCGGCAAGGAACAGCCGCGTCACACGCGACATCGAGCCGCCCAACGCTTTCATCAAGCCGACGTCGCGCCGGCGCTCCATCGCCAGCGCCGCCATGGTGGCCAGCACGCACAGCGCGGTCAGCGCCAGGATCGCCAACACAGTAGATAGAATCAGCCCGCGGATGCGCCCAAGTAACTGCCCTTCAGCTTCGGCGAGTTGGCGAACTGGCCGCACCTCGTTGCCCGCCAGCGCCGCCGCCAGCCGGCTGGCAAAGCCCTCCAGCTGGTCCGGCGAACCGCTCACGCTCAGCTGCACCAATTCGATGCGGTCGGCCGTGCCCGCGAGTTGCTGCGCCACGGGCAGATTGACGAAGACCTGATTGTCTTCAGTGCCGCCGGCCGTGACCACACCGGCCACGGTTAGCGGGACAGCGCGGTCGCCCGAGCGCAGCTCGAGAGGGCTGCCCGGCGCAACACCCAACTGGCGGGCGGCGCCGCTTCCCACCAGGCACTGCACCAGGTCGTTGCGGGTCGTCACCCACTGGCCCTCGAGCTTCCACCAGGGCGCCATTTTTCGCGCCTGGTCGAGCCAGGTGCCGGCCACAATCAGGCTCTGTTCACCGCCCGCCAACGGCGAGCGCGCGATGACATAGAGATACGGTGCAGCGGCCACCACCTGCGCGTTTTCCGCGGCCATCGCGGCGATTCGCTCCATCACGCTCGCGTCCATCAGCGGCGGCTCATTCCCCACAGCGCCCGGGACGCGCGCCGGCGATACCACGACGTTCGCTCCGAGCGCGCGAAACTCGCGAGTCAACTTGCGCTCGGCGTCGAATTGCAGGTTGATCAGCGCCGTGCAAACTGTTGCCCCGCTCGTCAGCGCCAGTAGCGCCACGGTCAGACGGCCGCGGCTGGCGCGAAACAGCTTCCAGAGGATTCGCCAGAACATCATTCCCCTCGAAGAATGGGCGCAGGGTCCAGGCGCGCCGCCCGCCGCAGCGGCACCAGGTTGCCCACCAGCGTCACCACTGCCGCGAGCGCCAGGATCACCGGCAGAA
The DNA here is from genome assembly GCA_049273775.1 of Candidatus Acidiferrales bacterium. Classification (GTDB taxonomy): domain Bacteria; phylum Acidobacteriota; class Terriglobia; order Acidiferrales; family UBA7541; genus JBASRK01. Next base: position 15,909 of record JBASRK010000224.1, read on the forward strand.
GGATCAGCCGCTGCGTAGGTGGAATGCCGAAGACGCTTTCCCCGAGAATCCGCGCCAGCCCGAGCCCCAAGGCGTAGCCTATTGCACCGCCAACGAGCGCCAGCAGCACCTGCTCGGTCGCAAAAAAGGCGCCCACCAGCGTGTTGCCCGCGCCCAGCGCTTTCATCAGGCCGACTTCGGCGCGGCGCTCCAGCACCGTCGTCGCTGAGGTGGCACCCACCGCCAGCGCCGCCGCCACCAGCGCCGCCAGCGTCACTAACCACATCAGCCCGCTGACCCGCGTCAGGATGCGGCCCTCGCTCTCTGCGACGCGGCGGATGGGCCGCGCCTCGACGCCGGGCAGCACCTGCTGCACCTGGTGCGCAATCGAGGAGATGTACGCGGTGCAGTACCATCGGTCGTACTCGCTCGCGCTCATCGTGGACGGGTCGCGCCGCGCAAAATCGTCCTCGGGTCTGGTCAGCGCACTCACCAGCAGCCGCCGGAACCTCCCCGGGCGGCCCGCCAGCTCCTGCGCCACCGCGAGCGGCGTGAGCACGGCTTCTTCCTCCGGCCCGCCGGTGGAGACGATGCCAGTGATTCTCAAGATTGCGGTGCGTTCTCCGGCGCGCACCTCGAGGCTGTCGCCGGGTTTGATCCCCATACGGCGAGCAAGCGCCACGCCCACGACGCACTCCGCCGCGCCATCGGCGAACCAGCGGCCGTCCACCCGCCACCACGGATGCGTGGTCGCGGCGCCGGTGGTGAACGTCGTGCCATCCGGCACCGGCACGGCGTGCCGGTACCAGGTGCCCAGCAGTATGGCCGGCGCAGAAGCTGATCGGCCGGCGGCCTGCGCCTGCACCGGCACTTCCAGGAACGGCGTGAAGCCGACGATGTTGTTGCGCCAGAATATCGTCCTCAGCCTGCCGAGCTCGCTCTCGGGAAGGTAGGCGCCCGCATCCACCGGGCGATAGTCCACGCCGCCGATTTCGAGCGGCAGCGTATCGGCCTGCGGAGTCACCAAGAGGTTGGCACCCAGGCTGCGGAATTCTCGCGCCAGCCGGTCGCCCACATCCAGCGCGACGCTCAGCGTGGCAGTGGCCACGGCCATGCCCAGCGCCAGCGCCGCGGCTGTCAGCACCTTGCGTCGCGGCTTGCGCGAAAACGATTCACCAACGAGGCGGAGGAACATTTTTCTTGCGGGACTACCGCGGGACTCGAGTGGCAGCCTGGGCCAGCGCCGGCAGATCAACGACGAGCTGATCGCCTTCGACCCGCGAACTCACGCCGACCGGGTTGCAGCCGCCGGCCTCGCCAATCGTGGGGATGTAGATCGCCGAGGCGCAATTCCGGCAGATCACGTTCGAGCTATCCTGCCGGTAGCCGGCCGTGCCGCAAATCAGACAGGCATCGAGCGCAGTCCCCCAGCCGCCGGCCTTGCGGATCACCATGAAGCGCACGGACGTGCCATTCACTTCCACAGTGAAGAAGTGCAGGTTTGCGTCGCTCACTTCGGCCAGCGGAATGCGCACCCGGTCTCCCTCGGGAGCCAGCAGCCGGGCCTGCGGCGGCGCCGCCGCAGCCCGGGCATAGATGAAGTCGGCGGTCAGCGCTAACACCACGGCCAGGCAGGTGAACGCCGCAGCGAACATCCACCGGCGCTGCTTGCGCTGCACCCACTCCCACCGGCGACGTTCGGCGTCGTTCGCCCCGGCATCGGGCGCATTCTGGTGCGCCAGCGCCAACCACTCGCGCAGAACCAGCAGCGCCGCTGCACCCAGGATCACGACAAAGAAGAAGACGTCGTTGCGCACAATCGGGCCGATAATCGCCATCTCGCGCCCCCCCGAGGGGATCCACATGGACTCGCTGAGCTCATGCACTCCGGTCAGCGCAAGTTGGAAGGCCACAATCATCAGGATAGTGCTGGTGGCGGAGAAAAACCGGCCGAGCGGAATCCGCAGGGTGCCCTGGAAGAAGAACAGGCCCACGGCGATGGCCACGCCCAACCCCAGCGTCGTGCCGATCCAGGTGCCGATACCCTCGCTCGACAACTGCACGGCACGCAGGATCAGCGCGAGCTCCACACCCTCGCGCAGCACCATCAGGAAGACGAATGTGGCCAGTCCCACCCCGGCGGCCAGGGTGGCCTGCTGCGCGTAAGTCTCGACGCGCTGCTCAATTTGCTTCTTGAGCTGGCGCGCCACGCGGTTCATCCAGACGATCATGGTGACCACGAAGAAGGCGGCCAGCAGTAACAGCAGACCCTCGAAGCCTTCCTGATTCAGCTTCCAGCGCTCGAGCGCCACGGAAACCGCCAGGCTCAGGGCCGCGGCTGTGGCCACACCGGCCCAGACGTAGCGCACAAGGCCTGCGCGCCCTGTGCGGTTCAGATAGACCAAGACGATGCCGACGACCAGGGCGGCCTCGACACCTTCACGGAGGGCAATCAGCAGAGCGGAGAGCAAGACGGCCTTCGCCAGTTGAAACTCAGTCGCAACTGGAGATTTGAGTCTACCTGCAGGTAGGGCACCACGTCAAGGAAATTAGCTCGCCGCCGCCCCGCCTGCCGGTACAATACTCGCCGGACATCCTCTCATGATGCGGCATGCGCGTCAGCGTCGCTTTTTCTTCGCCTGGAGCTCGGCCATCATGGCCGGCCTGCTCGCCGCGGGCCACGCGCGGCCGCAATCCCCCGCTCTGCCGGAGTCTTCCGCTGCCCAGAGTTCGCCCAAACCCGATGCGCGGAAAGCCAGGAAAGCTTTCGAGAGAGGATTGCGCGCCGAGAAGGCCCAGGATTGGCCCGCTGCTTTCGAGGCGTATGTCGAAGCCGCCCGCTACGCGCCCGGCGACAGGGAGTCGCTGCTGAGGCGCGAGGGGGCGCGTTTCCAGATGGTGCGCGAGCACACCGACCGTGCCGAACGCGAGGCTCTGGCGGGGCGGCTGGACCAGGCCCGCGAGGCGCTGCGCGCTGCGCTTCAGCTCGACCCGAGCTATTCGGTGGCGCGTGAGCGACTCGCGCAGTTTGAGCGTCCGTGGGCGCCGCCGCAGGAGCAGGAGCCTCCCTCTCTGGCAAGCCCCGCCCAGGTCCAGGCACAACGTGGCACACGCAACTTCAACTATCGCGGCGATATCCGCGGCGCCTACCTCGAAGTGGCGCGCCAGTTCGGGTTGATCGTGATGTTCGATAACGAGTTGCCGGCCCGCGCGGTGCGTTTCCGGGTGGCGGACGTGGATTTCGACACCGCAATGAACGTGCTCGGCCAGCAGACCGCCACGTTCTGGCGGGCGGTTGACCCGCACACGTTTTTTGTCGCCGCAGACACGCCGCAGAAGCGGCGCGATTACGCTCCGGTGGTGGTGCGCACGATGGTGCTGCCGGCGTCGGCGACGCCGGATAAGATGACCGAGACGCTGCGCCTGGTGCGCGAGATTGCCGGCGCAACCCACACCGAGCTCGACACGCGCAGCCATACCCTCACCTTGCGGGACTCGCCCGCGACCGTCGCCCTGGCCGCGGCTCTTATCCGGGAGCTCGAACAGGCCCCCGCTGAGATCCTGCTGGAGATCGAAATTCTGGAAGTACGCCGCGATGCCGCTCGGCGGCTCGGAATCACCCCGCCTTCGACTGGCCGGCTGATCACCATAAGCCCCTCCGACGTTCAGGCCCTGCAGCAGGCGCAAACAATCGCGTCGCTGATTGCGATTGCGCAGCGCGTGTTTGGCGCGGCGGTGCCGCCGCTGATCGTAATCGGCGGCGGTCGGACCACCTTCCTGGCCAATCTGCCCGGCGCCGCGGCCGATTTTGCCGAGACGCTGAATCTGGTTCGCAGCGGCCGGCGCGTGCTGCTGCGTGCCGAGGACGGGCAGCCGGCCACCTTTTTCATCGGAGACCGCTTCCCCGTTGCCCTGGCGCTGCTTGGATCCAGCCTGGTTTCGCCTCAACTGATCGCAGCCAATCAGATCGCCTTTCCCCGGAACGACTTTGCCACCGGCAACGGCCCGGTGGCGGCCGCCGACGGCGACTTCCGGGGCATCGGCCGCGTGGACCTTGCCATCACCAATCGCGACTCGGGCACGGTCTCGATCCTGCTGAGCAACAGCGACGGCACGTTTCAGCCCCAGGCGACTTTTGTCGTGGGAAAGCAGCCCAGCTCGATCGCTGTCGGCGACTTCAACGGGGATCAGAAGCTCGACCTGGCCGTCACCAACGAGGCCGACGCGACGGTCTCAATCCTGCTGGGCAACGGTGACGGCACGTTTCAGCCCCAGAAAACCTTTGCCACGGGCGGCGGCCCACAATCGATGATCACGGGTGATTTCGACCACGATGGGAAGATCGACCTGGCCGTCGCCAACTCCACCGACAACAACGTCGCCATTCTACTGGGCAATGGCGATGGCACGTTTGGCGTGCCGAAGACCTTTCCCACGGGCACGAAGCCGGTCGCGGTTGTCGCAGCGGATTTCAACGCGGATGGGAAGCTGGACCTGGGGGTCGCCAACCAGGGCTCCAATAATGTCTCCATTCTGCTTGGCAACGGCGACGGCACATTCCAGACGCACAAGGATTTTGGCACTGGACTGGCCCCGAGCGCCGTGGCCGTGGCCGACCTCAATCAGGACAGCAAGTTGGACCTGGCCGTCACCAACCAGGGGTCGAACACCGTCACCATCCTGCTCGGCAACGGCGACGGCACGTTCGGCGCCAAGACCGATTTCCAGACCGGCACGGGCCCAGTCGGGGTCGCCATCGCGGACTTCAACGGTGACAACCGGCTCGACCTGGCCGTCGGCAACCAGGGCTCCAACACGGTCTCCGTGCTCATCGGCAACGGCGACGGCACCTTCGGCGCGCGACTCGAGTTGGCCGTCGGCACCGGGCCGAGCGCGATCGTCACACTCGACTTGAATAACGATGGCCGACCCGATCTGGCCGTCACCGATCAGGGCGCGAATATTGTTTCGACGATCCTCAACCCAGCCGCTTCAGTCGCTTCAACCACCATCCCGCAGATCGCTTACCCGGGCGCCGAGTACGAAGACCTGGGCCTGAAAGTCCGCGCCACGCCGCGAGTCCATGCCGACAGTGAAGTCACGCTCCACCTGGAATTCGAGATCCGCAGCCTCTCCGGGGGAACGATCAATGGCATCCCGGTGATCAGCAACCGCACCGTGGACCAGACTGTGCGCGTCCGCGAAAACGAGACCACCCTGCTTTCCGGAATTGTCCAACCGGAAGAGACGCGGACGATTACGGGCCTGCCGGGATTCGCCCGCACTGCGGGTCACCTGGCCGGGCGACGCGATACCGAGCGGCGGGATACGATGCTGTTGATTCTCGTCACGCCGCGGCAGCTTCGCCTGGCACCGCGCACGGACCGCTCGATCTACGCCGGGCGAGGCAGCGGCACGCCCGGCGCAGAGCGGCCAACCGTCCAGCAGTAAAGGACCAATCCACAGTCGAGAGTCGAGAGTTCACAGTTTTCGGTTGCAGGGCCCGGCATCACTTGTCCCGAGCGAAGCCTTTGGAGAACGCGTAAGAATGGTCTCGGCCGGGGCACGATCAGGGTTCGGCATCGAGGACGACCACGGGCTGATAGGTGCGCGGCACGACGGCTTCGGCGATGGCGATCAGCTTCTCCTGCTGGCTGAAGACGCGCAGCCGGGCGGGCCGCCAGTCGCCGGCATCGAGCTCCGCCGGGGCGCCCTGCGCCGTCGAGACGCGGCCCGGCTGGATGTGGGTCACCTGGACATTAAACCGCGAGCCGTGGCGCACGCGCCGCTCCACCACGGGCAGCACCGTCACCCGCGGCAGATTGGGCAGCAGCCGCTCGAGCGGGAGAATCCATTCGGCGAGCCGCCCGTTGCGGGCCGCCTGCTCGAGCTCTTCCAGTTTCACCGCCTGGTCGAGCGTGAACTCGCCGACGGCCGTGCGCACGATTTCAGCAAGATGCGCGCCGCTGCCGAGCTGCGCTCCCATCTCGTGCGCAAGCGACCGGATATAGGTGCCCGGGGCGCACTCGACCACAAACTGTGCGAGCGAACCCTCCACGCCGGTCAGGCGGAACTCGTATACCTCCACCTCAACCGGCTTCAGCTCCACCGGTTTTTTCTTCCGGGCCAGCTCGTACGCCGGCCGGCCGTGCACTTTTTTGGCCGAAAATGCCGGCGGCATCTGCGCGAAGCGCCCCACGAAATGCGCCGCCAGCCGCTCGACCTCTTCGCGGCGAAGCTCGGGCGCGGTGTCCGGCCCGAGCGGCGTGCCGTCGGCGTCGTAGGTATCGGTGGCAAAGCCGAAGCGCACGGTCGTGGTGTAGCGTTTGCGCCGCCCGGCATAAAACTGCGCCAGGCGCGTCGCCCGGCCCAGCAGCAGCACGAGCACCCCGGTCGCAAGCGGGTCGAGCGTACCCAGATGCCCGATGTGGCGGAAGCCGAGCAGGCGTCGCACGGCTTCGACCACGTCGTGCGAGGTTTTTCCCGCCGGCTTATCAATCACCAGTGCGCCGTCAAACGGCGCCGGTTGTGGCTTGCGCGCCATCTTAGAAGGAAAGGCTTCCGTTGTCAGTTTTCAGCGTCAGGCTTTGTCAGATTGCTTGGCCTGCCGCAGGAGCTCTTCGATGTGCTGGCCGTACTGTTCCGAGCGGTCGAGCACGAAATGGATCTCCGGACCGCGGCGCAGTCGCAGCCGCTCGGTCAGCTCGTGCCGAACGTAGCCGGCGGCAGCCGTGAGGCCAGCCAACGTGGAGGCCTGCTCGGCCTCGGTACCCATCACGCTGACGTAGATGCGGGCGTGTTTGAGGTCGGGTGTGACCCGGACTTCGGTCACGGTGGCCAGCCCCGCAAGGCGCGGGTCCTTCAGCTCGCCCGCCAGCATGGTGCTGACCTCGTGCCGGATCTCTTCGGCGACCCGCTCGTGGCGATGGCCCGCAATGGTCATCTCGTGCGCTCTTCCTTCTATGTCCTGCGAACGGGGGGCACGGCTTCGGCTCAAAGCAATTCGATCTCATGGCCGATCAGGTCGCGTCCCAATAGCCGCTCCGATTCGGCGAAGACGGCCTGCAGCGATTGCTCGAGATGCCCGGCGTCGCCCGAAAGGCTCACCACGCCTACCAGCGCCCGCTGCCACAACTCTTGATGGTCGAGCTCGGCGACGGCCACGTTGAACTGCCCGCGCAGCCGGTCTTTCAGGCTGCGGAGCACCTGCCGTTTGTCTTTGAGCGAGCGGGCATCGGGAAGGTGGATTTCCAGGGTGAGGAGACCGATCGGCATGTGCGCCCCCGGCCGGAATTCTTTCTTGCCTGTCAGGCACCTGTGGCCTTCGCGGAAGCCTCTGGCAGTCTCAGGACAAGCCTAGGCGGTGGCTTCCGCCACGACCACTTTCTGCATGGTGAAGCATTCCAGGATGTCGCTGACCTTCACATCGCTGAAGTTGGAGATGCCCACGCCGCACTCAAACCCGGCGCGCACCTCATTCACGTCCTCTTTGAAGCGGCGCAGCGACTGAACGCGTCCGGTGTAGATGACCACGCCATCGCGCACTACGCGCACCTCGGCGTCGCGCTTGAGCGTGCCGTCCTGGACGTAGCAGCCGGCGATCATCCCGACGCCCTTGATGCGGAAGGTATCGCGGACCTCGGCGCGGCCCTGATAAGTTTCCTTGAACACCGGCGCGAGTAGCCCGGCCATGGCCTTCTTGATTTCGTCGGACACCTCGTAGATGACCGTGTGCGGGCGTATGTCCACGTTTTCCTGCTGGGCCAGGTCCGCAGCCTTGCGGTCCGGCCGCACGCTGAAGGCGATGATGACGGCGTTTGAGGCCGATGCCAGGAGCACGTCAGTCTCCGACACGGCGCCGACGCTCGCGTGAATGATCTTCAGCTTCACCTGGTCGGTCGAAAGCTTGGGCAGCATCTCGCTCAGCACTTCCACCGAGCCTTGCACGTCGGCCTTGATGACGATGGGCAACTCCTTGACGTCGCCGGCCTTGAGCTGCTCGTGCAGTTGGTCGAGCGTGATGCGCGCGCCTGTGCTGCGGGCGAGCGAAGCCTCGCGCAGCTTCGTCTGCCGGTATTCGACAATGTGCCGCGCCTTGGCTTCGTCGGCCACCTGGAAATGGTCGCCCGCTCCCGGGACGCCCTGCAAACCCAGCACCTCGACCGGCGAGGAAGGACCGGCTTCCTTCACCGGGCGGCCGTGGTCGTCGAACATGGCGCGCACTTTTCCGTACACGGCGCCGCAGATGAAAACGTCGCCGGTGTGCAGCGTGCCGGTCTGCACCAGCACGGTCGCCACCGGCCCGCGGCCCTTATCCACTCGCGATTCGAGGACGGTTCCAGTCGCGGGCGATCCGGGGTTGGACTTCAGCTCGCGCAGGTCCGCGACCAAGAGGATCATTTCGAGCAGCTTATCGAGGTTTTTCTTCTGCTTCGCGGAGACTTCCACCACCACTGTGTCGCCGCCCCACTCCTCGGGCATCAGCCCGCGGTCGGAGAGCTGCCGCTTGACCCGCTCAGCCTGCGCCTCGGGCTTGTCGATCTTATTGATGGCCACGATGATCGGCACGCCGGCGGCCTTGGCGTGATCGATGGCCTCCTGAGTCTGCGGCATTACGCCGTCGTCGGCAGCCACCACCAGCACGACGATGTCAGTCACCTTGGCGCCGCGGGCGCGCATCCGCGTGAAGGCCTCGTGGCCCGGCGTGTCCACGAAGACCACGCGCCGGCCGTCCACCGGTACCTGATAAGCGCCGATGTGCTGGGTGATGCCGCCGGCCTCGCCAGCGGCCACATCAGTCTCACGAATCGCGTCGAGCAAGCTGGTCTTACCGTGGTCCACATGGCCCATCACCGTCACCACCGGCGGCCGCGGCTGCAGGTTCTCCGCCTTTTCTTCCTTGGCTACCTCCTGGACCATTTCTTGTTCGAATGAGATGACGTGGACGATGCCGTTGAAGGCTTCGGCCAGGGTAGTGGCTGTCTGCGTGTCGAGTGCCTGGTTGATGCTGGCAAATACGCCGCGGTCAAGCAGCGTCCTCAGCACGTCTTTGGCGCGCACGTCGAGCTTTTCGGCCAGCTCGCGGACGGTGATGCCCTCGGTGATCGTGACCTCCCGCGGTTCGCGGGGCACCGGAGGCGGCGCCGGCTCGATGCGGGCCGCTCGGCGTTCGCCCACGCCGGGCCGGGTGCGCACCGGATGCAGCTTGCGCTCGCCCTCCTCAAAGCGTTTCTCCATCGTGGGCCGTGCGCGGGCCGCGGGCTTGCGCTCGTAGATGGGTTTACCGGGCTCCGCCTTGGGC
>JBASRK010000239.1:0-2510 GCA_049273775.1 Candidatus Acidiferrales bacterium
GTCAGAAACAGCAGGAACAATCCGATGGGGATGTTGACCCTGTTGAAGAAGGGCGGGCCGACACTGATCTTGCTTCCCTGCACCGCCTCGGAAAGCACCGGGAAGAGTGTCCCCGACAGGACCGCAACGCAGGCGACCAGCAGGATCAGGTTGTTGAACAGGAAGCTCGACTCCCGCGACACCATGGCATCGAGCTGGTTATCGCTGCGCAGGTAGTCGCGGTTTCTCATAAACGCCAGGATGCAGACAGCGAGGATGAGGGCGAGGAAACCGACAAACCACGGCCCGATGGAAGATTGCGCAAAGGCGTGCACCGAGCTGACCACCCCGCTGCGAGTCAGGAACGTGCCCAGAATGCACAGCAGAAACGTGGTGAACACCAGCCAGACGTTCCACACCTTCAGCATCCCGCGTTTCTCCTGCATCATCACCGAGTGCAGGAAGGCAGTGCCGGTTAACCAGGGCATCAGCGATGCGTTTTCCACCGGGTCCCAGGCCCAGTAGCCGCCCCAACCCAGCACGGCGTAGGCCCAGTGCGCGCCCAGCAGGATGCCGGCGCTCTGGAAGCACCAGGCGATCATCGTCCAGCGCCGCGTCAAGTGGATCCATTTCTCGCCCGGATAGCGGCCCAGCAGGGCTGCCAGCGCAAAGGCAAACGGGATGGTGAAGCCGGTATAGCCCGAGTAAAGCATGGGCGGGTGGATCACCATCTCGGGGTATTGCAGAAGCGGATTGAGACCATTGCCGTCGGCGTGCGCCACGAGGCGCATCGCGCCGTCCGGCCCCATTGTGCCCAGGACCTTGAACGGGCTGGCGACGAAGTTGTTCAGCGTCAGGAAGAAAAGTTGCACGCCCGCCAGGACCACGCCCACGTATGGCATCAGCTCAGGATGCTTGCCGCGATAGGCGAGCAAAACCGAGATAACGTACAGCGAGAGCAGCCAGCTCCAGAACAGCAGCGAGCCTTCCTGCCCCGACCACAGCGCGGCAAACTTGTAAAACGTGGGGAGGTCGCGGTTGCTGTGGCCGACAACGTAGGCCATGGAGAAATTATCGGTGAGGAACAGATAGACCAGGCTCGCCATGCCCAGTGTGACCAGAAGGCAGACAGCCATGCCCGCGTTTCGAGCGCTTTTGATGAGCAGCGGGCGGCGGGTGATGACAGCGGCAATGCCCGCGGCCACCGCATAGGCCGCCGAGACAAATGCCAGAAGCAGGGCGAAGGATCCGAAGAGGTCCAAAGAAGCTCCGCGTTTCAGTCCAGACGGTCTAGCTCTTCTTCTCCGGGGCGGACCCCGAATCGCCGGCCCCGGTCTTGGGCTGTCCGGGCGCGGCTTCGTACTTCGAGGCGCACTTGGCTTGGACTTTATCGGCAGCGAAGGTGCCGTTGTTCGTCAGTCTTCCCTCGACCAGGGCCTGGGAGCCGTCCACGAAAGTGTCGGGCAAGGGATCGCTGCCGACGTAGCTCACTCGCAGCGCTTTGCCCTCTCCCTCGATGACGAAATCCACCCTGCCGGTGAACCGCGCAATCGAGCCGGGGCGAACCGTCCCGCCGACGCGGATGCGGTGGTGAACGTCGGAAGGCTTCATGGCGGAGAGTTCCACGATGGTGTGGTAATAGGTCTTGCTCTCTCTCGCGCCCACCCACCCCAGCCAGGTAAGCGTCGCCAGGATGATGGCGATCCCCACGGCAAACTTAGCCCGCTTGTTCAATGCAGCTCCCCACGGCAAGAAGCCGCGCCCAGCGACAGATTCTATCACATCGGCCGAGGCAACAAGAAAACGCGGGCGGACCGTCGAAGCGAGCGAAATCCAGCCTGCTGGGAATTCGCGACATCTATGTTGGGCGCCGCCACGTTCGCGGAATGCGAAGTTCCCGGGCTAAGACGGCCTCTTCTCCCCTTCGGGAGAAGAGGCCGGAAAACAGAGCGCAATCAGCGCACGCGCGTTACAACTCATGCGCCTCATTCGGGGTCTTTTGGATTATTGAAGAGAACTGTCAGTTTGATACTACCATGTCCGCTTTGCGGGAAGTTAGGCGCGCTTCGGTTCCCCGGATCCAAATTGGAAGCGGTGTCATCGGGTGGGAACAGTACCAGCGTGCTCAGGAAGTGCAGCAGGTCAAGAGCACCTCCTTGGTCTCCGTTCTGCTGATCTTGGCTGAGGAGGTTGGCAAATGCATCCCGGGACGCCTCCGCCTCGCCACCGTGGCGCAGGATCACCTCAAGCAAATTGAGGCTACGCCCGTCATGACCTAACGATCCGACACTTCCCACGCCCCAAAGAGCCCTAGTAAGGAACTGGGTTTGGAATGTGCTGTCCCAGTTGCGTTCGTGAAAATTCGGCCCGAGATCGTGACGTTTGAAATCGGTGAAGATGTTTTGAACCACGAACGGTTGCCCATTCGGCACCATCAAAGGCGGATTTCCGCTACCGTCGTTCACCGTGTGGATCAATGCGGTCGCGGTGGCAAACATGCGATTGAAAATCCCGTTTACAGGGTCGTAGAC
>JBASRK010000241.1:0-2266 GCA_049273775.1 Candidatus Acidiferrales bacterium
GGACAAAGCGGTGCTTGCGATTGAACGGGGAAAGCCCGCGGTCACCTCGCTGATTGAACGGGTCCTGCGCAAAGGAGCTCAAGCCGCTGGTGGTGAACACCTCTCCGGCGTCATCAATCAGCTTGGAGAAGGTGTAAGCGCCGCGCAGCAGCAAGCCCTTAGTGAACTTGCGGTCCACCTTGAGCTGGGCGGAATGATAGATGGAGTCGGCGGCATTCATGCGGACCGTGATGGGGCCCAGCGTCGGATTGACGCGGGGACCAAAGTTGATCCGAGGGTTGAACTCCCGGTTCGCGTACAGCCGCTCGCCCCGAGTCCCGACGTACGCCCCCGTAACCACGAACCCGCCGGGAATTTCGCGCTGGATGTCGAAGTTCCATTGATGCGTGAGCGGGTTACGGAGATTTGTGTCGATGGTGTTGCTCCCGGCAAATCGGTTGAGGGTTGGCGTGATCGAGGGGACCAAGCCGGAGGCGCCGGCTGTGCCACGGCCCGAACCGCCGACAATCGTGCCGCCAACGGCGTTGGGAGACGTTGCTGCCGTATTGTCCAGAATGTTGGTGAAAAGGCCGTCATAGAAGATGCCGTAGCCGGCACGGATGACGGTCTTCTCGTGGCCAAACAGGCCCGACCAGAACCGCGGCGTGTAGGCGAACCCGACCCGCGGGGCGAAATTGTTCTGGTCACCCTGTTGCTTCAAGGCGTACACGGCCGGGAACACCGCCCCGGGCAGCCCTACGCCCACAGCGGTATTGATCGAGGGGAACGGCAGGATGTTCTCGGACGTGCCCCAATACTCATAGCGCATTCCAAGGTCCAGGGTGAAGTTGGGCCGGATGCGCCACGTATCCTGGACATAAGGCGCGTAGGTGGTGACGAAGGGTTGCACATTCGGGTTGCCAAAAACTTTGGCAGCCGTCCCCGATGCGCCGGTGAAGTTGTCCACAAAATTGGCCAGGGAAGTGAATCCACCGCCGGCGTTGATCCCGAGTGTGCCACGGGAATTGATGGGGATCCCATCGCTCACCTGCAGATGGCTGATGTCCACGCCGCCCTTGAGCGTGTGGCTGCCCACGGTATAGGTGAGGGCATCCTGGTACTGCCAGTTCTTGTGCGCGCGGAACTGCGGCAGGGCGGTGGGGAAGCCGAGGTTCGGCAATCCCGAACCGGAAATGGTGACCAGCACGCTCGGGAAGAGCGGGTTGGCGGCGGTCGCGGACGTGGGACCGAAAGTGAAATTGATCGAAGTGTAGGAGAAGCGGAACTCATTCACCGCGCGCGCCGAAAACGTGTGCACCCAGGACGCCCCGTAAGTGTACGAGGGGCCGCCCTGCTGCGAGTCATACGGCGGCAGGGATCCCGGGAAGTTGAAAAAGTCCGGCGTCAAGTTGAAGTCGTCGCGAATGTACCGGCCGGTGACCACATCCGATTGGCTCGCGTTCCAGTCGAGCCGGACGTTCTCCTGGCGGTCGTTGGCAGGCTCGCTGACGCCGGAGCGGTTCACTAAACCAGTCTCGACGGCCGGACGGCCACTGCCTAGGGCGATCGTGCGGAGCGGGCCGTTTACCCCCCTCAGGCCGCCCAGTGAAGCAAGCAGGAAGGTCACGTTGGCGTTCGGCCCGAGCGATTGCAGGGTGGCGACGCCTGCGGCCGTGGGAAGTCTCAGAGTGGACCCGTCGGCCGTCTGGCGCTCGCGGTCCCACTGCGTGGCGCCGAAGATGAACAGCTTATTCTTCTTGATCGGCCCGCCAATCGCAAAGCCAAACGTGTTCTCGATGTCCACCGGGTTACTGGTCGTACCGTTCAGCTTCAATTCTGCCGGAATGGCGGCCACGGCCGAGTTCCGATGGATGTCGTACGCGGCGCCGTGCCAGTCGTTCGTGCCGCCTTTGGAGGTGAGGTTGGTCACCGAGCCTCCACCGCGCCCGAATTCGGCGCTGTAGGAGTTGGTCAGAACGGTCACCTCGGCCACGGCCTCGAGGTTGGTGAGTTGATACGCCTGCCCGTTTATGGCGTTGTCGTTGTTGTCCTGGCCGTCGATCAGGAAGTTATTCGCCCGCGGCCGCGTGCCGTTCACCGAAAAGCCCTGGCCGTTGGTGAAATCGTCCCGAGCGGAAACGCCCTGGACGCCAGGCTCGGTCAGCGCCAGCGCGATCGGGTTCAAGCCGAAAATGGGCAGGTTTTGAATTTCCACCTTGCTGATGCTGTGCGTGATATCGCCGGACTGCGTCTGCAACTCCTGACCCGTGCCGGCCTCGACAGTGAT
>JBASRK010000248.1:0-4949 GCA_049273775.1 Candidatus Acidiferrales bacterium
CTGCAACTCATCGCGGACAAGCACGAGCAGCTCTTGCGCCCGCGGCTCCACAATCGCGCAGAGCATGCGCGCAAAGACGGTGCGCGGCGGGCGGTCGCCGACGCTGGCGATCTCGATGGCGTGATCCTCTCGGAGCAGTTCGTGCCAGGCGCAGGCATGCTCCCGCTTGATCTTTTCCGCTTCTGGGATGGGCGTGCGCAGACCGACGGCCAGATCGTTGGTGAAGTGGTCGCCGCCGACCGGCACCGCAGCGGTGTGGCGCACCATGCCGCCGGCGTATACGAGTATCTCGGTGGTGCCGCCGCCGATGTCGATCAGGCAGCAGCCCAACTCGCGTTCGTCCTGGGTCAGGCAGGCTTCGGCCGCTGCCAGCGACTCCAGCACGGTATCGGCGACGACCACGCCGGCGCGGTTCACCGCGGTGATCAGGTTCTGCGTGGCCGAGGTTGAGGCGGTGACGATGTGCACGTTGACGCCGAGCTGCTGGCCGACCATGCCCATCGGGTCGCGGATGCTGTCCTGCCCGTCGAGCAGGAATTCCTGCGGGAGCACGTGCAGCACTTCACGGTCTTCCGGGAGGGAGATGCTGCGGGCGGCGTCCACAGCGCGGCGCACGTCGTCGCGCTGGATATCCCGCGGGCGCTTGTCGAGCGAGATTCCGCCGCGACTGTTCACCCCGCGGATGTGGCTGCCCGCCACGCCCACCAGCGCCGATTCGACGGGCACGCCGGCGACGCCTTCGGCTTCCTCCACCGCCCGGCGGATCGAGTTGACCGCGGCGTCCAGGTTGACGATCAGGCCCTTGCGCAGACCCTTTGATTCAGCCGCGCCCAGCGCGAGAAACTTCACCGTGTCATCTTCCAGTTCGCCGATCATCGCGCACGTCTTCGTGCTGCCGATGTCAAGCCCCACCAGATACCGGTCTTTCTTCCCCAATCCGCCGCTCCCCGACAAGGTTTGCCGACCCCCCGGCTGGTCGCCGCCATTCCCGCCCGCCGGCGCAGCCTAGCGGCGCTTGACGCGCGCTTCAGAGCGCCCGGGCGTGCGCGCCGCTGTGGTTTTCGCCTCCGGATTCACCACCACCTGCCGGGCAAAGCGCAGGTCCACCGAGTCCACGCGCCCGGCGGTTGCGCGCCACTGCGCGAAGTTCTCCACAAACAGGCGGAATTTATTGATGAAATCGCCGTCACCGAAATGTACCAGGACGGCGCCCAAGTCGCCCGCGCCGGCGGCGCGCATCTCCGCGAGGCCGGCGAGCGTGGCGCGCAGGTCCCGGGCGTCAGCGAGGTCCACCTCGCTGACGCGCTCGGCCGCGCCTGGACGAACCTGCTCGATATCCTTCAAGAACTGCACGTAGAGCTTCATGCGCTGCTCGCGGGCCTCGCGCGCCATCGTTTCGGCGATCCCGGCGACCACCGGAAAATGAAATGCGGCGTTCGGCGGCCGCTCCAGGATGGCACCGTAGCCGTCCACCAGCGCAAGCTCGGTGCCCAGGCGCAAGAACGCGACCGGCGTCCGTTCAACCAGCTCAACACGGACGCGATTCGGCAGGATGCGCTCGACGCTGGCCTGCTCGACCCAGGAGATTTCTTCGATCGCCCGGCGCCGCTCGGGCAGCGGCACACGGAGGACGCTGTGGCCGCGGTCGGTGAAGAACTTTTCGAGCACCGCCCTGCGGGTGACATGGTGGTTGCCAGTGACCTCGATCTGCTCGGGCCGGGCAAGTACCACTCGCGGCGAATAGAGGAAGAAATGCGCGGTTTCGTAAGTCACCCAGCCGCAGACCGCAGCGGCCGCCCCGCCGGCGAGCACGCGCTTATAGAACTGCCAGCTCCGTCGGCCGAATTTTCGCCGGCGGATCTCGAGGGGTTTCTGCCGACGCAGATACCGTGGCTCCTCATCGGCAAGGGCCTCGGGCTGGTAGGTTTCCGGTTCGCTGGCCATTATCCGTTCCAGACGATGACTTCTTCTTCGAGTTCCATGCCATAGGTGCGGCGGACGCGCTCGCGGACGTCGGCGATCAGCGCGAGCATCTCGGCCGAGCCGGCCTTACCGGCATTGATGAAGAAATTGGCGTGGCGGTCGCTGACGCGGGCGTCGCCAACGCTGTGACCCTTCAAGCCGAGCTCGTCAATCATCCGCCCCGCCGAAGCACCCGGCGGATTCTTGAAAATGCAGCCCGCGCTCTTCTGATTGAGCGGCTGGCTGGCTCGTCGCTTTTCGTTACAGACTCGAATCCCTGCGAGAATATCGGCGAACGGCTTGGAGGGCAGCTCCAGTTTCACTGCCAGCATAATATCATCGGGCGCGAAAGAAGTGTGGCGGTATTCGAAGTTGATCTGGGCCTCGCGGAGCGTTTCGATGCGGCGCTCGGCCGCCCGGTAAACTTCCACTTCTCGCACGAACGAGCCGATCTGCGTGCCATAAGCTCCCGCGTTCATGCGCAGCGCGCCGCCAAGCGTTCCCGGCACACCGATCAGCCCCTCCATCCCGCCAAGGTTGTTCTTGGCGCAGAAGGTGACGGTGCGGCCAAGGTCCGCGGCGGCAGCCACGCTGGCAATATTGCCCTCGATGCGCACGTCGGGCTCCGAGCGCGCCAGTTGCAGCACCACCCAGGGCAGCTCGCCGTCGGGGATCAGCACGTTGGTCCCGCCGCCCAGAAAGCGATGCGCGATTCCGGCCTGTTGGAGCAAGCCGATCAGCTCTGGCAGGTGCTTGTGCCGGCGGATGAACAGCAGATCGGTAGTCCCGCCGAAGGCGAGCGACGACAGCTTGGCCAGCGACGCCGCCGGGCGAAGCTCCACGCCGAGGTCGGGCAGCGCGGCCACGAGTTTGGGGTCGCTAATGCGCATAGTGCGTGGAGACTTTGGCTCCCAGCAGGATGGCCAGCTCGCCCAGCGCACGGCCCACGTTGCCGGCGCCGATGGTCAGGACGGCATCGCCCGGGCGCGCCTCGTGCAGCAGGTATTCGATGCCCTCCTGCATCGAGCTGCGGAAGATCACTTTTTTGTGCCCGGCGGCGCGGATGGCGTCGGCCAGCGCCTCGCCGCTGATGCCGGGGATCGGCGCTTCATTCGCGGCATAGATATCGGTCATCACCAGCACGTCGGCTTGGTTGAACGCAAGGCAGAAATCGTCCCAAAGGTGCTGGCTGCGCGTATAGCGGTGCGGCTGGAAGAGCACCAGCAAGCGTTCGTACCGGCAACCCCGCGCCGCTTCGAGCGTGGCGCGGATCTCGGCAGGGTGGTGGCCGTAGTCGTCAATCAGCGTGGTGCCGTTCACGACGCCCCTCACGTCAAACCGCCGGCCCACACCGGTGAATTTCTCCAGACCCGCGCGGATCAGGTCCGCCGGGATGTTCAGGTAGAGCGCCACGGCAACGGCCGCGGCGGCATTGCGGACGTTGTGGATACCCGGCGGCGCGGGCAGGTGGAAGTTCCCCAAGTCGTCGCCGCGGAACGTCAACCGGAATTCGCTCTCCAGGCCGCGCAGCTCGATATCGCTGATGACCAGGTCGGCCTGGCTCGAGGTGCCATAGGTGATTACAGGTCGCTTCACGCCAGGGAGGATGGCCTGCACGTTCGGCTCGTCCAGGCAGAGGATGACAGAGCCATAGAAAGGCACGCGGTTCGCGAACTGGGTGAAGACCTCCTGGATCTCTTCGAGGGTGTGGTACTGGTCGAGGTGCTCGCGATCAATTGTGGTCACCACGGCGACCACCGGCGCGAGCAGAAGGAATGTGCGGTCGCTCTCGTCCGCCTCGACCACCATGTACTCGCCGCGGCCCAGTCGCGCGGTCGAGCCGGCCTGCTTGACGGTCCCTCCAATCACGAATGTGGGGTCGAGACCCGCGGCGCCCAGCACGGAAGCGATCAGCGAAGTTGTGGTGGTCTTGCCGTGCGCGCCCGCCACGGCGATGCCGTACTTTAGGCGCATCAGCTCGGCCAACATTTCGGCTCGCGGGATGACCGGAATCTTCAGCCGGTGGGCTTCAGTGATTTCTACGTTGTCGCGGCGCACGGCCGAGGACACCACGACGACGTGCGCGCCGTGGACGTGCTCGGCGCGGTGGCCCTCGTAAACCTTGGCGCCCAGGTTGCCCAGCCGCTGGGTGATCGGCGAAGCCTTCAGGTCCGAGCCGGAAACGGCGTAGCCGAGCGTGAGCAGCACCTCGGCGATGCCGCTCATGCCCATCCCGCCGATGCCCACCAGGTGGATGCGCTGGAAGTTGTGGAAGCTCACCATCATCGCCGCGCCACCCGCTCGATCAGGTTCACGATGTCCCGGGCCGCATGAGGCCGTGCCAACTGCCGCGCCCGCTGCTCCATCTCCAGCAGGCGGCCGGGGCGATCGAGCAGCGCAAAGATTTCCCCCGCCAGGCGCTCGGGCGTCAGCTCGGTCTCCGGGACCAACCGCGCCGCGCCGGCGCGCTCAAGCGCCTGGGCGTTGCGCAACTGGTGGCGATCGGTGGCGCCCGCGAAGGGGATGAAGATGGCGGCGCGCCCGGCAGCGGCGACCTCCGCCACCGTGATCGCTCCCGAGCGGCACACGATCAGGTCCGCCTGGGCAAAACGCTCCGCCATGTTCAGCAGGAAGGGCAGCACCTCCGCCGGAAATTCGCGCCGCGCATAGGCCACACGCACGGCATTATAGTCGCGTTCGCCGGTCTGATGAACGATGGAGAGTTCCTTTTTGCGCACGGCGACCTGGTCGAGCGCGTCCACCACGGCGCGGTTGATTGCGAGCGCGCCCTGGCTGCCGCCGGTGATCAGGATGTGGAACGGCGGGACGTGCGGGCGCACAGGACAAGCAAAGAACTCCGGCCGCACCGGGCAGCCGGTCACCACTGCCTTGCGGCCCCAGCGCTGGACGGGCGCTTCATAGGCTGTCGCAATCCGGGTCACCAGCCCGGCCAGCGCGCGGTTAGTGAAGCCGGGCTCGGCATTCGG
>JBASRK010000249.1:0-2567 GCA_049273775.1 Candidatus Acidiferrales bacterium
CCCCAAAAGTGTCTGAAGGAACTGCGGCATGAGGACCAGACTGCTGAACAACAGGATTCCCAGGGTGAACATCATCAAGTTCGCGCTGGCGAAGTTAAAACTCTTGAACATGCGGACGTCAATGACCGGAGCCTTCTGAAACCACTCCCAGATAACCAGCGAGATCAGGCATATGGCCGCCACGACGACTAAGGTGGTAATGAGACGCGAGCCAAACCAATCATCTTCCTGGCCCTTGTCGAGCAGCACCTGCAATGCCCCGACACCCACCGTCAGCAGAGCGATGCCTATGTAGTCCAACTTGATCCCAGCGGCTTTGAGGCGGCTTATATAGGGCGGGTCCTCGACAACACGGCGCACCAGAAACCATGCGGCCAGCCCGACCGGAAGATTGATTAAAAAAATCCAGCGCCAGGAATAGTTGAAGGTAATCCATCCGCCCAGGGTTGGTCCGATGGTGGGGGCTGTGACTGCGGTAATGCCATAGAGCGCAAACGCCAAGCCCCGCTTCTGGGGCGGAAAGGAGTCTGCGAGTATGGCCTGGGCCATCGGCTGCAGCCCTCCGCCACCCGCGCCTTGCAGCACGCGGAAGAAAAGTAGATACCCGAGACTCGGCGCCACCCCGCAAAGCAAAGAGCTCACAGTAAACACAGCCAAGCAGGCCATGAAAAAGCGCTTCCGTCCCAAGGCGCCCGCGAGCCAGCCGCTGATCGGCAGGATGATGGCATTGGAGACCAGATACGAGGTCAGGACCCATGTGCTCTGGTCGTTGCTGGCCCCCAGATTGCCGGCCATGTACGGCAGGGCCACGTTGGCAATGCTGGTGTCTAGGACCTCCATGAAGGCTGCCAGCGCCACGACAACCGCGATCAGCCAAGGATTGTATTGGGGCCGCCAAACGTCCTGATCGATTGTGACGGCTGCGGAACTCATTTGAGGTAGACGTCTGGCACGACATTCATGCCGGGCCGAAGCTGACGATCCCGGTTCTCGCCCGGCTCGAGTACGATCTTTACCGGAATCCTTTGCACGATTTTCACGTAGTTGCCGGTGGCATTCTGCGCCGGAAGCAAACTGAAGACGGGGCCTGTTGCCCCGGCGATGCTGTCGACGTGGCCTTTTAGAGTTTGGCCGGTCGAATCCACATGAATTTCTGCCTTCTGTCCAACGCGCATGCGCTTGAGCTGCGTTTCCTTGAAATTGGCGGTGATCCAGACTTCGTCGAGAGGCACCACGGTGAGGAGTTGCTGCCCTGGTTGAACGTTCATGCCGGCAACTACTGTCTTGTTCACTTGACCAGAGACGGGGGCGACAATCTTGGTGTATTGGAGGTTCAGCTGGGCTTGCTCGAGTGCCGCACGCTTTTGCTCGACATCAGCGACAGCCGCGCGTGCGCGAGCTCGGGTGGAAGACACTTGCTGGGGCCCCGTCTCCGCAGATTGGTGGATTGCATCGGCTTGCAGCAGGCGGCTGCGGGCCTGTTGGACGAATTGCTGCGTTGCAGACTCATTGGCGCGGGCCGCTGCTACGGCGGCGGTGCTCGATCTGGCCGCAGCCAATGCTTGATCGTAAACCTGCTCGGCCACTTCCCGCTTGTCCACCAGCAACTTGTAGCGGCGCAGATCGCCTTGCGCCCTGACGTCGTTGGCTTCGGCCTCTTCGAGTTGGGCGTGAGCGGCGGTGAGCTGCCTCTCGGCGGCAATCACTCCCGCCTTGGTGTTTTCGATATCTGACGCGGTGGACTTCAATTGGCTCAAAGTGTTGACTGAAGTGATCGGTACCGCGATATTCAGAGATTGAGCCGTCGCCTCGGCACTGGCCAGATTCGCCTGCGCCTGCGCGATGGCTACCTCATAGTCTTTCGGATCAATCTCGACCAAGACGGCGCCTTTCTGCACCCACTGGTTGTCGTCCACGTTGACCTGCACGACATGCCCGGAAATGCGCGCACTGACCGGATAAAGATGAACATCCGCCTGGGCATCGTCGGTCGATTCGTAGCTGCCGAAGTAGCGCCACAGGAACAAGCCGCCGACGAGCACCACAATGACGGCGGCCATGATCAAGAACGTGTTGCGCTTCCTCGGATTGCGGTGAGCGGGCGGCGCATACACTGTGTCCGTCAACGGCGACGGTTCGATCGTGGATTCTTTGCCCGCCTCGGGCACAGAACGGGATGGGTTCTCGTCTGCCATGTTCATTTTCCTTTGAAATATTCTTTGACGCGCTGTTCAGTGACACCCAGGGCGCGCGCCAGGGAAATTTTTGCAAAGTTGTAGCTATAGAGACTCGATATGTATTGTTCATGGGCGCTCGCTACCGCCTCTTGCGATTGCACCACCTCCACGGTATCGGAGACACCCGCGCTGAAACGATCGCGCGACTGGGTCAGCGTTTGTTCCGCCAAATCAATGTTACTGCGCGCCACGTTGACTAGATCGCCCGACGACTGCAGGTTCAGCAAAGCCGTACGAACGTCAGCGTCAATCTGCGCGCGTAAATTGTCCAGGCGCTCGCGGGCCTGCTCGAGTCTCGCATCGGCTCGCAAAACGTCACCGTGCACGCTA
>JBASRK010000259.1:0-1605 GCA_049273775.1 Candidatus Acidiferrales bacterium
GCATCCGGAGTCTTACCTTCGTTCTTCAACGTCTGCCACAAGCCAAAGAGCGCCCGTGGGTGGCGGGGATTGCGGCGCAGGTCCTCGCGGAAGACGGCCTCAGCTTCAGCGGTCTGACCGTTGCGTAACAAGGCCGCCCCAAGAGACTCGCGCACGGGGTAGTACCATGGTGGAGGCTCGTCGTAGGCGAGCGCATCCTGGAGAGCGACCGCTTTTTGCCAGAGGGAGATCGCTTTGCCGGCGTCCGTGGCGAGGCGGGCTTCAAGAACGGTCGAGGCGATTAGGATGATCTTGTCCGGGGAATTGGAAAAGAACTCCGCCGTGGTGGGAACGTTTTCTCCATCCTTTCTGAAGGCCTGCTGCTCGTCTGCGGCGGCTGAGCGTTTTCCCTGCCCATACAAGGCAATTGCTCGAGCATAGTGCCATAGGGCGGTGCTCATTCGCATACGCGCACCGGGCTTCGGGTAAGCCAAAACATCGTCCCAACGCTGGAAACGCAGAAGCAAAAGAAACGGATTGGACAAGAAACCGTCCACCATCACGGGCATCTGCGAGTAGGCAGGTGTGACGTGAGCCGCCAAGATCTCAGCAGCTGCTTTGGCTTGCTGGAAGTGCCCCAGTTCGGTATGGGCGCGGAGAATGAAATGGAGATTGTGGCTGTAATAGCCTTCGGTATACACGCTGTCGTTGACACCGGTGAGCCGCATGTAGTCGCGGTCGGCCTCTGCGGCGCGCTCATTTACGCGCGCTGTCATTTCGTAGTCGCCCACATTCCAGAAAATATGGCCGGACATGTGCACCAAGTGACCAACACCCGACACAATCCGCGTCAGTCGGTAGGCGCTGGCAAGCGCCCGCTCGGGGTGAGGCGAGGTGTCTAGCACGTGCACGTAAAAATGGTTAGCACCCGGATGGTCAGGTTCGCGCTGCAAGACTGACTCGAGCAAAGCCAGAATGTCCTCAGTACCGGCTTTCGGCTGCCCTGCAGCGTCGTACCACTGGTAATGGTATAAGTCGATCAGGCTTTCAGCGTAGAGTGTGGCCGCATCCATATCGTCGGGATATCGCGCCGCCAAATCGGCCATCGCGTTCTTGTATTCGATTTCCAATTTCGAGCGGTCGGCGTGCGGATCGCTCGAACAGCGGCGGGCCAGTGCTGCGACGTAGTCACGCTCGTATTGAGGAGCGTGCGGACTCAGAGCGACTGCTTTATGAATAGCTTCATATGCGGCGCTTGCGTGCACATCCATATCAAGGTCCATATTGAGGTGGAAGCCGAGTGCCAGCGCCATGCCCCAGTACGGCATGGGAGATTGCGGATCGAGTTCGGCGGCACGACGGAAAGAACGGAGGGCCTCTTCGCGGTTGAAGCCGAACACTAGAACCAGGCCCTGGTCGAAGAATTTCTGCGCTTCCGGGTTTGTGGTGGAGATGGGATGGTGGTGATTTCCCATGCCTGGAAGGAGGACAGCAGGCCGAGGATCGGGCATGGAGTGCTGAGATTCCTGGGCACTTACCGGAAGGGCGGTGAACAATAGAATTGCTAAGCCATGAGTCGACTTCATTGAATCACGCCTCCTCGTGCTTTTTGGGGCGGCGGAGCCC
>JBASRK010000276.1:0-3140 GCA_049273775.1 Candidatus Acidiferrales bacterium
GTACAAGAGTAGAAGCAAAGCCAGAAGTAGAGGCAAAGGAGGTCCCCACCATGCCGACGGCCAAAGAATTCACCATCAGGATGCAAGACCAACCGGGAACTCTTGGAAAAACCTGCCGAGCGCTGGCTGACCGGGGAGTGAACATCTTGGCCTTCCAGTCGTTCTCAGCGGGTGCAGGCGAGAGCCAAGTCCGCCTCGTCGCAGACAATCCCACAATCACCAAGTCAGTCCTGGAAAGCCAGGGCCTGGCCATCACCGAGGCCGATGTTGTTCAAGTCAAACTCCCACACCGGCCGGGTGAGTTGGCGCGAGCCGCTTCGCGTCTCGGCGAAGCGAACATTAACATCAACTACGGCTACGGCGGACTCGAGGCAGGCACAAATGCGCCCCTCGTGATTTTCGGTGTCGCAGAGGTTGGCAAGGCCGTGGCGATTCTGGATCAAGTCGCTGCCGCCGCTGCAGGAACGTAAGCCCCGCAGGAAGTTTTCTAAAGTCGGCACATGGGAGCGGGCAGGCCCCGCTCCCTTTATTGTGGCTCGGATGCCTTCGTCAGTTCGGTATACTTACCGCCCACTTACGGAGGGGAAACGATGGCGCAGAAGGTTATCGAAATTGTGGGAGCCTCCAAAGAGAGCTTCGCCAAGGCCGCGGAGAATGCGGTAGCCGAAGCTGCCAAGACGGTGCGCGGGATGAGGTGGGCACGGGTCGCCGAGCTCGAGATGGTCCTTGACGGTAAGAAGATTGTCGAGTATCGGGCCACCGCGCGCATCTACTTCGACGTCGAACGCTGAAACCGTAGGCTTTTCGCTGACAAGGAGGACGCGATGAGTTACAAGTCCTACGCGGAGTGTTGCTATGAGGAGACTGCTTGCGGACGCTGGGTGTTCGTATTCCAAAAATCAGGAGCAGGCCGTGTGAACTCAATCGCCAAATCCCTTTTCTCGTGGTACTTCAGCCCCAGGCGAACAACATGGCATTCCTGTTCTTCTTGGTTGGTTATGTTCGTCAGCAGGAGCTTTTGCCCGACCCACACTCTTGTAGCGACGGTAAGTAGCCCACCGTGAGAACTTGCTTCCAATGTTGTTGTTACTTCGTGAAAGGGCTCTTTGCCAGGCGCGTTACCGTATACAAGCACTGGGACGCGGAGCACTAGGCGCTCGCTGCGTCGCCGCTCTAGCTTCTTCTCAGCCTGCCCGCTTCCAGAGACCGTCCTTATCATCCCGCTGCCCGTGCTGCTTAGTTGTTTTCGCCCAAAGATGGCGTTGATCAGGACAAACACAACGAGTGCCGTCGCCAGAAAAGCTGCGACAACTATTGTCCAACGAAGTATCTCCTCAGGCGGCAAGCTTACGCCTCGGTGTGAGCAATCTTTCAAACTAGGGCCGAACCGAAGGACTGCGGTTTTAGGTCGTCAGTCTGGCGCTATTAATGATGATAGCCGTGTATCCGAGTCGGGTGGCAGCGGATCTTCAGCGGACTTTTCCCAATGCGTAAACGCTGAAGTGGGTTGCAAGTGCTTGGCCAGGAGGCCATTCGGCAGACATCAAAACATCCGGTTTTGGACAGGCATGCCAAAAGGCAACGATGCTGTTGAAAAAGATGGTGAGCAAAGGCGGGTTCCGGGCGGTCCAATGTTCTAGCTGGGCTACTTAATTTTCCATTGGCTCTTCACGACTTCTTCCTTTCCTTTTTGCTCCTCAGGCCGTGCTCAGTGCAGGTGAGGACTGACGATGTGCGAGGAATCGCACCAGCCGTTTCAGGTTTTGCGCCGTGGCCGCCAGGAAGAACTGCTCGGCGACGTTCCATAGCCGCCGCAATCGCACGCGGCGCAGACCGAGGCGTTGCTTGAGCTCGGAGAACAATGCTTCGATCTTGCGGCGAGCTCGTTGGGAGCAGACATAAGCCGCAGTGCCCGCCAGAGCACGGACCACCTCCCGGGCCGGTTCGTCCCAGTGCACGAAGAGCTTGCGATAGGCAGCCGGGGTACAGAGCTTTTTCTGCGGACACCCTTGGCACTGCGCTGCTGTCGAGCAATAGGCGTAACCTCGACTGCGGCGTTGCAGACCGCGATAGCGCAGCGGTTTTCCCTCTGGGCAGTAGTAGGCGTTCTCGCGGGGCTCATAGCGAAACTGGTCTCGGGTGAAGAGCCCGTGTGTTTGGTGACGGCGATCGATGACGGGAATGTGGGGTTGAACGCCACGCGCCAGTAGCCACGCCAGAAACTCTCCACTGCCGTAAGCCTTGTCGGCTCCTAGACTCTCTGGGTGAACACCCAACTTGCTCACCTGTTCGAACATCCTTCGTGCGGCTACGGTTTCCTGGCGGAAGCGTGCCGGCGTGGCCTCCACCGCTAGGATCACCCGGCTGTGAGTGTCCATCAGATAGTTGTCGTAGTAAGCCAGCAACGCGGGCCCATTCTTCGCCGCTGTCCAAGCGGCGTCGGGATCAGTGGTCGAAACCGGACCAGAGGGGGAGGGCTCTTCGGAGTCGGCCACCGGGTTCTGCTGCTCCAACTCGGCCAGGTACTGCTGCACCGTGCGCGAGACCTGGGCTACCTCGGCCAACTGTTCCCGCCGTACTCGGCTTTGCTGGCTGGCGTTGGCTCCCACAAGGGTCCCCTCCACTGCCAGATTCCGTCCCTCCACCAAACCCACCTCCAGGCAGCGCCGCACGATCTCCTCAAACACCTGGCGAAACACACCCGACTGCCGAAACCGTCCGTGCCGGTTCTTGGAGAACGTAGAATGGTCGGGAATCTCCCGGCTGAAATCCAGCCGCGTGAACCAGCGATAGGCAAGATGCATCCGCACTTCGTCCATGAGGCGCCGCTCGCTGGTGATCCCGTAGAGATAGCCCACCAACAACAGGCGCAGGAGCACTTCCGGATCAATCGAGGGTCGCCCGGTCGGGCTGTAAGAGCTCTTCAGCCGCTCCCGTACGAAGCTGAAATCCACATAGCAATCGATCAGCCGTAGCAAGTGATCTTCCGGAATCTGGTCTTCCAGGCGGAAGTAATAGAACATCTCTAACGAAGCCGGCCGTGTCAAGAATCTCTGGCTTTGCTTTTTGCTCCTCCTCAGCACACCCGTGCAGCTGCGCAGAAGCGCCTTTTTCTTTGGCGGATGCCTCCGTCGCTCCCG
>JBASRK010000277.1:0-8292 GCA_049273775.1 Candidatus Acidiferrales bacterium
CGCCTACGCATTGTCAAGAGCTTTTTTCTTCTTGCCTTTCGCTGATAGGTTAGGCATAAGAATTTTTGACCGATGCGTCAGAAAAACCCTCACGCGGTTGCACTGGGAAAGATGGGCGGCTCAAAGGGAGGAAAAACAAGAGCCGCGAAACTCACTCCGGAAGAACGGAGCGCAAGTGCTCGAAAGGCGGCTCTCGCCCGGTGGGCGAGAGAGAGGAAGAAAAAGCAGCAGCTTAGTTAGAGTCCGATCCTTCTGAGGACAAGATCAGGAGGGTCGAGCAGAGCCCCAGTCTTGTAGCGCTTTCTCTCCCGACAGAAGAAGGAAGACCTCAACAAGCGCATGCAGAGGATCTCCGGCTGACGAGTTGTGTAAACGGCCCCGCGGGACCGAGAACGTCTACAGCGTTTGGTGGCCGAACGCGACTGGCTGGATTCCCAATTTTCACTCCGAAAGATGAAGGCCCTATTGACAATAGGCGAACAAAAGGAGAAGATATTTTAGCCTGGGCAGTCGGGCCACACGGTGTCGGGGTGGCCCGGGAAACGCAAGGAGGAGGCGAGAAAGCCTTCTTAGTTTTTTGGAGATTTGACCATGAAGAAAGAAACCGACGAAATCGTTGACCCGACGGCGAGCACCCACACGCCTTGGACAAAACATACAACTTGCAACCCCCAAACACGGGTTGTAGCCCAGATAAGCCAACAGGTTTCCCGTATCGCCCGGGACCACCTCCCCAAGGATTCGCCCGGCGGGGATCTCCGCACGCCATGCCAGATCGTAGGCTGCCTGCCGATCTTGCGCACCTCCGAGCAGCATCTTGTGAATCGCTCGTAAGGCTTCGCCGGTCCTGCCGGCGCGGATGTATTAATTGCCCAGCTTCCAGTTGATCTCGGGCGAATTCGGGAAGAGCTGCCCGGCTCGCTCATAGGCGCGCTGTGCCTGCTCTTCGCGCCCGGCCCACTCATAGCTGCCGGCCAGCTCGGCCCAGTACCAGGCCTGGTAGGGGCTCAGGCGCGTCGCGATTTGGTTCAGGCGGATCACCTCATTGACGTCGGCCCCTTCGACCGACATGCGGAGCGCCTGCGCTCGGGCGGCATAAAACCTGGCGTTGCCGGGGTCCCATTCGATGGCCTTCTCAATCTCCTCCGGTGAGCCTCGGCGGAAGTGCCACAGGCTGATGGCCTGCGTCGTGACGAGATAGATGGCATACAGCAAGCCGAGCGAGACGCATACTCGCATTCGACGCTCGAGCAGGCGTCCCCCAGCTCGAGTTCGCCCTGCCGCCAACGAATCGGTCGTGCTCAGGGACATTCCCAGCGTCTCGAGAACTCCGCGTTCAGGGTCTCCGATCGAGACAGGTCAATTGTCGCCATCTCCCTTGGCCGCACAGCCCAGAGCTTCCTCGAAATAATCATGGAACGCATTGTTGCGTGGGCGCTTAGCTCAGCCGAGGCTTTTCGATCGTTCGGTGTGAGTCAAAGGCCTATGGACAGCTGCTCCCCCGGAGCTAAGTGCACGACGGAGTCCATAAGAGACGAGATTTAAGCTATGTAATCAACAGAAAATAAGCAAGTTATTTCAGGTAGCCCTGGCAGGTGATTCCCATTTTGGAACAGGGTTCTCAGTACCTTCGCCCTGGCCCGTTGGTGCAGTCACACGCCTGACCGACAACCAGCCCTCCGACCAGCAGACTCGCGGGCGCCAGACGCCTAAGCTCTTCCAGAGGCCTGCAACCCCTCTCCGCCGCACTCCCAAAGGAGGAGTCCCCATGTCTCACTGGAAGCTTTCGGTTTGCTCTGCAGTCGTATTCTTTGCCATGCTTGGCGCCCCTTCTGTTCGCGGGCAGGACTGGCGGCCAGTGGGGCCGCCCGGCGGCGACGTCCGGTCTCTGGCCGCAGACCCCGGTGACCCGCGCCTGCTTTATCTCGGCGTCTCTGACGGGCACATCTTCGGCTCGCGTGACGGCGGGGAACACTGGCGACTGCTGGGGCGTGTGGGCACGCGGCTGGACGGCGTGGTGATGGCGATTGTCGTGGATCCCCGAAATCCTGCCACACTGTACGCCGCCAGCCAGCCGCTGGGCTCCGATGGCGGCGGCGTTTTCCGCAGCGATGACGGCGGGCGTAATTGGCGGTCTATCGGCCTGGTCGGCCAGTCCGTCCGGGCGCTGGCTCAGGCGGCTTCCAACCCCAACATTCTGGTTGCCGGGACACTGCAGGCCGTCTTCCGCTCAAGCGAT
Organism: Candidatus Acidiferrales bacterium; assembly: GCA_049273775.1. Classification (GTDB taxonomy): domain Bacteria; phylum Acidobacteriota; class Terriglobia; order Acidiferrales; family UBA7541; genus JBASRK01. The sequence goes on from JBASRK010000277.1 coordinate 2,240, forward strand.
GCCGGCAAGAGCTGGGAGCAAATTTCTCCCACCAACCACGAGGATCTCCGCAACTTCGATTCGATGGCCATTGATCCAACCAATCCGGAAATCATTTACGCCGGCACTTATCATCTGGCGTGGAAAACCACCAACGGCGGCCGCCAGTGGGTTCCCATCCATGCGGGAATGGCGAACGACTCCGACGTGATGAGTATCAGCATCGACCAACGAGAGCCGCAGAGGGTTTTCGCCAGCGCTTGCTCCGGCATTTATCGCAGCGAGAGCGGCGGCGCCCTGTGGGCCAAGCTCCGCGGCATCGCGCCCTCCGCGCACCGCACGCACCTGCTCCTTCAGGATCCACTACAATCCCAATCGCTCTATTCCGCCACGACCGAGGGCCTCTGGAAATCGCTCGACGGCGGCATCACTTGGACCCGGGTTACGCCGGCGACGTGGTCCATCGCAGCCCTGGTCATCCATCCGAAGGCGCCGGGCCGGCTGGTGATCGGCGTCGAAGGGTCGGGCGTTTATGTGAGCGAGGACGCCGGTAAGAATTTTCATGCCGCGAATGAGGGCTTCTATCACCGGCAAGTCATCGACTTGGCCATCGATCGCGAGCGCCCACAGCGCATGCTCATCGTGCTGACGAACTCTGTGGATGCGGCCATGGCCACGCAGGATGGCGGCCGAAACTGGACGCGCCTCGGTTCGGGGCTCAGCGCGCATGCAGTGCGACGCGTCTATGCCGCGCCCGATGGCTGGTGGGCCGCGCTCGAAAGGGGCGGCCTACTGCGCTACGACGCACAAAAGAATGTCTGGGTGAAAGCAGGGCTGATAACCGGCCAGGAGGCCCCCGCCGCCAAACCGGGCAAGCGCAACAGCAAGCCCCTGCCGGCCCGGGCTGCTTCCCGGCCTGTCATTCAGGTGGTCAACGACTTGGCCTTCACGCGCGAACTTTGGTGGGCGGCCACGGAGGAAGGCGTGCTCGCCTCACGCGACCGCGGGGTAACATGGGCTCAGGTTCCCCTCGGGTCCGCCGCGAAGCTGCCCGTTCATTCCGTTCATGTCTCCGACGACGGCGTTTCCATCTGGTTGGTTTCGCCGCGGGGAGTGGTGCTCTCACACGACCGCGGAAAAACGTGGACCTCCCGAGAGTTTGGTTTCACACCGCGGGGAAGGCTGCGCCTAAGCCAGCGGGACACGAATACGCTTCTGATGAGCAGCGCGTCGGGACTCTACGCCTCAACCGATGCGGGCCAAACCTGGAAGTCGTATAACCTGCCGGATCCCTGGGTGCGGGACGTCGCCCCGGCAGGCGATGCTTTGCTGTTGTCCACGCAAAAACACGGGCTGTACATCTCCTACGACCGTGGCGAAACCTGGGAGCGACTGGAAGGTCCCACAGGCGAGAGCTATTTCTCCGCGCTCGCAGAGCTAGGCGCGAGTCCGACGATACTGGCGGCCTCCCCCACCGAAGGCCTCTATGCCCTGGAAGTCCCCCAGGGCACCGAAATAGCGCCATCGGCTGCGAAAGCGAACAGCCGGGGCACGGGCCGCACCCCTCAGCCGGTGACACCTGCGCGGCAGAACCAAGACTGAGCGGGCGAGCCGAATAGACTCGCAAGCGGAAACAGCAAAAGAACTCTTCCCGCGCGCTGAGGGCGGACCGCAGCACGAAAAACACGCCGCCGGCGCCCGGGGTTTCTCCCGAGTCCTTGCTTCAAGCCCGAGATCGGATCGTCGCGGACCTATTTCTTCACGAAGATGGACTTGGGCATCATGCAGTGCACCCCTTTGCGAATGTCCACCATCTGGGTGACCCGGCAGTCGTTCATCATCGAGGTGAGCGCGTAAGCCTCCTCGCGGCTCATGGGCACCGTTTTCTGATTGGCGAGGAAATCGATCGTCTGGCGGACCGCAATCTTCATAGCTTCGGTCAAGTCCTCGTCGAACCCCAGAAAAATCCAGTGAGTTTTCGTCTCTGCGCGCGGCCATTCGATTTTCAGGTCCTTGCGCACGATGGGCTGGATCACAATCTCCTCAAAGGCGCATTCCAGGGCCTCCAGATTCACCTCGCCGTTGCCCTGCCGGCAGTGCGCGTCGCCGACCCAGATCAGCCCGCCCTTGAAGAAGACCGGCACATAAAACGTCGAGCCGGCCTGAAGCTCGTTCAAGTCCATGTTCGAGCCGTTCTTCCACGGGCGCAGCGTGCTGGTGCGGCCCTTGGCGTCGCGGATTGGCGGCCCGGCCTTCTCCTTCGGCTCGTTGGGATCGACGCCCACCGCCAGAATCCCGGGGAAGGGCTGGAGGTCAATCGTGATTCCCGGCTTGAGTTCGGTCTGCATCTTTGCTAGGTCAAGTTTGTAATAGCGGACGAAACCCTCGGGAAAGTCAGCCGGGAGCAGCCCGATGGTGGGAAACTGTTTGTCGGGCAGGTTGAAGTTCTGTCCGTATTTTTTGGGCACAATCTTCAATATGCGGATCTCCAGGGTGTCGCCGGGCTCGGCGCCGTTGACATAGATCGGCCCGGTCACTGTGTGTGGCCCGCCGCCGGGATTGGCCAGGCGCAGACGAACGATTTCGTCCATCGGCAGGTCGGGTTTGATCTGGTCGAGCGCGTGGTACCAAGTTTCGACCGAGATGGTGTCGCCCGACTCCACGGTGAGCTTGGGCTTCTCGTTTGGATCGAGCCAGCCCCACTGGGTGGTCTCGCTGGTCGCCGGCAAGGAGTAGTGCTTGCCGGTCTTCGCGGCGCCGGCCTTTGGCTTCTCCTTCTGCTGCGCCCGGGCAATAACGTTCGCGCCCAGCGCCAACATCAGCAACGCGGTTACGATGTGAGTCCCTTTCACAATCACCTCCTCAGTGCATAAATGCCCATGGAAGGCCAGATTCTGCCATGGAAAGACCCTCGGATGACAGTTGCCATGAGGGTTTTTTGGGTCGCGCCGTGTCTGTGAGCCGCGGCTGACGGCCGGACTCAACCGAGAGGAGATTCGGCACCGAGAGCCCGTGGGAACCCAGCCCCATAGTCTCGGGCTAGGCTCCCGGCGTGCGATGGCCTCATCCTTCTCGCTTATTGCTGCGCATAGACGGCGATGCAACCGAAGGTGGCGAAGGTCCTGCACGACGCGCTTGGCTGAAGAGGCACAAACACATGATTATTCGCGGGATCGACCGCCACGCTGTGGGCATTGGCTCCCGTGGGAACGTTCTGAAGCCAGGTATTGGTTCCGGCATCAATGACGCCGAGTACTGGCCCCGAGGGAAAATCTCTTGCTGCCACGTAATAGCGGTTGTCTGTCGGGTTGTACGCCGCCTGGTCAACTCCTCCAACCTGCGTGATGACTTTAATGACGGCGCCCGTGGTCCCATTAATAATGATCTCGCTCGGCTGGAAAGTGATTGTCCCGGCGAAGTTCTCGCAAGCCACGAGAACGTTCGGGGGTGGCCCAATAACAATAAAGGAGGGCTGACACCCAAGACCTGTCAGCTGGAAGCTATGCGTTACCCTGCCGGTCTTAGGATCAATCTCCGTGATCTCTGAATCGGCCGGGTTAGAGCTGTTCTGCGTGTTCGCAACCAAGAATCTACCCGTCGCGGGGTTGAACGCTGACCCACCTATCCCACCTTGGCCGCCGGGGGCATCTGCGCAGGTGACGTTCTGACCGAGGGCGCCGAGGACGCCGGTACCGCCGGGGCAAGGAATAGGGCCGGGGGTCGAGGTTTGATCGAAGAATATCTGAAACTTTACACAGGCATTACCTGCGCAAGTCGGATTCGTTGTGTCAATCAACGTGACAAACGGAACTCCGGGGTCGCCGTTGGACACCAGGAGAATATTATCCTTGGGATCCCAGGATGTCTCGTCGGCGCGAAAGTCTCCACAAGCAGAATCGCCGGTACGTATGCACTCATCGATACCGCCTGGCCCGAAGTTGGCGGAGACACCCGTGACGACTTTGCTCACCATTGCGCCCGTGGCCGCATCAAAGACTTTCATCGTGCTGTCGCCGTCCGAAACCCAGGCAAGCCCAAACTTGGTGGTGCCCAAGCCTTGGGCGCCCGGGGTTATGATGGTCCCGTTGGGGCCAGTCAGGGGGTTAAAGTTGGCGGCGCGATTCTGTGAGCAGCAAATGGCACCGGTAAACAAACCTTGGCCAATTTGCCCCCCAGAAGCAGGCCCAGCGGGCCTGTCGGTCAGCGTGTCGTAAACAAGGACGGCAGTCTGGGACCTGTCCGTCAGGTAATACCTGTGGTTGGCCGAGTCCACGAGGCCGAGGTCGAACACGGTGAACGCGGTCCCGCCGGGCCCCACAGCCCCCGGCACTCCCATGACGTCAATGATCACAACGCCGTCATTCACAGTTGTGCCGCATAGGAGACAGCTCTGGTTTGTCCCGCAGCCGCTCGGGAACATAATGACCGCCAACAGCACGGAGAGAAGAATTAGGATTCTCGATCTCATGGAATAACCTCCTGCGAATTTCGCTACAGGACCTGCCGCTGTTACCAGCGTGCGTCCGAGCTGCACAGCGCAACCCTGTGCGGTCCCCCATCCACCCGTAAACGACGACCCCACATCAAAGCCGCCGGAGTGCCCTTCTTAGAATCGGAACTGCAACCGCTGCAGCACCACAAAGAACGTCTGCGGCAGAACGCCGCCGACAGTCGGACTCCTGGCCCGATCCACGTTAAAGTCAACAGAGTACCGGACGAAATAGGAGGGATACCAATTCACGCCCGAGGTAAACTGCTCCGCGTGAGCATTTGCCCCGGGCAATACCCCAGTTGAGAACGGTGTGTCCAGCGTTATCGCCTGGATCTTGGAGTACCGGAACTTGAGTTCCCAGGCCCCGGGTCCGTGTCCTCCCTCGGGGGCAAAGAATGGGTGCTTGGGCCTTACCGCCCCGTTTTCCGGACGCTTCTCGCCAGTCAACAGGTATGTTACTCCCCCATAGAAGGCCTTGGCCACGACACCGGGCAGGTCATTCTGTCCCGTGCCTCCGGCGAAGGAGCTAAGCGCGCGGCGGAACTGGTTCAGTTGGACGTATTCGCCACGCACCGCCCAAGGGCCTTTTACCCAAGTGAGATCACCTTCATAGCGCTCCACCGGGCCGTTGATCGCAAACCTGGGGAAGAACGTGAAGGCGGCGTCTGGCAGCGCGCCGTTAAAGCTGAGTTCATTCGAAAGGCCCCTGGTGCGGCCGTGGGCGATCGATCCACCGACCGCGAATCCCTGAAACCAGCTATCCTTTTTCTTGCGCCAGGGATAGAGCTTGAGCCTCCCTACAACCTCCGGCTCGTTCGTCGTGTTAGCTCCCAGGGTGCCCTTGCCGTTGAATGCTCCTGCGAAGTACTGGACGACGCCACCCATAAGATCGCCGTGAAACATGGCGCCGGGGCTGCGGAACGACGTCGGGGAGGGGTACAGGAGCGACGTCAGGGATCGTTCCACACCATCGATATTGGTGATGCCGGTCAGCTCTTCCGAGGCGAAGGGCTCTTTAAACTGGCCAAACGTGAATTGGAATGCGGGATGGTAGTTGACGTTGATGTAAAAATCGCGCAGCAGAGTAGCGCTGGTGTCGGCAAAGTCGGCCAGAATCGCGAATTCGTAGTGCTTCCCCAAATTGCCCTGGAAACCGAAGCGGCCACGCCGAAGGGTAAACGTGTTCGGGGGTGCGCCGTCACCGTGGTAGGCGCGGAAATCCGTCTGCACATATCCGTACGGCTGAATCAGGAAATTGCCATCCGCGCTCTTGAGAAAGAAGTGCTCCCCGTTCCATCCGGCCAGCACACCCGCGTCACTCGCCTTTTTTTGACCGGCCGTTTTGTCCCCTTGGGTGATCTCAATTGGGCCGGGTGCGTCTGCGGGCTGTACCGCGTTGGTGGATACCAGGCGAGGAACGCCGGCCCCTGGCTGGCTGACTTCGACCAGTCGCTGAACCATCGCTTTCAGCGCCTCGATCGTCTCCCGTTGCGCGGCCACTTCCCTGCGCAACTGCTCGACTTCTTCCTTGGTCGCGCCCGTGGGAGTCGAATCTCCAGGTTTATCGGCAGGTCTCTTGTCT
>JBASRK010000022.1:0-2168 GCA_049273775.1 Candidatus Acidiferrales bacterium
CGGCGGCATCGATCTGCTGCTCGGCATTTTGTTTGTGATCGCCTATCTTAAGACACCGCTGCGCGTCGCTTAACCCGGGAGCACAGCCCAACGGCTTTCATTTCCCGGATCCGCTACGCAGTGCCGAAAACAGGGATTCCTTCCAACGCTTCGTGTCGATTGTCCAGCAGACTTTGGCTTTGCGCCCCTGACGCAGGACGTCAGCCCACACGGATTGATTGCGCTCATCGGTAGCGACATTGAGGCGATCTACAACGGTCATCCCTCGCGTCAGCTCACTGCGGGTTTCCACATCTACGTAGTGTTCGCTCCACTGGGAACCGACGATCGGATCGAGGGCGATACACATCGCAACCGGATCGGGCAGAGAGATGCCGTCCTCGCCGGTCTGCTCCTTGTAAGCCTCGCGGGCACGGCTGTTGCACTCGATGGCAAAGCCAGCAACTGGGTTATTGAAGCCCTGAATGCGGGTAATATCGGCCTCGCTGAGAACCGATTCTCCGCGGGAAGTTTGCCAGCCTATCAGTTCGACTGGGAGGCCGCTCAACATGACAATTCGAGCGGCTTCGGGATCAACCCAGATGTTGTATTCGGCGGCGGGGGTCACGTTGCCCTCGCAGCATGGGGCGCCTCCCATGACCACGCAGCGGCCGACCTGGGAAGCGATTGATGGCCTGCGCTCTAGCGCCAGGGCAAGATTAGTGAGCGGTCCCAGCGTGACGATCACGAGCCCGGGGTTCGCTTCGATCGCCGCGATCATGGCGTTGACGGCGTGCGACTTTCCGGGAGATTGGCGGGGCGGGGGATAACCGTGATCTCCGAGCCCGTCGCGGCCGTGAAACCAAGTCGCGCTTTGATGAGCGCGATTTAGCGGTTTTTCCGCGCCAACATAGACCGGGACGTTGGCATCGCAAAGTTCAATAGTGTAGAGGGCGTTGCGTGCGGCTTGCTGAACTTCGACATTTCCCGCGACCGTAGTGATCGCGACTACGCGGATATCGGGCGCGCGCAGGGCCATAATCAGCGCGACCGCATCATCGGAAGCAACGTCTGTGTCGATCAGGAAGGCACGCGGCATCCGCGTAGCATAACAAATCAGGTCCAGAAGCTATTCCTGTCGCGCTGGGCGGCTCCGAAAAAACCGTTCGCGGTCCAAATCCTTAACCGCAGAGGTCTCCAAGGACTTCGCCAAGAACGCGGATCAATTTATGCGCTCCACGCGGTACACTGTTTGCCTCCCATGCCGACTCTAGCCGCGGTCGATATTGGATCGAACTCGGTTCGTTTGAAAATCTCGCGTCTTTCCGGGCGCAGCCTGCGCGAGATTCATGAGGACCGCCAAGTCACGCGCCTGGGCGACGGCGTCTTCCGCACAGGCTTGCTCACTCCCGAGGCAATTGCAGATACGGTCAAGGTGTTGCGCCGCTTTCATCGGGCGGTGCAGCAGGAAGGTGCGGATTCGGTGCGGGTGGTCGCCACCAGCGCACTGCGCGATGCGCGCAACTCGCGGGCCTTCCTGGAGTGGGTACGCTCCACCACGGGATGGAAGGTCGAAATCATCTCCGGGCTGGAAGAGGCACGGTTGATCCACCTCGGCCTGGTTTCAAGTCTGCGAGTCAGTGCTGCTCCGGTTCTGATGGTCGATCTCGGCGGTGGAAGTTGTGAGCTGACGATTTCCAGCCAGGGCCACATTCGCGATACGGTGAGTTTGCCTCTGGGCGCGGTGCGCCTGACCAATGAATTCCTGCAGCATGACCCGCCACGCAAGGCGGAACTGCGGCGTCTGCGGGGCTTCGTGGAACGGGAGATCGGGCGGATTGCCGACCGCATTGCACGATCCCGCCCCAAGGTTGTGATTGCAACTTCAGGCACGGCAGCTTCTCTGGCTGCGGTCTGTCACGGTCTCTACAAGACCAAAGGTCCGCGTGCGACCGCGGTTTCGCGGGCGCAGATGCGCCGTATCGCCAAAATGCTTTCGCGCATCCCCCTGGAGCAACGGGTTAAACAGCCCGGAGTTGGGCCGCGACGAGCGGAGATCGTGATCGCAGGCGCGGTGGTTTATACCGAGCTTCTGGAACGCTGCCGGCTGGCGGGGTTTCGGTATTCCCCGCTGGGATTGCGCGACGGATTATTGGCCCAAATGGCGGCGGAATACGACCGCAGCACGC
>JBASRK010000028.1:0-3706 GCA_049273775.1 Candidatus Acidiferrales bacterium
GTCTTCACCGACGCCGACGTACACTTCGCACCCGACTTGCTGCGCCGCGCCGTCGCCTTGGCCAAAGAAATGCGGTGGGACCACCTCACGCTGTTGGGCACGCTCGAACTGAGGGGTTTCTGGGAGAAGACGGGTACCGTTTACTTCGGCGTGGGCTTCCTGTTCGGAGTGGAGCCGTGGCAGGTGCGCAACCCGAGGTCGCGGCGTTACATGGGCGCCGGGTATTTTCAGCTCGTGCGGCGCTCGACCTACGAGGCCATCGGGACCCACCGCCGCCTGGCCCTGGAAATCGTGGATGACATGAAGCTTGGCAAGCTGATCAAGCTCGGCGGCTTCTCCTCCGGCGTGGCCGTTGCCCACGAGCGCGTGCGCCTGCGCTGGCACAAAGGGCTCAGAGGCATCATTCGGGGCGTAACCAAGAATTTCTTCGCGGTTTCAAATTACAGCATCCTCCGCGTCTCGGGCGACGTTCTGAGCATCCTGGCGCTCAGCGTCTTACCCTTTCTCGGCGTGGTGTTCGCCCACGGACTTTCGCGGGTTTTCGCGGGCATCGCCGCGCTCGGCGCAATCGCGATACACACGTGGTGCGCGCGAAATTACCGCATCGGATGGTATTACGGCCTGACGCACCCGCTGGGCGGGCTGATCTTCTGCTATATGCTGCTGCGTTCGATGGTGGTTACGCTGTGGCGAGGCGGGGTGGTGTGGCGCGGCACGTTCTACCCGCTCGAGCAACTAAAGCGCGGGCTGGTTTGATGAGCTTTTTTCAGCCGATCGCCAAGAGGTGAAGGGGCGCAGCAACCAGCGCTCTTACGAACCAGAAGACGTTGCGGGGTTTTCCGGATCCTCCGCCCATCGGGAGGGGTTTTCGGCGATATAGCACCGGATGTCATTGAGGTCTGCGCCCCGGCGAATGATATGCTCGTAATAGTTCCGCTGCCACAAGGGACTGCCAGTCCGACCCAGCTTGCGGTTCACTTGGATCGCAGAAAGCGATTTAAACGCCCGCGCTATCCTCCCCAACGCGATCCGGCCCGGTGTAGGGGCGCTGCTTGCTGCGCCCTTCATGGAAGTAAACCCTGCCCCTTGAAGAACAATGATTCCATGGAAGTGGTTGGGCATAACGACCCACTTGTCGAGCGAGACGGAGGGAAAGCGTGCCGGCAAGGCCTGCCAAACCGCTAGCACAATTCTTCCCACCTCATTAAGCAACATCTCTCCGTTTCGGACCCTGCCAAATAGGCACTGCCGTCTGTACGCACAAATCGTGAGGAAATAGAGTCCTGCTTGAGTGTAATCGTATCCGCGGAGACGAATGGAGTGCCGATTGAGTCGATGGGGGTCATTCGTCATGGCCGTCTGCCTTATCAGAGAAAAAGGGGCGCAGCAAGCAGCGCCCCTACAAGAGATCGGCGCGGAGCGGAGCGCCGGCAGGGCGGGGTCCGCCGCGGCAATCTCCTCGCCCCATGGAAAGAACGACCGGGCAATCCCGGATCCTTTTTTCAGCCGATCGCCAAGAGGTGAAGGGGCGCAGCAAGCAGCGCCCCTACGAAGCTTCCTTGGGCGCCGGGGCGAACAACGCGCTGAGGTCCTGCTGCTTCAGCGCCCGGATGCGGTCGCGGAGCTGCGCCGCGCGCTCGAACTCAAATTTCTTGGCCGCCTCGCGCATCTGCATTTCGAGCTGGCCGATGGCCTGGCGCAACTGGTCTTCATTGGTGATGCTCTCGAGGACGAAATCGTCCACCGGCACAGTGACGTAGTCGGCCTCGACAATCGCCGCCAGGCGCATATCCACCGACTTGGTGATGGACTGCGGGGTGATGTGGTGCTCGGCGTTGTAGCCCCTCTGTTTGGCGCGGCGGCGGTTGGTCTCGTCGATGGCGGTGCGCATGGACCGGGTCATCACATCGGCATAGAGGATGGCCCGGCCGGAGATGTGGCGGGCGCAGCGCCCGATGGTCTGGATCAGGGCGGTCGAGCTGCGCAGGTAGCCCTCCTTATCGGCGTCCAGGATGGCCACCAGCGAAACTTCAGGCAGGTCGAGGCCCTCGCGGAGCAGGTTGATGCCGATCAACACGTCAAACTCGCCGCGGCGGAGGTCGCGGAGGATGCGCACGCGCTCAAGCGTCTCCACTTCGGAGTGCAGGTAGCGGCAGCGCACGCCAACTTCAGCGAGATACTCGGAGAGGTCTTCGGACATGCGCTTGGTGAGCGTGGTCACCAGCACGCGCTCGCCCCGCCCAGCGCGCAAGCGGATCTCCTCGAGCAGGTCGTCCACCTGCCCTTTCACGGGCCGCACCTCTACTTCCGGGTCCACCAGCCCGGTCGGGCGGATCAACTGCTCGACCACGACGCCGGCCGAGCGCGTCAGCTCGTATGGCCCCGGCGTGGCCGAGACGTAGATGACCTGGTTGGTGCGGTGCTCGAACTCCTCAAAGGTGAGCGGACGATTGTCGAGGGCCGAGGGCATGCGGAAGCCGAACTCGACAAGAGTCTGCTTGCGCGAGCGGTCGCCGTGGTACATCCCATGGAGCTGCGGGATGGTCTGGTGCGACTCATCCACGAAGAGCAAGTAATCCTGCGGCACGTAGTCGAGCAGGGTCGGCGGCGCCTCGCCCGGCAGCCGGCCCGAGAGGTGCCGCGAGTAGTTCTCGATGCCATGGCAGTAGCCGATTGTGCGGATCATTTCGATATCGAACATCGTGCGCTGCCAGACGCGCTGCGCCTCGACAAACTTGCCCTGCTTTTCGAGCTCCGGCTTCCACCAATCGAGCTCCTCGAGGATGGTGGAGATGGCGCGCTCCTTCTGCTCGGCGGGCATGACGTAGTGCGACTTCGGATAAATGGGCACCCGCACCAGGCCGTCTGAGGCGGCGCGTACTTCGCCGGTCAGCGGGTCGATCTGGCGCAGGGCATCGATTTGGTCGCCCCACAGCTCGACGCGGTAGGCGTTGTCCTCGTAGGGCGGATAAATCTCGATGATGTCGCCGCGGACGCGGAAGGTGCCGCGGCGCAGCTCCTCGGCGCGCTCGTACTGGATCTCGACCAGTTTGCGCAGCAGCGCCTCGCGCCCCGTGCTCTGGCCCTTCTCGAGCATCAGCAGCATGCCGTAGTAGGCTTCGGGCGAGCCCAGGCCGTAGATGCAGGAGACTGAAGCGACGATGACGACGTCGCGGCGCTCGAACAGCGAGCGCGTGGCGCTCATGCGCAGCTTGTCGAGCTCGTCGTTGATGGTGGATTCCTTCTCGATGTAGGTGTCCGAAGAAGGCAGGTAGGCCTCAGGCTGGTAGTAGTCGTAGTAGCTAACAAAGTACTCGACGGCGTTGGAGGGGAAGAAGCCGCGAAACTCGTGATAGAGCTGCGCCGCCAGGGTCTTATTATGCGCCAGCACCAGCGCGGGGCGGTTCGCATGCTGGATCACCTTGGCCATGGTGAAGGTCTTGCCAGAGCCGGTGACGCCGAGCAGCACCTGGTGCTTGTCGCCCGCTTCGACGCCGCGCACAAGTTGCAAGATCGCCTCGGGCTGGTCGCCGCGGGGCTCGTAGTCGCTCGAGAGTTTGAAGTCCATGGCCTCACTGCGCGAAACAGGCTGCGCCAAAACCTCCATTATAGCTCACATGGCAGAACAGCACGCCCATCACGGAAATACAGGGTAGTGTCCTAATTTGAGGAGGCAGGGGGCTAGTTCTGCGTTGCTGAGTTTCGG
>JBASRK010000038.1:0-4654 GCA_049273775.1 Candidatus Acidiferrales bacterium
CGGCATGGCCTACCACAATAATCCGGGCTACATCGCCATCCAGAAGGCCGACCACGAATCGCTGAAAGCGTACCTGACTGCTGTGACGCCCAAGCCGCTGCGCCCGAATTCGATGAACTTCTGGGGCAACACCGACCGCTTCGTGGTGAGCCAGTTGAAGGCCTACTACGGCAAGAACGCGACAAAGCAAAATGATTTCGGGTATCAGTGGCACCCCAAGCTTCCGCAAACGGCCACCGGCTACGAAAACTGGAGCTGGGCATTCATCTTCGACCACATGTTCAACGGCAAGATGGAGGGCTTTCTCAGCTTCGGCATGAACCCGGTCAACAACGGTCCGCACTCCAGCAAAGTGATCGCCGCGCTCTCCAAACTGAAGTGGCTGGTCGTGGCCGAAAACTTCGAGCAGGAAACCGCCGCGTTCTGGAGGGCGGACATCCAGGCGGTGAACAAGAAGAAGCCGCAGGACGTCAAGACGGAGGTCTTCCTGCTCCCGGCGGCCAACTTCGCCGAAAAGGACGGCTCGTTCACCAACTCGGCGCGGTGGGTGCAGTGGAAGTGGAAGGCTGCGGATCCGCCCGGAGATGCCAAGCCGGACCAGGAGATTATTGGCCGGCTCTTCCTCAAGGTTCGCGATCTCTACAAGAAGGATGGCGGCAAGCTGCCCGACCCGATCCTGAATCTGAACTGGTGGTATTCCAACCCGGCGAGCCCTTCGCAGGCGGAAGTTTGCAAGGAAATCAACGGTTGGGCGCTGGATGATATCAAGGACGAGAAAGACCCGAAGACGATTGTCCTCAAGGCCGGCCAGCAGTTGGGCAAGTTCCTGGACGCTCGAGCTGATGGGTCGACGCTTTCGGGCAACTGGCTCTACATCGGTACTTACACCGAAGCGGGAAACCTGACGCAGCGGCGGGACAACGCTGACCCCAGCGGGCTCGGCCGCTTCTCCAACTGGACGTTCAACTGGCCCGCTAATCGGCGAGTGATGTACAACCGCTGTTCGGCCGACGCGCAGGGCAAGCCCTGGGACGCCACGCGGCCGGCGATTGCCTGGAACGGAGAGAAATGGGTCGGTGATGTCCCCGATTACAAACCCGACAGCCCGCCCGAAGCGGGCCTGGGCGCCTTTATCATGCTGCCGGAAGGCGTCGCCCGCCTATTCATTCCCGGGCAGTTCGCCGAAGGACCCTGGTCGGAGTTCTACGAACCCATGGAATCTCCGGTGGCCAATCCGCTGCATGCCAAGCAAAGCTCCAACCCCGCGGTGAAGCAATTCAAAACGGAATGGGACAAGCTGGGCACCGCGAAAGACTTCCCCATCGTCTGCACCACCTATCGGCTGACCGAGCACTTCCACTACTGGACCAAGAACAACGCCTATAACATGCAGTTGCAGCCCGAATTCTTCGTGGAGATCCCCGAAGAGCTTGCGCGAGAGAAGGGCATCAGCAATGCCGACAAGGTGCGGGTGACCTCGGCCCGGGGCACGATCGAGGGCAAGGCCATGGTCACTAAGCGCATCAAGCCCATGACGGTGGCCGGCAAGACGGTTTATCAGATCGGATTCCCCATCCACTGGGGCTTCCTCGGCCGCGGGGAGCAGAAAGGCTCCCTGGCCAATCTGGTGACCCCGACCATCGTAGACCCCAACTCGTTCGCTCCGGAATATAAGGGCTTCCTCGTGAAGCTGGAAAAGGCGTAGGGGGAGGGGAGCCATGCCAGGAAAAACACTGGAGCTCAGAAGAGTTTCCGCCACTTCCACGGCGTCGCCCGGCATTCGCGAGGCGGCCATCGCCTGTAAGATGATCGACACCAGTACGTGTATCGGCTGCAAGGCCTGCGAAGTTGCCTGCCAGGAGTGGAACGATCTGCCGCCCGAAGCGACGGTGCAAGTGGGCACGTACCAGACCATGCCGCAGACGGCGTGGAATTTCTGGAACCTGATCAAATTCAACGAGTATGAGAGTGGCACCGGGCTTCACTGGCTGATGCGCAAGGACCAGTGCATGCACTGCGCCGATCCAGGATGCCTGAAAGCATGCCCCGCGCCCGGGGCGATCGTGCAGTACAACAACGGTCTCGTGGATTTCCAGCAGGAGAATTGCATTGGCTGCGGCTATTGCATCAGCGGGTGCCCGTTCGACATCCCCAGGTTCAACACCCGGACCAAGAAAGTTTACAAGTGCACGCTCTGCGTGGATCGCGTTTCGGTCGGCCTAGAACCCGCTTGCATCAAGGCGTGTCCTACGAGTTGCCTGCAATACGGCCCCAAAGAACAGATGTTGCAAGTCGCCAACAAGCGCGTTGCGCAACTCAAGGCCTCGGGTTTCAGCCAAGCTGCCGTGTACGATCCGCCCGGGGTGGGCGGCACGGGCGTCGTGACGGTGCTCGCCTTCGGCGACCGCCCCGACCTCTACGGCTTGCCCCGTGACCCGACCATTCCTCTGGCGGTTACGCTCTGGAAGACTCCGCTGAAATGGCTGGGGAATCTGGCCATCATCGGCGGGCTCGTTGGCACGTTTATCCACTACATGCGCTTCGGACCCAAGGTCGTGAACGGAAACGGCAAGGCCGGAAAACCGTGAGGTGAATGATGGCCGACACGCGCGTTCTTCCTGGCGGTCGAATCCTGCGGTATACGCTCCCTGAACGCATCGTCCACTCGATCGCAGGGTTGTCCTATATTTATCTCCTGTTTAACGGACTGGCCCTGTGGTCGCCGTGGATGTGGTGGATGGCCGCCCTGCTCGGCGGCGGCCCGGTCGCGCGAGCCACGCATCCCTGGGTCGGGCTGATCTTCGCCGCGTCGGTCTTCTGGATGTACAAAGAGTGGAACGGAGACATGCGGATTACCGACGAGGATCGCGCGTGGAATAAGGCCGTCGGCCATTACGTCCGGAACGAGGATGAAGCGATGCCGCCGGTGGGGCGCTTCAACGCCGGACAAAAGTATCTGTTCTGGCTGATGTTCTGGGGCGCGGTTGTGCTGCTGCTCACCGGACTGGTGCTGTGGTTCACCGAGTACATACCCTGGAGCCTGCGCTTCCTTCGCTACGTGTCGATCATTCTGCACCCCATCGCTTTTTTGGTGACTCTTGGCGGCTTCATCATTCATGTGTACATGGGCACAGCGGTTGAGCAGGGCAGCCTCACTTCCGTGATTCGCGGGGAAGTGACCGAAAGCTGGGCCAGGGCACACCATCGTCTCTGGCTCGCGCGGATCACCGGGAATGCCCCTTCCAAGAAATAGACAGGCCACCTGGGAACAGAGAATCGACCGGGCCAAGGAGCTGGCAGAGACCTACCCGTTTGCCTCCCAGATCCTTTCTTTCTACTCGGAAATTGCCTCCTTTCAGGAATCCCTTCAGGCCCGCCTGAAATCAACCGGCAACGGAGCGGAGCCTGCCGAGTACCTTGCATTTCGAGACTGCCTGGACCTAGCTATCGTCCTGCCGGGCGTGCCTTCCCTGCTTTCCCTGATCGCGCGCGTGGCGCCGCCGCCGCTGGCTCAGGCCGCAGAGGAACTCAAGCGCGAGGAGCCCGACTACTGGGACTACCTGCTTTCGACTTATTGGAAGAGCGAAGGTCACGTAGTCGAGGGAGCACCGGAGACGCATTTGTTTTTTGCCCGGGCGCTCCTGCAACCCTACGCCGAACAATTTGCCGGACTGAGTGACATCGAATTGCCCCGCTTCGGGCCGCCGACCTGCCCGGTGTGCACGGGGAGGCCTCAGGTGGGCGTGCTGCGCGAGGAGGGCCATGGGGCCAAGCGCTCCCTGGTCTGTTCGCTCTGCCTGACGGAGTGGGACTACCGCAAGGTTGTCTGTCCTGGCTGCGGGGAGGAGAGGTTTGAGAAGCTGGCGGCTTACACAGCCAGCCAGTTCGAGCACGTGCGCGTCGAGGCTTGCGACACCTGCAAGGTGTACATCAAGACCGTGGACCTCACCAAGTACGGGCTTGCCATCCCGGTGGTCGATGAGCTGGCTACCATTCCCCTGAATCTCTGGGCGCAAGAGAACGGCTACACCAAGCTGCAGCTTAACCTGCTGGGCATGTAATCCACACTTTCGGAACGGGCCTGGCGTAGAATGGGCGGCGAGTTCCGCGGCAGGGTGCGGATTGACGTCGTCGTTCCCGCAGGCTGCTTGGACCCGAGCGGGGTGCCCGACTACAATGCAGTGGTCGAAGTGGTCCCCATCCGCTAGCTGGCGGGGATGCGGGGCATCTCGCCAAGGAGATTCCCAACGTGCCGCAACGCCCGCGCAGCGTGGACCTGACGCTGGTTTCCGAATGGCAGGACGGCAGCGTGCGCCGCTTCCAAGATTACCTGGTCGGCGAGGAGCCGCTGCAGATCCGCGTCGGCAAGTCCCCGCTCACCGTGACCATGCGGACCCCCGGCCATGACCTTGAGCTGGCCGCGGGGTTCCTCTATACCGAAGGGCTGATCCGGCGCCACGAGCAAATCCGCTCGCTCGAGCAGAGCGCCGGCGACGACGAGCAGGACCGCGGCAACGTGGTCCAGGTCGAGCTCGAGGGCGAGGCGGCGCTCAACCTCGAGCAGACGCAGCGGAATTTCTTTGCGGCGTCGAGCTGCGGCATTTGCGGCAAGGCTACGATCGAGCAGGTGCGGGTTCGCGGCATCGAGCCGCCC
>JBASRK010000285.1:0-16489 GCA_049273775.1 Candidatus Acidiferrales bacterium
CGTCTCCGGCGACCACTTCGACGTTGGGCAACTGCGCCGCGAGGCTCCGCAGACGCTCCAGCAGCCGGCTGTCGAGCTCCGCGGCAATAACTCGTCTTGCGTTGTGCGCAAGCAATGCTGTCATCTCACCGTGGCCTGCGCCGATATCGAGCCACACATCGCCCGCACCGAGACGAAGAGCGTCCGTGATGCGAGCGCGCCAGCCGGCATCGGTAAGGAAATGCTGCCCCAATCGTCGCGGTGACACTGCGGCGACCAGTGTAACAACACTCGGGGCGTAACGCGTTGGCCGAACATCGACCGGCTGGCCTTGACGAACATGGGAGCTTTCAGTACCGTGAGACGTTTGATTGAGGACTGATGAGAATTCTATTCGTCGCTTCTGAAGGGCTTCCGTTTTCAAAAACTGGCGGTTTGGCCGACGTGGTCGAGGGCTTGCCGAAGGCATTGGTGGCGTTAGGCCACGAAGTGGGCGTGGTTTTGCCCCGCTATCGGAGTACGAAGGTCTCAGCGATCGTCTTGCCCAGCCTGACCATCCCCATGGGTAACCGCCTGCGGTTTCCCGCTGTAGCTGACGGAACCCTTGTCGCCGGCGTGCGCTACTATTTCGTGGATGACCCCGAGTACTTCGACCGCGAGCAGCTCTATGGGGAGCAGGGCACCGATTACCCGGACAACGCCGAGCGATTCGCCGAGTTCAGCAGGGCCGCCATCGAGATCGCCAAGCACGTCTGGCCGCCCGACGTGATTCACTGCCACGACTGGCAGACGGCGCTCGTGCCGGTGCTGCTGCGCACGCTCTATGCCGACGATCTCCTGGTGCGCGGCGTGCCGGTGGTCTTCACCATCCACAATCTGGGTTACCACGGCCTGTTCCCGCGGGAGATCCTGGGGCGGCTGGGCTTGCCAGAAAATCTGTTCCACATGGATGCGCTCGAATTCTACGGCAAGGTGAACTACCTTAAGGCGGGGCTCGTCTTTTCGGATTACCTGACCACCGTCAGCCGGAAATATGCGCAGGAAATTCAGACGCCGGAATACGGCCATGGGCTGGACGGCGTGATCCGCCGGCGGGCGGATCACCTGCAAGGCATCCTGAACGGCGTGGACTATTCGGCCTGGAGCCCGGAGCAGGATAAAATGATCGCAGCACAGTATTCCGCGAAAGACCTCTCGGGCAAGCGCCTTTGCAAGAAAGACCTGCTCGCACAGTTCAAGCTTCCGGCGAAAAGCCTGGCGCGGCCGGTGATCGGCATCGTCTCGCGCTTCGCCGACCAGAAGGGCTTCGACCTGATTGCGCAGGTCGCCGAGCAACTGCTGGAGGTCAACCTTTCGATAGTGGCGCTGGGCACCGGCGAGCCGAAGCATGAGTCACTGTTCCGCGAGCTGGCGTCGCGTTTCCCCGGCAAGGTCGGCGTGAAGATCGCTTACGACAACACCCTGGCGCACAAAATCGAGGCCGGGGCGGACATGTTTCTGATGCCCTCGCGCTACGAGCCCTGCGGGTTGAACCAGATTTACAGCCTGCGCTATGGGACTGTCCCGGTGGTGCGCGCCACCGGCGGGCTCGACGACACCATCGAGTCTTTCGACGCGAAGTCCGGCCGCGGCAATGGCTTCAAGTTTGAGGCCTACACCGGCCAGGCGCTGCTCGGCTGCATTCACCAGGCGCTGACTGTCTACCAGGACGACCAGGCCTGGCGGAAGGTCCAGGCCAACGGCATGGCCCAGGACTTTTCGTGGAAAGTTTCCGCTGCGCAGTACGCCCAGCTCTACGAGAGGGCGCGGAAGGGCCGCATCTCGCGCGCCGCTGGCTCATCTAATTAGTGTCGAGCCGGGAGTTGATCTGTAGTACTCTTCGGCCAGCAATTGAAAGGAACTCATGCCCGATACCATCCGCAATGTAAATGACAAGGACTTCCAGGCGGAAGTCGTTGATGCCAGCAAGAGTCAGCCGGTGATGGTGGACTTCTGGGCCGAGTGGTGCCGACCGTGCCACATGCTTGCGCCGACTGTCGCCGAAATCGCGCAGGATTACTCCGGCAAGTTAAAAGTCGTCAAGTTGAACGTGGACGAAAACGTCAACGCCGCCGGCCGGTTCAACATTCGCGGGATCCCCACCTTGCTCATCTTCAAGGGTGGCCAGGTGGCTGAGCAGATTGTCGGCGCGGTCCCCAAAGAGCAGATCACCAAGGCCCTCGAGCGTCACCTGGCCTGATCGGCCGTGTACCTCGCGCTGGCGACGGCTGGCCTCTCGCTGGCCGCTGGTTGCCTTCATCCGTGTGATTGCCCGGCTCACCCCGGAACGCATGCGCCACGGGCGTTGGACCGAGGAGCTCCAGTCGGATCCTGTCCTGCTGGGTGGGAACACGCTGATCATGCACTGCATCGGGCCGTGAGCGCGGTGGTCGGCCACCCCGTGGCCGTGTCCCGCTTGCCTTCCTTGTAGGCGAAAGGTACGATGTCTTCCTGGGTTTCTCTCCGGTGCGCCTTTCCTTCCTTTCCTGGAGTGCGGAGCGGGAGGGAAGCGTGCGGTCAGGCGAAGGAAAGGGCCGATGAAGGCGATCGTGGTGGTGGGCGCCCAGTGGGGCGATGAAGGCAAGGGCAAGGTCGTTGACTATCTGGCCGGCTCGTTCGATTTCATCGCCCGCTCCGCAGGCGGGCACAATGCTGGCCACACCGTCATCTTCGACGGTCACCGGTTCGTCCTCCAGCTCGTCCCCTGCGGGGTGCTGCGTTCCGGCAAGCATGCGGTGATCGGCTCGGGCGTCGTGGTGGATCCGGCGGCGTTGGTGGCTGAACTCGACAGCCTCGACAAAGCCGGTATCGACGTCACCGGCCGGCTGCACCTGAGCAACCGAGCGCACCTGATCTTTCCCTACCATCGTCAGTTGGAAAAAGCGGCGGAAGCGGCTCGCGGCGCGGCCAAGATCGGCACCACGTCGCGGGGCATCGGCCCCGCTTACGAGGACAAGATGGCGCGCCAAGGGCTACGCGTCTGCGACCTGATGGCACCGGAGGTCTTTCTCGAGAAGCTCGAGCGAGTGGTGCGCGAGAAAAGCGCCATCTGCCAGGCGGCGTATGGCGCGCCGCTCGATGTCGCCGGTATGATCGAGGAGTACCTCAGGCTGAGCGAGCGCATTCGCGGCTATGTGGCCGATACGGCGGCGCTGCTAAACGGCGCGCTCGATGCGGGGAAGTCCGTGCTATTTGAAGGCGCGCAGGGCACCATGCTCGACATCGACCATGGCACATACCCCTATGTGACCTCGTCGAGCGCCACCGCCGGCGGCGCCTCTACCGGCCTGGGCGTGCCCCCGACGCGCATCGGCGGGGTCGTCGGCGTTACCAAGGCCTACACGACTCGAGTCGGAAGCGGACCGTTCCCCACCGAAATGCCCGACCTTGAAGCCAGCCAGGTGCGCGACCGCGGAAAAGAATACGGCGCCGTCACCGGGCGCCCGCGACGCTGCGGCTGGCTCGACCTGGCCATCCTGCGCTACTCGGTGATGGTGAACGGAATCGATTCGCTCGTGGTCACCAAGCTCGACGTCTTCGATACACAGCGCGAGATCCAGGTCTGCGTCGGCTACCGCTATAAAGGCACGCCCATCCGCGAAATGCCCGCTGCCGTGGAACAGTTTGGTGCGGTGACACCCGATTACCGCACGCTGCCGGGTTGGTGCAGCTCCACGTACGGCATCCAAGACGCCGGCGCGCTGCCGCAAGCCGCCCGGGATTACGTGAAATTCATCTCTGACGAGCTTGGCGTCGAAATCGGCATGATCTCCACCGGCCCGGAGCGCGATGCCACCATCGTCACGCCCAGCTCCAAACTCGCGGCGTGGCTCTGACCAGCAAAGAGAGAAAAAACGGAAAAAGGAAAACAGAAAAGAGGAATATGTTCATGAAACAAAGAGGGGAGGCCACCCCAATTTCATAGCTCTGAGTGCTCCGGTCCCATTGAGTCTTTTCCATTTTCTATTTTCTTGTGATCCAGGATGCTTTCCTTCGACCAGGCCCGACAGAAAGTCATTGAAGTGGTCGCGGCGCGCCGGCGCACATCGGCGAGTGAGCTCGCGGCCATCGGCGAGGCTTTCGGCCGCATTCTGGCCGACCAGGTGGTTGCCGACCGCGACTACCCGCCGTTTGACCGCTCCACCCGCGATGGCTTCGCCGTGCGTGCCGGGGACATCTCGGGGCCGGCCGCCACGCTCGCGATCATCGGCGAGATCAAGGCGGGCGACACCTTCACCGGCCCGGTTGGCCCGGGGCAGTGCGCGCAGATCATGACCGGCGCGGCGGTGCCACCCGGCGCCGATGCCGTGGTTATGATCGAGCACACCCGGCCCTCGAAAAGCCGAGTCGTGATCGAGCGGAGTATCGAGCCGGGCCAAAACATCGTGTGCCGCGGGAGTGAGGCAAAAGCCGGCCAGGTACTTCTCGCCTCGGGCACGCGGCTGGGCTATGCCGAGTTGGCGCTTGCGGCGCAGGTCGGCCAGCCGTATTTGAAGGTTTTTCAGCGGCCCAGGGTGGCCATCCTTTCGACGGGCGACGAAGTGGTTGGCGTCGAAGATAAACCGGGTCCATTCCAGATCCGCAACAGCAACGGCGTTGCGCTCGCCATCCTGACAACGCTTGCCGGAGCCGAGCTCGTACAGCTCGGGAACGCCCCAGACAGGCACGAAGCATTGCGGGCGGGGATCGAACGCGGCCTCGAGGCCGACCTGTTGGTGCTCTCCGGCGGCGTCTCGATGGGGAAGTACGATCTGGTGGAGGTGGTTCTGCGGGAGCTGGGCGCCGAGTTCTTCTTTTCCGGCGTGGCCATTCGTCCGGGCCGGCCCGCAGTGTTCGGCGCCTGCCGCGGCAACTTTGTCTTCGGCCTGCCGGGCAATCCTGTCTCCACCATGGTGACCTTTGAGCTGTTTGTGCTTCCGGCGCTCGACATCCTCAGCGGCACGGCGCCGCGGCCCCTGCCGCTGTGCCGAGCAAAGCTGGCCGCGCCGGTGCGGCAAACCGCCGCGCTCACACATTTCCTTCCGGCACAGCTTGAATGGAATGACGGTGAGCCCCGCGTTTGCGAGTTGCCCTGGCAGGGCTCCGGCGATATTGTGGCCCTGGCGCAGGCCAATTGTTACCTGGTGGTGCCCCAGACGAAGCTCGAGCTCGCCGCCGGCGATTGGGTGGACGTGCTCCCGCGCCGCGGCGCGTTTTGATTCGGTAGCGCCGGCGTCTCGCCGGCTTTTTGAGCGAATCGCCAGCGGAACGCTGGCGCGACAAGGGCGATGGCGAAACTGACGCATTACCGAAAAGGCTGGCAGGTGGCGATGGTGGACGTCACCGCAAAGCCGGCGACCTCGCGCACAGCTGTGGCGCACGGATTCGTGCGCATCGCCCCGGCCGCAGTGAGCAGGGTGCGGAAGCTTGAGACCCCGAAGGGCAATCCGCTCGAAGTGGCGCGCATCGCGGGGATTGCCGCGGCCAAGCGCACCGCGGAATGGATACCTCTTTGTCATCCGCTTCCCCTGACCCACATTGATGTGTCCACCCGGCTATGCCAGAATGGCGTGGAGATCACTTCGCGGGTCTCGGCCACCGCACAGACCGGCGTGGAGATGGAAGCGCTGGTGGCGGTCACTGCCGCGGCGCTTACCGTCTACGACATGTGCAAAGCCCTCGATAAGGGCATGGAAATCACCGAAATCTATCTGCTGGAGAAGCTCGGCGGCAAAAGCGGCCGCTACGCCCGGTCGCGCCGCCCGAAGGCGCGATGACTTCGCTGCAGAAAACCGTCAAAGTACTCGTGGTGGACGACAACCCCCTGGTCCTCGACCTAATCGCCAAGGGCCTGGCTTTGCACTGCGAGGTCAGCACTGCCACCGACGGCGGCAATGCCCTGCTCAAGGCGGTGGACGATCCCCCTGACCTGATCATCGCCGACTACAAGATGCCCGGCCTGGATGGCCGGCAGCTCTACGAGAAGCTGCGAGGCCGCGAGCAAACTCGCCACATCCCGTTCATCTTCGTGGCCAGCCGAGGCGATATCGAAGAAAAGCTCCGACCGCTGGTGGACGGCGTCGAAGACTTCATCCCCAAGCCGTTTTTTCTGAAAGACCTGGTGCGGCTGGCCAAGAAAGTGGTGGACCGCGTGCACCTGGAAAAGCTGCAGCAGCACGCCTCGCGGCCGGGGGTTATCCAGGGGCGGCTCGAGGAGATGGGCATCACCGACCTGATGCAGTCGCTCGAGATGGGGCAGAAGTCCTGCCGGCTGACGCTGAGCCGCGGCAGTGAGCAGTGCGAGCTGTTTTTCATGGCCGGGCAGTGCAAGCACGCCCAGCTGGGCGCACTCGAAGGCGATCCGGCCGTCTACGAGGCGGTGAACTGGAGCGAAGGCGAGTTTGAGATTGATTTCAGCGCCGCTTCGGACCGCACCACCACCACACGCTCCACCACCGGCCTGCTGATGGAAGCCATGCGCCTGCTCGACGAGGCCAACCGCGACACGGTGAAGAGCTAACTCTCCCTGATGCGCGTTGCGATTGTCACAGTCAGCGACTCCACGTCGCAGGGCTTGCGCCCGGACCGCTCCGGGCCGGCGCTCCGCGAGCGGAGCCAGCAGCTCGGCTGGCAGGTCGCCTCCGCTCTGGTGGTCGCCGACGAAACTTCCGAGCTTCAAGCACGCCTAATCGAGCTCGTTGATTCGCACCTTGTGGACCTCATCCTCACTACCGGCGGCACCGGGGTAGGCCCCCGCGACATCACACCGGAAGCCACGGTGGCCGTTTGCGAGAAAGTTATTCCCGGGCTGGGCGAGCTGATGCGCGAAAAAGGCCGCCAGGCAACTCCGCGCGCGTCGCTTTCGCGGGCGATCGCCGGCGTCCGCGGGCGCGTGGTCATCGTCAACCTGCCCGGCAGTCCGAAGGGCGCGGTGGAATCGCTCGACGCCGTCGCCGAATTGTTGCCCCACGCCGTCGAAGTCCTCCGCGGCGCCCGCCACGACTAACTCTTGTGCTACACTCCGCTGGGTACGGCAGCGACATTCCCGATCTTCAACTTTTCCCAGCTTGAGGCGCATCATGATTTCGAATGCTATGCGACCATCGTGCCTGCTCACCATTCTGGTTGTCGCCTCGAGTTTCCTATGCGCCGCCGATCGCCTGCCCACTATCGCTGCCAACGACAATCGCTCGCGGGCAGGCGAACTTCGAAATGATGTCCTCGCCATCCGTCTTGAGCTTGGCGAAGGGCAGTGGCACCCGGAGAGCGAAGATGGCGAAGCCCTCGTCGTGTACGCTTTCGGCGAAGCGGGTCGGCCGTTGCAGAATCCGGGCCCGCTCATTCGGGTGTCGCAAGGCACGGAGGTTCACGTCACCGTGCACAACGCGCTTCCCGTGGCAGCCACGGTACATGGCTTCCACGAAAGACTTAGCAAGGAGAACGATGCCTTCCTTCTGCAGCCTGGCGCCACGCGGGAGGTGCGCTTCAAGGCGGACGCACCAGGCACTTACTATTATTGGGCTACGACGACGGGTAGTTCGATGCGGCAGCGGGAGCCGATTGAAACCCAGCTTGCGGGCGCCTTCATCATCGACCCGCCCGGCGTGGTCGCAACGGACCGCGTCTTCGTCATCGGCATTTGGTACAAGGAAGTTCCTTTCACGCCGGGTAGCCCGCAAGTTGCGACGATCAACGGTAAGTCGTGGCCATACGCAGAACGCTTCACCTTCCACGTGGGTGAAACGGTCCACTGGCGATGGCTGGACCCCAGTGTCTCCGAGCATGCCATGCACCTCCACGGCTTCTACTTTCACGTAGATGGTATCGGCGACGGGGAACACCACCAGGCCTTCAGTGAAGCCGAGCGTCCGCTGGTCGTGACCAGGCTCATGGAATCGGGACAGACCTTCGACATGACGTGGGTTCCGGAGCGCGCCGGGCGATGGCTGTTTCATTGTCACATGTTGATTCATATGTCGCCCCCGGCACGGCGGGTGGCGAGCGAGCGGCCGGAACAGGGTGACGGCACACTTCCACTCTCCTGGCCGGAAAGTGCGATCAGGCTAGCGGCGGCCCATCAGCGCCCGCCTGGCGAAGAAGCGGACCGCGCCGGCATGGGAGGCCTGGTACTCGGCATCACGGTGGTAGGCGAAAAGGAAAGGTCGAAGTCCACAGTTTGGCGCGCAGGGAGGAAACTGCAACTGACAATCAATGAACGCAAGGACAGTGGGCGGCCACTCTACGCCCTCGAGGTGCGCGATCTGGCGCAGCCGCCGTTCCCATCGCCTGGGCGCGGGACTCCACATTTGATCGGGCCCCCATCGTGCTCACCCTCGGGCAGCCGGTAGAAATCGAGATAGTCAATCGTTCCAAGGAGCCCACGGCCATCCACTGGCACGGGATTGAACTGGAAAGCTACTACGATGGGGTTGCCGGCTGGACTGGAACGACCCAGCAAACCACGCCCGCCATCCGGCCTGGGGAGTCATTCGTTGCCCAGATGGTGCCGCCCCGTGCCGGCACGTTCATTTACCACACGCACTGGCACGAGCGCGCCCAGCTTGAAAACGGTATTTATGGTCCGCTGATCGTGCTGCCGTCCGGCCAAGAATTCGATCGCACGTCCGACAAGATCTTCCTCTTCAGTTTGGGAGTTTTCGAACCTTTCGGATCCATGTTGCTGATAAACGGCCGTCCGCAGCCTTTGCCTCTACAACTGGCTGTCGGGACAAAATACAGGTTCCGGCTCATCAACATCACACCCGACAACGCGCGCATGCGGGCCTCGCTGCGACGAGCAGGAACTCCCGTGCAGTGGCGCATCATCGCCAAAGACGGCGCCGACCTGCCGTCATCGGCTGCCACCATGCAAACGGCGGAGTTGGGTATCACTGTCGGCGAGACTTACGATTTCGAATACGAAGCCAGCACTCCACAAGAGTTGACGCTTGAAGTCTACTTACCTGGCCCCAAGCTGCGGGCAACGCAGGGATTGGTGCTCGCAGCCAATCCGCGCAGTAACTAGTGTGCGCATGGCTGGATCTACGCTGGAATAAACTCCGCCACCTTCCATCCTGGGCCGAAGACCTTGAGCAGCACGGTTGTGCAGTCTTTCTCCAACTGGGACTGGTTTGCTGATGCCTGGGCTGGGAATGCCACGAATGATGGGGCACTGTCCTAAGAGGACAACCCCCATCAAGGTGCGGGCGAGCTAGAGCTCGCCCCCACACAAGCCGAAGAGCGGGTGGTC
The DNA here is from genome assembly GCA_049273775.1 of Candidatus Acidiferrales bacterium. Taxonomy (GTDB): domain Bacteria; phylum Acidobacteriota; class Terriglobia; order Acidiferrales; family UBA7541; genus JBASRK01. The sequence continues at coordinate 9,248 of JBASRK010000285.1, forward strand.
GGCGCTTGACCGGTGTGTTAGGATGGCAGCAGATTTCGAAATGCCGAGGCAGTACATCCCGGTCCTGATTTTCGCGGCGCTGGCCGCGGCCTTCCCGGCGGTCACGCTGATCGTCTTCAAATACATCCGCCCCACTTCGACTTCGGCGGGCGCCAAGCTCAAACCTTATGAGTGTGGCATCCCGCCGGAAAGCGACGCTCGCGGCCGCTATTCGGTGCGGTTCTACATTGTGGCCATCCTGTTCGTGATTTTCGACGTGGAGACGATTTTCCTTTTTCCCTGGGCCGTGCTCTTCTCCAACTCCGACCCCAATTTCCGGCTCAATCCGCTCTATGGCTTGGTGACGATGTTTGTGTTCCTCGGCATCCTGGTCATCGGCTACGTCTGGCTGTACAAGAAGGGCGCGCTGGAATGGGTCTAACGTCCGGGGGAACTGGTTTTCGCTCTTCCCGGTGGCCGGCAGGCCAGCCGGGATTTTTTATTTCTCCTGGCGTCTCCCAAAGGCCTGGTGCGGGTCTTGGATGTCCCGCGGAGCCAAGCGCTGGCACGCGCCGCACAGGTTGACGCCATTTTCGGGCGTGTGTTAGAAACTAGGGTTCAAATCCGCTCACCACGAGCGGCGTGGGTTTCTGTGGCTGCGGCGCTCTAGGCAGCCGGCTTCACCCTGAGATTCATGGCCAACGACCCAGAGGATAAGCAGCCGCCTGCCCCACCTACGGGGCAAGAGCCTGCCGCCCCGGCGCCGGCGGAATCTTCCGAGCAGCCGGTCCCACCCGATTTGGAGTGGCAGCTCCGCACCCACCCGGTGGTTCCGAAGAGGCCCGCCCCGCCCGAGCCGCCAGCGCCGCCCAAGAAAGATGCTCCGCCCGCCGCTGCTCCTACAGCAGCTGCCCCGGCGCCCGCGAAGCCTCCAACGCCCCCGACGTCCGTACCGGCAGGCGCAGCGGAAGAGAAACCCGCTGGGCCGGCGCCGCCTCCGACTGCTGTGCCGCCTAAGCCTGCAGCGCCTGCGGGAACCACTCCTCCGGCGGCTGCGCCTCCCAAACCCGCGGCGCCGGCCGCCCCGCCGCCGCCCAAGCCGGAGCCGCTCGAGAACGAGCTGGTAGCGCGCTTCAAGGCGCGCTTCGGCGAGGCCATCCGCGAAGCCTGGACGGACCGTAAGCAGGCCATCCTCCTGGTGGAACGAGGGCGACTGCTCGAGATCGCCGAGTATGTCCGCGAGGAAGAAAAGTTTGACTTGCTGTCTGACCTGACCGCGGTGGACTGGCCCAAGCGCGAAAAGCGCTTCGACGTGATCCTGAACCTTTACTCATTCGCGAAAAACGAGCGCCTGCGGCTCAAGATCCACGCCGCAGCGGACGAGCCCGTGCCGAGCGTCGCAGGCGTTTGGGGCACGGCGAACTGGCTCGAGCGCGAAGCCTACGACATGTTTGGCATCGTCTTCGACGGCCATCCCAATCTGAAGCGCATCCTGCTGCCCGACGAGTGGCAGGGGCATCCGTTGCGCAAGGACTACGACATCCTCACGCAGGACACCGCTTGGGTGCGCGAAAACCTGGGCATTGAGAGCGGACAATAGCGATGGACGACACGCGCACAACCGGCTTTTCCAACGTCGAGACGACGGTGCTCGGCGCCGACGAGATCATCATCAACATGGGGCCGCAACACCCTTCGACGCACGGCGTGCTGCGCGTGAAGCTGCGCCTGGACGGCGAGAAGGTGGTGAATTCCGAGTGCGTGATCGGCTACCTCCACCGCGGCGTGGAGAAAATCGCCGAGCACCGCAGCTACCAGCAGTTTGCGCCCTACGTGGACCGCATGGATTACGTCGCCGCGGTCTCGAACGGCCTGGGGTACTGCGAGGCGGTGGAAAAGCTGATGGGCGCCGAAGCGCCGCCGCGGGCGCGCGTCATCCGCACGATCCTCACCGAGCTGCAGCGGATCGCTAGCCACCTGCTGTGGCTCGGCACCCACGCGCTCGACATCGGCGCGCTGACGCCGATCTTCTACTGCTTCCGCGAGCGCGAGGAGATCCTGAAGATTTTTGAGAAGTACTGCGGCGCCCGGCTGACGACGCACGCCTTCCGCATCGGGGGGCTGCAGTACGAGGCCTATGACGAGCTGGAAAAGGACGTCGAGCGGTTCTGCAACGACCTCGGGCATAAGATTGACGAGTACGAGCAACTGCTGACCGAGAACCGCATCTGGGTGGGCCGCACCAAGGGAATCGGCGTCCTCACCGCCGAGCAGGCCATTGATATCGGCGCCACCGGCCCGGTGCTGCGCGCCAGCGGCGTGAAGTGGGATATCCGCAAGGCCATGCCCTACGCCGCCTACGACCAGTATGAGTTCGACATCCCCACGGGGGAAAACGGCGATACCTTCGACCGCTACCTAGTGCGGATGGAAGAGATGCGGCAATCGCGCCGCATCTGCCTGCAGGCCATCCAGAACATCCCGACGGGGCCGATCATGGCGCGTATCGGCAAGGTGCTGAAGCCGCCCCCGGGCGAGGTGTACCACTCGATCGAGGCGCCCAAGGGGGAACTCGGCTACTATATCGTCAGCGACGGCACCACACAGCCCTATCGCGTGCGCATTCGCCCGCCGTCGTTCGTCAATCTGCAAGCGTTTGATCACATGGTGCGCGGCCACCTGGTGGCCGACGTGGTGGCCATCATCGGCACGATTGATATCGTGCTCGGCGAGGTGGACCGCTGAGGAATCTTAGGTCGAGATCCTTCGTCCGCCGCGGCGGACGAAGGATGACACGTCAAGCCGCGGAGCAGTGCAAGAATTCGCAGCGCGCTGACAGAATGAAGGAGCGAGTCCGACCTCATCCATGAACGCGCTCATAAACTTCTTCCGCCCGCATCTCCTGCCGTTGCTTTACGCCCTCGTGATCGTGCTGGTGCTGCCGCTGATTGCCGGCTACGTCGTCCTGCTCGAGCGCAAGGTGATGGCCGACATGCAGGCGCGGCTGGGGCCGATGCGCGTCGGGCCGCACGGCCTGTTGCAACCCATCGCCGACGCCCTCAAGCTGCTCATCAAGGAAGACATCATCCCGGAGAGCGCCGACCTATGGATTTTCTGGCTGGCGCCGGTGCTCTCGGTGACCGCGGCGATGCTGGCGATGTCGGCGCTGCCGTTCGGCCCCGCATTCCAGATCGCCGACCTCAACATCGGCCTGCTGTTCATTTTGGGCATCAGCTCGATGGGGATTTACGGGATCGTGCTGGGCGGGTGGGCATCGAACAGCAACTACTCGCTGCTGGGCGCGCTGCGCAGCTCGGCGCAGTTGGTCAGCTACGAAACCGCTGCGGGCATGGCGCTGGTGAGCGGGTTGCTGCTCGCGGGCACGCTCTCGACGCGCCGCATCGTTGAGGTCCAATCGGAGCAGGGCGTGTGGTTCATTTTTCTCGCGCCGGTGGGGTTTTTCGTTTACGTGGTCGCTTCGATTGCCGAGACCAACCGAGCGCCGTTTGACCTGCCCGAAGCCGAATCCGAGCTGGTGGCCGGCTACATGACCGAATACAGCGGCTTCCGCTGGGCGCTCTATTTCCTGGCCGAGTACGCGAACATGATCGTTGTGGCAGCAATCGCCACAACGGTATTTCTGGGCGGCTGGCTGCGGCCGTTCTCGGGTGTCCGGGCGCTCGATTTTCTCGACTACCTGCCGCCGCTGCTGATGCTGCTGGTCGGAGGCTATTGCTTCTTGCGGGTCCCGCGGCAACCGGCAAAGGTGCAGAAGGGTTTTTTGGCCGCCGTGGGCCTGCTGTGCTTCGGGCTCGCGGGCATCCTGGGCATGACGTTGATGCCGCCGGCAGCGGCCTTCAAACCGGGCATCCACGGCGGGTTCTGGTTCCTGCTGAAGGTGTTTTTCTACATTTACGTTTTCATGTGGCTGCGATTCACTTTTCCGCGGTACCGCTTTGACCAGTTGATGAAGCTGGGCTGGCACTTCATGATCCCTGTGGCGATTGTGAACGTGATGGCGATCGGGCTGGCGCTGGTCCTGCACCGGCAATTCGGTTGGGGATTGGCGCCGGCGTTGGTGGTAACGACGGCCGGCACGCTGCTGGCGGCGGGGTATCTGGCGTATGTGGGCCAGCAGAGCCAATCCGCCTTCGTGGGCGACGCGTAGGGACTGGAGATTCATGCTCGATAGGGTGCTCTTCTACTTCTTTGCGGGGCTGGCGGTGGTCTCCGCCGTTCTGGTGGTGACCCGCCGCAACGCGGTGCACAGCGCCATCTTCCTGATCACCGCGCTGCTGGCCACGGCCGGCATCTTCCTGCAACTGCGCGCCGAATTTCTGTTTGCCGTGCAGATCATCCTGTACGTCGGCGGCATCATGGTGCTGTTCATCTTCGTCATCATGTTGGTGAACCTCGACGTGGCGTTGCACCAAGTGCAGTTCAACCGGCAGTGGTTGCTGGCGCTGGTGCTGGCAGCCGTGCTGGGGGCGCAACTGGCATTTGCGCTGTGGCCGGGCCGCTCGGCGCTCGCGTTTCCAGAGGCCCACGTCGCCCAGCTTGAGCCCAACACCGAGCGGCTGGGGCAGACGCTGTTTCGGAGCTACATGCTGCCGTTTGAGATCGCTTCGATCCTGTTGCTGGTGGCGATGATCGGGGCGGTGGTGATGGCCAAGCGTAAGGTGTGAGCGCGCGAGCGAAACGATGATCCCGACCAGCCATTACCTGTTCCTGAGCCTGGCGCTGTTCACCATCGGCGTGGTGGGGGTGCTCACGCGCCGCAACGTCATCATTATCCTGATGTCCATCGAGCTGATCCTGAATGCGGTGAACATCAACCTCGTGGCGTTTTCGCGGCTGCTGGGCTCAGTGGACGGCCAGATCTTCGCGATCTTCATCATCACCGATGCCGCGGCGGAAGCGGCGGTGGGGCTGGGAATCATCATTGCGTTTTTCCGCAACCGCGAAACGGTGCTGGCCGACGAAATGGACATCCTGAAGTGGTAGCGAATGAGGAGCAGGGTGTCATGCGAGTCCGCCGAGGCGGACGAAGCGCATCATCATCAAAGTTGAGATCCTTCGTCCGCCCCGCCACAGGCGGACGGATTCAGGATGGCAGCAAGTGAGCACTTGAAGGTAGCAGAACGATGCCGACGCCATTCTTTCTCGACCATGTTTGGCTGATCCCGCTGTTCCCACTGGCGGGGGCGGCGGTGATGCTGCTGATCGGGCGGCGCCTGCAGAACTCTGCTGTGAGCGCCGTCTGCGTCGGCAGCGTACTCGTGTCCTTCTTATTCTCCGTGGGCGCGGTGTGGCAATTGATCGGGCGTCCGTCTGAGGAGCGCGTCATCCAGAAAGTGCTGTTCGAATGGGTCCCCGCCGGGCTGATGCACACCAGTGACGGCCGCCTGGTCAACTTCGTCGCCGACTGGGGGACGCTGCTCGACCCGCTCTCCGCGGTGATGATCCTGGTGGTGACAGGCGTTGGCTTCCTGATCCATTTCTACTCGATCGGATACATGGGGCACGAGGGCGGCTACTACCGCTTCTTCGGCTACATGAACCTGTTCATGTTCTCCATGCTCACTCTGGTGCTGGCGAACAACATGCTGCTGCTGTTCGTCGGCTGGGAGGGCGTGGGCCTGTGCAGCTACCTGCTGATCGGGTTCTATTTCCTGCGCAAGTCGGCCGCCGATGCGGGAAAGAAGGCTTTCATCGTCAACCGCATCGGCGATGCGGGCTTCCTGCTGGGCATCTTCCTGACCATGGGGACACTGGGCACGATTCGGTTCACCGATTTCGGCCCGGCGCTTGCAGCGGGCCACTTCCCCTTGGGCGCGCCGGCAATTACTGCGATTGCGCTCCTGCTGTTCGTAGGCGCCACCGGCAAGTCGGCGCAGATCCCGCTGTACGTCTGGCTGCCCGACGCGATGGAAGGCCCCACGCCGGTCAGCGCGCTGATCCACGCCGCGACCATGGTCACCGCCGGCGTGTACATGGTGGCGCGCCACAACGCGCTCTACCAGCTCGCGCCGTTTGCGCTCGAGGTTGTCGCCGTGATCGGCGCGCTTACGGCCATCTATGCCGCTTCGATGGGCCTGGTGCAGAACGACATCAAGCGCGTGCTGGCCTACTCCACGATCAGCCAGTTGGGCTACATGTTTCTGGCGCTGGGCGTGGGCGCCTATGCCGCGGGCATTTTCCACCTGATGACCCACGCCCTCTTCAAGGCGCTGCTGTTCCTCGGTTCGGGCAGCGTGATTCACGCGCTCTCGGGCGAGCAGGACCTGCGCAAGATGGGCGCATTGTGGGGAAAGATCCCCACGACGGCGAGGACGTTTCTGATCGCGGCGTTGGCGATTAGCGGCATCCCGCCGCTCGCGGGCTTCTTCAGCAAGGACGAAATCCTCGGTAGGGCGTTCGCGTCGAGCCCGGCGCTCTGGTTTGTCGGCTTCCTGACGGCCGGGATGACGGCGTTTTACATGTTTCGCCTGGTGAACATGACCTTCTACGGCAACTCTCGCGTGCCGCACGAGGTCGAACATCACATCCACGAATCGCCCCGGACGATGACCGTGCCGCTGGTGGTCCTTGCAGTGCTTTCGGTGGTCGGGGGATGGATTGGCTGGCCGGCGTCGCTCGGTGGCAGTAACCGCTTCGAGCATTTCCTTGAGCCGGTGATGGCCAGTGGCGGCGGAGCGCACGCCGAAGCCGCGGCGGGACACTCCGGCTCCTCCGAATACTTGCTGATGCTGGCTTCGGTACTGATTGCGCTCGGAGGCATTTGGCTGGCGCGGCTGCTCTATCTGAAGCGGACCGAGCTGCCCGATCAACTGGCTTCGAAATGGGGCGGGCTCTACCGCTTGCTCTACCGCAAATACTACATGGACGAGATTTATGACGCGCTGTTTGTGAACCGCGCCAAGGACCTGGGCACGACACTGGCGACGTTTGATTCAAACGTGATTGACGGCCTGGGGGTGGACGGCGCGGGCTGGCTGACGCGCTTCGCTTCGCGGGTCTCGATCTGGTGGGACACCTGGATTGTGGACGGCCTGGTGAACCTATCGGCGCGCATCGTGTGGCTGTTCAGCTACCCGGTGCGCATGGCGCAGACCGGGCTGGTCTCGAACTACGCCCTGCTGATTGTCCTGGGGGTGCTGCTGTTTCTCGGCTACTACGGCTATCACTTGCGATACCTGACGCGCTGAAAGGCGAGGGCAAACGTGATGGAGTTCTTCCGACAACACATCCTGAGCGTGGTCC
>JBASRK010000047.1:0-2553 GCA_049273775.1 Candidatus Acidiferrales bacterium
GTCAACCCACATCTTGTGCTTATTGCGAATGAGCGCGGTCCCGCCGACGTGCTGGACTGCCCCGCACAACTGAGGAGATGATCGTGAGTTGGCTCTCGGTCTTGCTCGCTACGTTCTGCTGGATCGCTGCGGGTGTTCCGGCGCATGCCGAGAACGAATGGTTGCTCTGGGAGCGTCAGCTCGATGGCACGGGTCAGCCGAATGGCGAGTGGCGTCGAAAGCAGGGGTTCGAGAGCGAGCGGTGGTGCAAAGGTGCCATGACCACGAGGATCAACGAGACGCTGATGCCGAAGGAAGGCCCGGTCGCCGGTGCCAAGAGAAAGCTATTCGAAGACCAGTGTCTCCCCGGCACGGTCGACCCGGCGTCGCCGAAGAGCTCACGGTGAACCTGTCCGCCATCAGCTGGTGTATCGTAGCTACGTGTCGCGCCTGTAGCTCAGTTGGATAGAGCATCGGCCTTCTAAGCCGAGGGTCGGGGGTTCGAATCCCTCCAGGCGCGCCATTGATCCACCTAGCTACGAGGCATCGCATGAAGGGTCTCCCGCTGCCGGGTCGGGCGCGCGTTCAGATCATTCCAGAGACTAGCAGGTTCAAGCGCCTTGTCTCGATGATTGCGCGGGATCTGGAATAGCGTTGCTCTCTCCCGCCTCGATCACCTCTTGGACAGATAATGCTGCGTATCAGCGTCGCCGCGCTGCGGCGGCCGCTGCATGCGCTTGTTCGCCGGACCGCTCACTCCTACTGGCAGCCCAGCTTTCCGGCCAGGTCCAGAAAGTCGCCGGCTCGCGGCCAGGTGGATCGTGACGCGCCGCCGAGTCATGGAGCGGCGCAGTCTGGCGTCCTCCGATGGCGCCCCCCGGCCTAGGGTGCGGCGGCTTCCCCGTCCCGCCGGTTCATGAGCACGCGCGGCAGGAAGGGGATCACCAGCAGCACCACCGCCGTCGTCCCGGCGTTCAACCACACGAGGCTGAAGAAGCTGACATGATACTGATCGATCAACAGGGACCCGACGATATCCGACAGCGCTAGCGCGCCGTTGCGCACGCTCATCATCACCGCGAAGCCCAGGCTCTCGCTGCCACGCGGGGTGGCGCGGGCCGCCAGGTCCATCAGGGGCACCTCCGCCAGCGTAGCGAAGAGGCCCGCGCCCCCCTCGATGAACAGCGCGGCCGTGGTGGAGCGATAGAAGAGGTAGAACAGCGTGCTGATGACACTACAGACAATCCCCAAGGCGAGCAGGGGACGCAGCGACAGCCGCCGGCACAGGAGGCCGTACACGACCGCGCCCAGTAGCCCCAGGACGCCGCTGATGAAGCCCAGGTTGCCGATGAATTGCTGGGAGAACTTGAGCGTGTCCGTCTGGTAGTAGTAGAGGGGTGTGCCGAAGCCCGGCGAGATATACACGAGAAACAATAGGCCCGCCGCGCTCCAGAGCGTGCCGGACCGTACCAGGGTCTTGATGTGGGCCCAGGCGTTGGTCCAAACCTCTGAGCGGCGCTCAGCGGTGGGCGATTCATGCAGCAGAAGGATCGCCACCGGCACCACCGAGAACGCGATCGTGCCGCAGACGGCCGCGGAGAGACCGAACGACCGGGCGGCCAGGAATCCTCCGAGGGGTCCGCCCAGCAGAAGGCACATGTTCATCACAAAGTAGCGTGCCGACGTCAGGCGCCCCGTCGCTCCGTAGCGCTGCCCTGCCTCGACCAAGAGGCCGCCCACGACGGTGCTTCCCATGACGAGCATGGCGTTCATCGCCACGACCGCCCACAGCAGGCTACCGTAGGAACGAGGCACCACGGCCACGACCAGCCACAAGATCGCGGCGGTGGCTGCGCTGAAGAGCAGGTAATGGCGCCGCCGGGTCCCGAAGAGGGGGAAGCTATCGCTGAGGATGCCGGCCAGCGGCTTGAAGTACCAGGCCAGGGCGGCCACGGCGAAGAAGAAAGCCATGCCCTCGGATGCGACATGCAGGTCAGTCTTCAGGAGGTTCTGCAGGGGCAGCTTGATGACGGCCGGCTGCGCGAGCGTGGTGGCGAACACGCCGGCTCCGATCAGGAAGGCCGAGCGGACCAGCTCCGCTTGCGGCCCGACCTTCGCGTTTCGCTCGGGCGAGCCAGCTACGCCCTGCGGAGGGATGGCCCCGGCGGCTACGTCCTCACCGGAGTGACCCATATCGGCCCCGTGTCCCCTCCAGCACCGCCTCGCTTTTCCCATAAGCTTCCGATTCCCCGCTCGCCGCGGAGGTGTGGCATTGATAGGTTTGCGAAACCTTAGCAAAGACATGGTCCTGACTCAAATCGCAGGTTTGCATCGCCACGCAGCGTGATGAGCAGTGGTAAAAGTTCTGGGCAATTCCTTCTCGCTCGGGCGAAACGCCAGCCCGTCGCGAGTGTCTGGCGCACGTAAGGTAGGAATTTCGTGTCGCTCTCTCGGTGGCGTGGTTCTTGCCCGCAGCGTGTCTCGGAATGCACGCAGCGACTCGCCCTGCGGGGAGGAACTCATGGAGCCTATCAGCTCATTCAAGATCCAGCTGGAGTCCGCTCTGCTTTGTCT
>JBASRK010000052.1:0-9695 GCA_049273775.1 Candidatus Acidiferrales bacterium
CTCAAACGCATTTGGCAGGACGTATCGGGCGCGGATCTTGTCGAGTACGCACTCCTGATCGTTCTACTTGCTCTCGTTGTTGTTGGCTCACTGAAGAATCTCAGGACATCGGTTGCCAAGAGCACAAACACGGTGGCCAATACCCTAAAAGGCAGCGGCCAGCAGGGAGGCCAAGGCCAGCAGGGCGGTCAGGGAGGCCAAGGCCAGCAGGGCGGTCAGGGAGGCCAAGGCCAGCAGGGCGGTCAGGGAGGCCAAGGCCAGCAGGGAGGCCAAGGCCAGCAGGGCGGCCAAGGCGGCCAGTGAGGCCTAGCCCGCTGGCTGCCCCAAGTCCAGCCTATGAGTTTCCACGAGGAAGACGTCGTGTTACCCCAAGAATGAAAGCCGCACGGTCGCGCAGGCTGCCGAGCTTCCCCGCCGCCGCGAGCTAGAACAGCCCCTTCAACCGCATTGCGATACCTCGATCAGCACAGCTTTTTCCGGTGGCCGCCGATGACTAGCTTGATGGCAAGCTCGCGCATGTCGCTGCTCGCAGCGTGGTGATCGAGCTTCCCGCCCGTTTGACAGTCTCTCGGCTCAGTCCGTAAAATGACGACTTCCCCGGTGCCGGGGTAGCTCACCGGTAGAGCGCGGCCCTGAAAAGGCCGGCGTAGGCAGTTCGATTCTGCCCCCCGGCACCATCTCTTCACGCACCTCTCGGCGTAACCGCCCTGTGTGCTTGTGCGGGGCAGGGCCCAATCGGTTGACATCATGGCGGGGGGCAATTGAGAATGAGCCGCCATGGAGCAATCGCTCAGCGGAAAGCTGGCGGGCATCGTTCTGCCCGATTTCGATGGCCATGACGTCCGGCTCGGCTCTGTGTGGGCAGATCGAGCCGCAGTTGTGGTCTTCCTCCGCCATTACGGCTGAGTGTTCTGCCGCGAGCACGTCGCGCAGTTGCGCGCGCACGAGCGGGAATTCCATGAGAAAAGCGCTCGCTTGGCTGCCATCGGGCTGGGCGACCGGCGCTATGCGCGCCTCTTTCGCGAGGAGACCGGCATCACCTTCCCGCTCCTGATTGACGAGCGGCGGGAGGCATATCGCGCGGCAGGCCTTCGGACGGCTTCTCTCCTGCATATTCTCCGCCGTGACAACGCGAGAGCCCGACAGCAGGCGCGCGCCGCGGGCCACCGGCAACACCGAACCGGCCAGAACCCCTTCCAGCTCGGCGGAAGTTTCGTCTTCGGTCCAGGAAATATAGATCGCTTCGCCCATGTGAGCGAGACGTTTGGCGACAACGCTTCCCCCACCGCCCTGCTCGCCGCGCTCGCTTGAGGGCGAGGCGTTCAGGTCGGGCTTTCGCTCACCCCAGGTTTGACTTGACTGCCTGTGCGCCCTAAGATGCCCTCAATATGCGGGTTGTTTTCGCAGGTTTGGCCGGGCCAGGGTCAACATTCGTAATCGTAACGGGAGATGCAGTCCATCCAAGGCATCCGTCGTTCTCGGACTCATTGCGAGGAGGAAAGCTGTGAGAGACATCTTGAAATCCGGCGCTTCGCTGCGGCGCGGAGCAATCTATGGCTTTGTCCTGATCGCTGCGCTCACGCTTGTGACCACAGGGTGCAAGCGTGGCAAGTCCGCCGGCGGCGGGATCGCCGTCGGAGTGGTTCTCCCCATCACGGGCCGCGAAGCGAAGCCGGGCCAATATCAGAGAGAAGGCATTGAGTTGGCTATCAAACAAATCAATGACAAGGGCGGTGTGTTCGTGAAGGAACTGGACAAGAAGCTGCCGCTGCGGGAGGTCTTCTATGACGACGGCTCGGACCAGGCGAGGTCGGCGGGTCTGGTCGAGCGCGCCATGACCTCAGACAAGGTGGTCGCAGTGCTCGGCGGCTACTCCACGGCGCTGGGCGAAGCCGAATCGGTGATGCCCGACCGGTATCACATCCCCTGGATCACCACCGGAGCGGCAGCGTCAACGATCTTCAGCCGCGGCTACCAGTGGACTTTCGGAACCCTGAGCCCGACCGACCTGCTCGGCTACACCACGGCGGAGTTCCTGGGCACGCTGGTGGACCAGGGCAAGCTCGGCAAGGGCCTCAAGTTGGCGCTGGCGCTGGAGAACACCGACCACGGCCTGGACTACGGCAACGGCATCAACCGCTGGATCAAGGAACACCCCGGCTATTTCAGAGTGGTATTCAGCGAGAAGTTCGATCTGGGCTCGACCGATTTTTCGGGCCTGCTCCAAAAAGTGAAAAGCACTCGGGCGGATATTTTTCTGGCTGACGCCCACCTGCAGGACTACATCACCATGCACCGGCAGTACATCCAGAACGGCATGTCCCATCAGATGATCAGCTACGGCGCCCGCGGCCCCGAGTCTGACGCCCGCAAAGCCATGGGCGACGCCACCAACTACATCTTCGCGGGCATCTGGTGGTCCAAGGGCCTGGCCTATCCGCAGGTGAAGCAGTTTGTGGAGTCCTACAAGGCGTTCACTGGCCATGAGCCCGACTCCTGGTATCCTGCCACGGCCTACGACGCAGTGCGCGTCTTGGCGGCGGCGATCGAAAAGGCCGGGAGCCTGAACGAAACCGCCATCCGCGATGCGCTGAAGACCGTCGAGCTGAAAGACTCGCTACTGCCCGGGCAGGTCTTGCATTTTGGGAGCAACGGGCAGATCAACACGCCGTTTGTAATCGTGCAGAACAAGCCCGGCGGGAAAGTGGACATTGTGTACCCCAAAGACGCGGCGAATGGTGAGGCGGTCGCGCCCAGGCCCAAGTAAACGCCCGCGACGATGAGTGCAGCCGACCTGCTGAACCTGTTGATCGCCGCTCTGCTGCTGGCCGGCACCTATGCGGCCATGTCGGTGGGGATGACGGTGATCTACGGCGTTATGAAGATCGTGAACCTGGCCCACGCCGGATTCATGATGCTCGGCGCGTATTTCGTCTACGAGCTCTTCTCCCGCTTCCGCCTCGATCCTCTGGTTGGCGTGCTGCTCGCCTTCCCCGCGTTTTTCCTCATCGGCGTGGCAGTCCACTGGCTTCTGGTCCGGTGGATCCCCGCCTCCGACCAGCCCGCGCTCTCTTCCCTGCTGCTGATGTTCGGGCTCTGGCTGGTCCTGCAGAATATCGGCTACCTGGTCTGGGGCAACAGCGACCGCTCGATCCTCACGCCGCGCACACTGATGACTCTCCACATCGGGCCGATCAACGTGCCCGCCGTCCGGCTGGTAGTCTTCCTGGCGGCGGCAGGCTCGCTCGCGGTGCTGGAGTTCGCCCTACACAAGACGTGGTTCGGGCGGTCAGTGCGGGCATTGATGCAGAACCGCTACGCCGGGCGGCTGGTGGGGATCAACGTCGAGCGAACCGCCCGGCTGACCTTTGGCCTGGGCATCGCCTTCGCCGGAGCCGCCGGCGGGCTGCTCGCCATGCTTTACTCGTTCAGCCCGGATTTTGGCCGGGCGTTTCTAATCCGGGCGTTTGTCATCATCGTGCTTGGAGGACTCGAATCCTTCTCCGGAGTGGCCATCGGCGCGACGATTCTGGCCCTAGTGGAGACCTTCAGCATCCTCGTGCTACCGGCGGGATACCAGCCAGCCATCGCTTTTGCGCTTCTGGTGGTTGCCCTGGTCGTGCTACCGGGTGGAGTCGCCAGCCTGCTCACCAAGAGGCTGCGCCTGGCATGAGTTCTGCTGCGGAGAGCAGCGGCCTTGCCCGTGCCCGGTTCCGCCGTGCGGCGCCGCCGGTTCTGCTGCTGTCAATTCTGATTGTCCTACCGTTGTTCGGTTTGGGCCCGAATCCGACACGGCTGCTCTTCGTGACGTTTGTATGGATTACGACGAGCATGGCGTGGAACGTATTGGGCGGTTTTGCCGGACAGGTCTCCTTCGGATTCGCAGTTTTCTACGGCCTCGGGGCTTACACTGCAGCGTTGTCCATCAACGCAGGAATCAACCCGTATCTCGCATTCCTGTTGGCGGGAATCACCGCTTCGGCGGCGTCGCTGCTGGTCGGGCTGCCCACGTTTCGTCTGCGCGGGCCGTATTTTGCGATCGCCACGATCGGCGTCAGTGAAGCGGTGCGCGTGGTGATGACCAACCTGGCGGTCACCGGCGGCGCCAGCGGCTACCGCATCGTCGAGCAAGGCGCGTTCCGCCAGATTGACCACTACTATACGGCGCTGGGGCTTGCTGGGGTCGCGCTGCTGGTTTCCCTGTACATCCGCGGCTCCAAATTCGGCCTGGGTCTGATCGCCATTCGCGAAGACGAGGAAGCGGCGGCGGATGCCGGTGTGAACCCGTTCACTTACAAGCTGTCGGCGCACGCCGTGGCGGCGGCGCTGACCGGCATTGCAGGCGGCGTGTTCGCCCGATATGCCGCGTACATCCATCCGCACGGCGTGTTCGCGTTCCACACCAGCGTCGCCATTCTGTTAATGCCCATCATCGGCGGCATCGGAACGATCTGGGGACCGGTGCTGGGCGGCGCCGTCTATGGCCTGGTGCAGGAGGAGCTGATCGCCAATTTTCCCCAGATCCATCTGCTGCTCTACGGAGTCTTTCTGATCCTGATCATCCTTTTCGAGCCCGGCGGCGTCGTGGGGCTGCTGCGCAAATTGTTCCGCTGGATCGAAAAAGCAAGGAGGGATCCTGGCGACCATCCTACGGGTGCATCACATGACCAAGTACTTTGGCGGGCTGGCCGCACTCAAGGACGTGAGCTTTGACGTTACCGCGGGCGGCATCTACGGCCTGATCGGGCCGAACGGCGCGGGCAAGACGACCCTGTTCAGCATTATTGCCGGCTCGCTCGCGCCGACCTCGGGCACGGTATCGTTCCACGGCCGCGACGTCACCGGAGTCAAGCCCTTCCGGGCCGTGCAGGCGGGGATTGCACGCACGCATCAGATCTCGCGGCCATTCAAGTCGCTCTCGGTGCTGGACAACGTGACGGTGGGGATCCGTTTCGGCCGGGGCCGTGTACACGGTTCAGCAAATGTCCGGCGCGAAGCGGAAAGGATTCTCGAACTGGTGGGCCTGAGCCACAGCACGGCCTTACTAGCCTCCACGCTGTGCGTCGGTGATCAAAAACGCCTGGAGCTGGCACGAACTATGGCCGCAAAGCCCGACCTGCTGCTTTGCGATGAAGTCTGCAGCGGGCTCACGGACAACGAGATGGCCTCGGTGCTCGCGCTGCTCTGCCGCATCTGCAGGCTTGGTACCACGGTGGTATTTATCGAGCACAACCTGAAGGCGATCTTTTCCATCTGCGACCGCGTGCTGGTGCTGAACTTCGGAGAGAAGCTGGCTGAGGGCCCGCCGGAGCAGATTCAGAACGACCCGTCGGTGATCGAAGCGTATATCGGTAAGAGGTAAGAGGTTTTTTCTTTTTCCCTTTTTACTCGTTCCTTTTGCCAGAGGGCGATTGAGCGGGCCATTGCTCCAGGTCGAAGACCTCGAGGCCGCCTATGGCGCCGTCCAGGTGGTCTGGGGAGTTTCGCTCCGTGTTGCCGAAGGGCAGGTCGTTGGCATGATCGGCCCGAACGGCGCTGGCAAGACCACGACGCTCAATGTGCTGGCTGGCTTGCTGCCGGCCAAGAAGGGAAAAGTAATCCTTCGTGGTGAAGATATCACCGGCGACCCGCCGCACGAGCGCGCCAAGCATCAAATCAGCCTGATCCCCGAGGAGCGACAGCTCTGGCCCCGGATGACCGTGGAGGAAAACCTGCTGATGGGCGCCTTTCCAACGAACCTGCGTCGCAAAGCCGCCGAAAACCTGAACCGGGTCTACCAAATGTTTCCGCGGCTGAAAGAAAGACGGGCCCAACTCGCCGGAACACTTTCGGGCGGAGAGCAGCAGATGTGCGCCATCGGGCGCGGCCTGATGGCTGACCCGCTGCTATTGATGCTGGATGAACCATCGCTCGGCTTGGCTCCGATGCTGGTCGAGGAGATCTTCCGGTTTGTGCGCGAGATTGCGGCGCAGGGCGCGACCATCCTGCTGGCCGGACAAAACGCCAACTACACACTCCAGGTTTCCGACTATTGCTACGTGATGGAAACCGGGCGTATCGCCATGGCAGGCCCCAGCGCGGCGTTGCGCGCGAACGACCATGTGCAGCGCGCCTACCTGGGCGCGGCGGAGGAGAACGGCAAAAGGTAAGAGGTGGGCGAGAGGCAAGCGTTTGCAGGTGACTTGGGACTGGTGATTCGTGACTGATGACTCGTGACGCGACCGGTGATCAGTGTCCGGTGGGACAAGGAGGAATGCGTTGGTTTTTTCCTTTTTACTTTTTCATTCAGCCGAAGGAGGCATCTTGATGCGGAGACTCGTCATGGTTGCGGCGCTCGTGGTCATTTTCGCCAACGGTTTGCCGGCGCAGGCGCCGCCGGCGCTGTCGCCTGCGGTGCGAACGTTTGTGAGCGTGGATGCGCCGGTCGTCGCGCTCACTCACGTCCGGGTGATCGACGGCACCGGCGCGCCACCCGCCGAAGACCAGACCATCGTCATCGCTAGCGGGCGCATCCAGGTGATCGGCGCCGCGGCAGGCACGACGCCGCCTGCCGGCGCCAAGGTGATGGACCTCCGCGGTTATACCGTGATTCCCGGTCTGGTCGGGATGCACGATCACCTGTTCTACCCCTCCGGCGGCGGCACGGTCATCTACAACGAGATGGGCTACAGCGCGCCGCGGCTTTACCTGGCCTGCGGCGTGACTTCGATCCGCACCGGCGGCAGCATCGAACCCGACACGGATCTGAATCTGAAAAAACTGATTGATGCGGGGATGATGCCGGGGCCGAAGATGTTCGTCACCGGGCCGTACCTGGAAGGCGCGGGCGCCTTCACCCCGCAGATGCACGAGCTCACCGGGGCCGAAGATGCCCGCAAGACGGTCGAGTACTGGGCCGACCAGGGCGTGACTTCGTTCAAGGCGTACATGCACATCGCCCGGGCGGAGCTCGCCGCCGCCGTGGCCGCGGCGCACCAACGCGGGCTGAAAGTTACCGGGCATCTCTGCTCCATCGGCTTTCGCGAAGCTGCCGCGCTCGGCATGGACAACCTCGAGCACGGGCTGCTGGTGGACAGCGAGTTTGCGCCCGGGAAAGCCCCCGACGTCTGCCCAGCTCAGCCGCTCATCCAGGAGGCCTTGGCGAAGCTTGACCTCGCGAGCGCGCCGGTGGCGGAGATGATCCGCGACTTGGTCGGGCATCACGTCGCCATCACATCCACTTTGCCGGTATTTGAAACATTTGTGCCCAACCGGCCGCCGCTCACGCAGCGCGTGCTCGATGCCATGCTGCCGGAGGCGCGTGTGGACTATCTGGCGCGGCGAGCGCGCATCGGCAGCAGCACCAATTCCCTCTGGCCCGTGCTCCTGAAGAAAGAGATGGATTTCGAGCGGGCGTTTGTGAGGGCGGGCGGACTGCTGATTGCCGGAGAGGACCCCACCGGCTATGGCGGCGTCTTGCCGGGGTTCGGTGACCAGCGCGAGGTCGAGCTCTTGGTCGAGGCCGGGTTCACCCTTCCGGAAGCCATTCACATCGCCGCTGCCAATGGCGCCGAGTTCATGGGCGAATCCGCACGCATCGGCACGCTCGCCGCAGGCAAGCAGGCCGACCTGGTGGTGATCCACGGCGACCCCACGGCCAACCTCGCTGATCTTGAGAAGGTGGAGATTGTCTTTAAGGACGGGATCGGCTACGACTCTGCCAGGTTGATTGACTCAGTGCGAGGCGCCGTCGGACTACACTGAACCACAATGCGTCGCCCCATCGGCACGGCGGAAACGGCCGACCCGGTCAGGCGTGTTGGCCGAGCTGGCTCGGCCGGGAAAAATCTTCTGCGGCGGCCATCGCCGTGGGATAGCAACCAACGACGATGTCTACTTTGGCGAGCTTCAAGACGTCCTGCACGAATCCCTTGGCGCCCGCCACTCGAAGTTCTCCTCCGGCTTTGTTCAATTGACCGGCGCCGAACATGATCACCCCGATCCCCATGCTGTCAATCAGCTCGAGGCCAGAGAGGTCCAATATGACCTTCCGGGCGTTCTCGCGCAGAAGCTCTTCCACCTGCCACTGCACGCGCTGGCTCTCACGCCCGAGTGCAAATCTTCCTGTCAGCTCCAGCACGACAACATCCGGTGCCAATTGTTTTTTTTCGATGTTCAGCAGCATAGGTTGTCCATCCGTTTCGAAGTGGAATCGCGGTCGGAGGCACCGCCTAATGGCTTCGGAGTCTAAGCCCGGGACACCATGCGCGTCCAGTCGAAAAGCGCAAGCCTGCGCGGCCCCTGTTTCACTTTGCGGCGCACCGCACCCGCCGGCTGTTTTTGATTCCAACACCGTGCACAGAGAGCCCGTGGATTTCGCGCCGCTTCGTCCAGTAGCATGGCGGGATGCTCGATCGCCAGAGCCCTTCCGGCGTCGCGGCACTCCCAACCGGCCGATCTCTCCGATCTGACGCCCCGCTTCTTTCGCTTCTTCTCCTCCTGGCCGTCATGCCCTACGCCAATACCCTGGCCAGCGGCTTTGTCTATGACGACTATCCGCAACTTGTTGAGAATCCTTACGTCCGCAGCTTCCATTACCTCCGCGAGATCCTCAGCACCACGGTCTGGTCGTTCCAAGGCACGCAGGGCATCACTAACTACTATCGCCCCGTGATGACCTTCGGCTACCTAATCTGCTACCAGCTCTTCGGCCCGCTGCCCTACGGCTTCCATCTGGCCAACATCCTGCTGCACGCCGCAGTCGTCTGGCTGTTGCTTAGCGTGACCCGGCGGGTATTCCGCGATTCCCTGCTGGCCTTCCTGGCGGCCGGCCTGTTTGCACTCCATCCGGTGCACACCGAATCGGTCGCCTGGATCGCCGGGGTTCCCGACATCGAGCTCACTTTTTTCTATTTGCTGGCATTCTGGTTCTTCCTGCGCGTCGCGCAGCCCGACGGCGGAAGCGCGCTCGGCGCGCGCCTGGGCATGGCCGCCAGTTTTGCTCTGGCACTGCTGGCAAAGGAACCGGCACTCACGCTGCCGCTGGTCGCCACGCTGTATGAGCACTTCTACCGTGACGACCGCGGACAGACTTCCCCCGGGGTGAAATTTTCCCGCTATGGCCCGCTCTGGCTGCTCGCCGGAGCCTACTTGCTGTTCCGAGCGTGGTTGCTGGGCGGCTTGGCGCCCGTGCTCCAGCGTCCGGGCCTGGGCTGGTTCGACGCGGGGCTCTCCGGCGTTGCTCTGGTCGCCCAGTATCTGCAAAAGCTAGCCTGGCCGGTCCGACTTTGCGCGTTCCACATCTTCCACCCCAGCACGAGCCTCTTCGACGCTCGCGTTCTGGCCGGGCTGGCCGCGCTGCTCGCGTGCGTTGCGGCATTCGTAGTGCTGATTTGGCGAGCGCGCCCCGCTTCGTTTGCCCTGCTCTGGCTGCTGCTGACCCTGACTCCGGTGCTGAATGCCCGGTGGATGGCCGCCAATGTCTTTGCCGAACGCTACCTGTACTTGCCGTCGGTGGGCTTTTGCTGGCTGGCGGCCTGGGGCGCGGCGACATTGTGGCGGGCCGGCTGGGCTCGCCCGGGACTCTGGCGCCGCGGGGTTGGGCTCGCGCTGTACGCTCTGATGGCGCTCTATGTCTACCGCAGCGTCACTCGCAACCGCGACTGGCACGATGAGTTCACGTTTTGCACGCGCACCCTGGAGTGTTCGCCCGATGC
>JBASRK010000060.1:0-3797 GCA_049273775.1 Candidatus Acidiferrales bacterium
GGTGGCGGAGCGCCGCACCCGCCAGCCTGCGGAGCTCAGCGGCGTCAAATTTTTCCGGCTTGCCTGCGCCCACCAGCAGCAGGCGCTCGGCGACAAGCCCGGAAACCGAATGCAGCAGGGTCATCTCGAGCGACTTGCCGGTGATCTCACCGCTCGCGGCCAATTTCCGCAATGCGCCGCCGGCGATCCGGTCGAGTTCGGCGACTGCTCCCTCAATGGGGTTGTCCTGCTCGAAGACGTAGCTCACGAGGGCTTCCGTCTCAATTGCGGCCGGCGGCCGGGTTTCGATAGTGATCTGCATAGCTGTTCGTCAGCGCCTCCGGTATCGGTAGATGGCCTCGCTGGCCTCCCGCCGGGCTTCTTTATCGCGCTCGGCCTGGCGGCGATCGTGCTGCTTTCTGCCACGGGCCAGCGCGATTTCGCATTTGGCGATGCCGTCCCGGAAATAAATCCGCAGGGGCACCAGTGTGAGGCCCTGCTGCTGGGTCTTGCTGCCGAGCTTGAAGATCTCGCTCCGGTTCATCAGCAACTTCCGCGGCCGCAGCGGCTCGTGATTGTAAGGGCCGCCGGGCAGGTACTGCGAAATGTGGCAGTTGACCAGCCACACGGCGTTGCCGCGGACCACCGCATAGGCGTCTCGGAGGTTGGCCTTGCCCTCGCGCAGCGCCTTGACCTCGGTGCCCACCAGGACCATCCCGGCCTCGTATTTCTCCAACAGGTGGTAGTTGTAAGAAGCCGCACGATTCTGGGCGACGTTTCGCTCGGCCGGCTTGTCAGAGTTCTTCGGCTTGGCGCACAAACTGCTATCATAGCTGTCGCTAGTAACTAGAAGCAAGCTGGCGCCTTGCGACGCATTTGGGCGGGTGCTAAACTCAAAATGTTAGCGACTCAACCCGGGAGCGCGTATGCCGAATCGGAATTTCACGGTGGCGGCCCTGGCCTGCGGGGCCCTTCTGCTGGCAGGCTGCCCCAAGGGTAACCAGGAGTTCAAGGCCGGCCGGCAGGCCGAGGCTCTGCAGGACTATGATACCGCCCTGATCCACTACGAGCGGGCACTGAAGGCAGACCCTCTCAACACCGAGTTCAAGCTGAAGGCCACCCGCCTGCGGTTCGAGGCCGGGCAGTACCACATCCGGCAGGGCCAGAAACTGCGCGAAAAGGGCGAACTGCAGCTCGCCTTGATGGAGTTTGAGAAGGCTCGGGCCATTGATCCCTCGAGCGCCATCGCCGATCAGGAAGTCCGGCGCACGCTGGAGATAATCGCGGCCCGCCGTGCCGCCGCAGAGGCCCCCGCGGCTCCCGCGCCGCCTCGAGAAGAAACCAAGCTGATGGACAAGCCGCCGGAGCTGGCGCCGCTCTCTCGCGCTCCCATAAACCTGAAGATGACCAACGATTCGCGTATCGTGTTTGAGACCGTGGGCAAGCTGGCCGGCTTAACGGTGATCTTCGACCCCGATTTTCCCGCCCGGCGAATCACCACCGAGCTGAACAACGTCACCCTGGAGCAGGCGCTCGACATCGCCGCGCTACAGAGCAAGGCCTTCTGGAAGCCGGTGACCAGCAACATCATCCTGGTGGTCCCTGAGCAGCCGCAGAAGCGGCGCGACTACGAAGAGCAGGTGGTGCGCACCTTCTACATGTCCAATACCCTGCTGCCGCAGGATCTCCAGGAAATTGTAACCGGCCTGCGCCAGTTGCTGGACCTCAAGCGCATCCAGCAGGTCAACTCGCAGAACGCCATCATCATTCGGGATACACCGGACAAGCTGCTGCTCGCCGAGAAACTGATCCGCGACATTGACAAGGCCAAGCCTGAGGTGGTCATCCAGGTGGCCGTGCTGCAGGCACGCCGCGACCGCATACGCGACCTCGGCATCCAACCCGACACGTCCGCCACGCTTGCCTTTACGCCACGCGGCCTCATCGCCACGCCTAACAGCAGCTCCACTTCATCCACGATCGCGAATACCGTCCCGCTCAAAGAGCTCAAGCACCTCTCGAGCGCCGACTACAGCGTCAAGCTGCCCGGCGCGACTGCAAATGCCTTGCTGACTGACAGCACCACCAAGATCATCCAGAACCCGGAGATCCGGGTGGTGGACGGCCAGTCCGCCAAGCTCCGCGTTGGCGATCGCGTTCCGGTGGCCACGGGCAGCTTCCAGGCGGGCGTCGGTGTGGGCACAACCGGCGGCGTGGGCGGCGCGGGATTTGTCAACCCACTGGTGAATACACAATTCCAGTACATTGACGTGGGCGTGAACGTGGACATTACCCCTCGCATCCACCCCAACCGCGAGGTCAGCATGAAGGTCTCCGTGGAGGTTTCCTCGGTGACCGGCCGGGTGAGCATCGGGGGCATCGACCAACCTATCATCAGCCAGCGCAAGATTGATCACGACGTGAGGCTGATGGAAGGTGAAGTTAACATCCTCGGCGGGCTGATCGAGCGAACAGAGACCAAGACGCTAACCGGCTGGCCGGGACTCTCCCGAATCCCCTTACTCCGCTACTTTTTCTCCGGGGAGAACACCGATAAAGCGGAGAACGAGGTGTTGATCGTTCTCATACCGCGAATTGTGCGCCAGCCGACCATCACGGAGGCCAACCTGCGCACCCTGAGCTCCGGCACCGAGACGAACATCCAGGTTCGCCGGGAGAGCGAAATGGTGGCGCCGCGTGCGCCGCAGCCATTGCCCGCAACTACACCCGCGCCGGCCCCGACCACCACGCCCGGGACCGATGCCACCCGCCCAGCTCGGCTGCGCTTTGAGCCCCAGGGCATCGCCTTGCGTCCGGGCGAGACGACCACCATTGCCGTAGTGCTGGAAGACGTCCACGACCTCTTCTCCATCCCCATGCTGCTGCAGTACAACCCCGCGGTGATCGCCGTGGACGAGGTGCGCAACGGCGGCTTCCTCTCCGGCGGCACGCAAGAGATCGCCATCGTCCAGCGGATCGATAAGGAGCGCGGCCAGGCTATCGTCTCCGCGACACGGCAGCCAAACACCCCGGGAGTGAACGGCAGCGGAACCCTCCTGGGCATCGTGGTCCGCGGCTTGGCCACCGGCACTTCTTCACTCTCCGTTGTGCAGGTAAACGGGCACGATTCGCAGCAGAAACCCCTCACCTTGGTCACCAGCGAAGCTTCCATCCGGGTGCAGTAGCGGGACGGGAGGTGTAAAGTGCGACGTGCAGGGCGAGGCAGCAGCGCTCAGGCGGGGATGACTCTGCTGGAGCTCGTGGTCGCCTGTGCCATCTTGATGATCCTTTCCACAGCCGCGCTCCCGGTCGCTCGGATGACCATGAAGCGCCAGAAGGAAACCGAGCTTCGCCGCGACCTGCGCGAGATGCGCACGGCCATTGACCGCTACAAGGACGCCGCCGACCGCAATCTGTTTCGCGTCGAAGTGGGCACCGAGGGCTATCCGCCCGACCTGGAGACACTGGTCAAGGGAATAACGATTGGCGCCCAGGGCGATCGCCGCCTCCGCTTCCTGCGAAAGATCCCCGTGGACCCGATGACCGGCCGAACCGACTGGGGACTGCGGGCGGTCCAGGACGACCCCGACTCAACGAGTTGGGGCGGCAAGAATGTGTTTGATGTCTTTTCGCGCTCGACTGGCACCGCGCTCGACGGGACGCGCTATGCAGACTGGTAACCGAATGCGGACTCGCCGCGGCAGGCTCGTTAGGGCCGGCTTCACCATGCTCGAGCTGATGGTAGTGATCGCCATCATCTTGGTCCTGCTGGGGCTGGCGGTCGGCCGCTACGAGCGCTCGATCCTGCGCTCCAAGGA
>JBASRK010000066.1:0-6078 GCA_049273775.1 Candidatus Acidiferrales bacterium
GCCTTGCTCGTGCAGGATATCTTCGGCGCGCACGGTTTTCTGGCGATGCGCCGCACACAGAAGGAGATCGAACGGCTGCGACAGGAAATCATCCAGGTCAACGCCGAGAACCGCGATCTGGCCATACAGGTGAAGGCGCTCAAGAGCGACCCCCGAATGATCGAGCGCATCGCTCGTGAAGAGATGGGGCTGGCCCGCCCGGGCGAGCTGATCTTCCGGCTGCCCGCCCCGCCTCCCACGAAGAAGTGACTCGTAATCCGCGACTTGGCACTCATCAGTTTGCTCTGTGTGAGCGATCTAGGGGCGGATTCTTATCCCGCCCTGGCCGGTCATCGTGGCAGGGGCCGTTATATCGGCTTGCGACAAGAACGAAGGCTCACGGCTCACGAGTCGCAAATCATGAACCACGTCTCACTCCGCCTGAGACGCGTGCCGAAACCATCCGAGTACCTCGCCACCGCGACCTTTGAGCCGCGTCCGCCCGAGCGAGAGCAGCAGCATGCCCAGGAAAATTCCCAGCAGCCCGAGCGTTCCCGTCTGAATGCTCATCGCGCGTTTCGGAAGAATTGAGAATCGCCCATAGACGAATTCAATGTGCACCCAATACACCAGCATGGACGTCTGCCCTAATTGCACCAGTGGGCTGAATCCCCACTGCCCTGCCCCCCAGCGGCACCACACATAGCTGCCGAGCAGGATCATCAGCAGGATACCGACGCGGATGAGGAAGAAATTCGGGCTGGTGTGCCAGAAGTCGTAGACCGCGTAGAGCTGCTGTGATTGCGCGTCGAGCCACCAGGCGAGCGCGGCCACGGCCATGCCGCCAACGCCCACGAGCACCATCGCGGGAGCCTCGCGGCGGCGCGCCCAATCGGTCAGCAGCACCAATCCCACGGCCAGCCCCACAAACGCGAACGCCGCCCAGGGAAACATCGGGAAGAGCCACGGCTGCGGCTGGCCGAAGATGTGCACCCCATTGATGTAGGACTCGAGCGGCCACGGCAGCCAGCGCGGCCGCCAGGTGGTCCACAATGGCGGCGTGGCGAGGGCTACCGCCAGGGCCACGAGCGATGCCGCAGCCATAGTGGCCATGCGCGTGCGCGGCAGGCGGCAGAGCAAGCCCATCAGTATCATGCAGAGCCCGATCATGTTGAGGATGTCCACGCGCAGCAGGTCGGTCCACGGCGCACTGGGCTGCCCCAGCAAGAACTCCTGCACGCGAAAGAGCATGCCCAGGCCAAAGATCTCTGCGCCGCGGCGGATGGTCGTGCGAGCGATCTCGTTGGCGGCCACGCCTCGCTGGCGCAGCTTATCGGTCACCAGCGCGAAGGAGATGCCCGCCAGGAATAGGAACAGGGGCGCCGGAAGCGTTCCGCCGAGCTGCGACCACATGAAGAACTTGCTGTGGCGCGCGTCGCTCGAAAGCCAGGAGTCGTAGCAGTGCGTCTGGAACATCAGCAGGCAGGCCAGGCCGCGCATCCAGTCGATATAGGCCAGCCGCATCTTTGGTTTTTCGCTCAACGGTGGGAACTCGCCGCCGCATTGTACGGCACCTGGCGTCAGAAATCAGGGGCTATCGGACGATGCCGGCGAGCGGACTCGACGCAGAGGCGTACAGTTTTTTCGGGATGCGGCCGGCCTGATACGCCTTGCGGCCGGCTTCGACGGCGTCGCGCATGGCCTCGGCCATCAATACGGCGTCCTGCGCTTCGGCAATGGCGGTATTCATGAGCACGCCGTCGGCGCCCAGTTCCATGGCGACGGTGGCATCGGACGCTGTGCCCACACCGGCATCCACGACGAGCGGTACTTCCGTGATCCTCTCGCGAAGGATTCGCAGATTAGCTTCGTTCTGGATGCCCATGCCCGAGCCGATTGGCGCGCCCAGCGGCATCACCGCCGCGGCCCCGGCATCAATCAGCTTGCGAGCGACGATCAGGTCGTCGCTGGTATACGGCAGCACAATGAATCCTTCCTTCACCAGGATCTTCGTCGCCGACACCAGCTCCTCCGTGTCCGGGAAAAGCGTCTGCTGGTCGCCGATCACTTCCAGCTTGACCCACTCCGACAGGCCGACCTGCCGCCCCAGCCGCGCTGTACGGACGGCTTCCTCGGCGGTATAGCAGCCTGCCGTGTTCGGCAGGACGAAAAATTTCGTACGGTCGATGTAATCGAGCAGCGACTCCTTGCTGCGATCCAGCAGGTTGACGCGGCGCACCGCGACGGTGACCATCTCGGCTCCCGAGGCTTCGTGCGCGCGCACCATCTCCTGGAGGCTGCGATATTTCCCTGTGCCGACGATCAGCCGCGAACGGAAGCCGCGGCCGGCAATGACGAGCTGGTCGGTCATGTCAGTTGGCTCCTTGGCTCATTCTACTCCCGGCGCAGAATGGGAGTGTACTTCGTCTAGGGGCGGGCGCGCTGGTGCGGGGCCGGCCCCTACACGTGCGGCAACGGCCGAGGCTCTTCAACGTCAGCGTAGAGGCGCTCGATGACATCGTGATAGCGCTCTTCGATGACTCGCCGCTTGAGCTTCATCGTGTAGGTCAGCTCGCCCGTGTCGAAAGTGAAGTCGTGATCGAGCAGGGCGAATCGTTTGATGGTCTCGTACTGCGCCAGATGAGCGGTGAGTCGTTCAATCTCCCAGCCGATCAGCTCGTGCACCCAGGGATGCGCGGCCAGCTCGGCGGGCGAAGAGAATTTCAGACCGTTCTCGCCGACGCGCGCTTCGACATGGGCAAAGTGCGGCACGATCAATGCGGCGACAAACTTCCGCCGGTCGCCAACCACCGCCGCGTTCAGGATGTATGGACTTGACTTGAGGCTGTTTTCGATCGGCTGCGGCGCCACGAATTTTCCCCCTGCGGTCTTGAGCAGGTCCTTCTTGCGCTCGGTGACCACCAAGTAGCCGTCCGGATCGAGATAGCCGACGTCGCCGGTGCGCAGCCAGCCGTCGCCATCGAGCACGGCGCGGGTCTGCTCGGCGTTCTTGTAGTAGCCGAGCATTACGCACGGCCCCCGCACCAGGATTTCGCCATCCTCGGCGATCCGCACCTCGACGTGCGCGATGGGCCGGCCCACCGTGCCCACTTTGTTGGCCTCCGGGCCGTTGGTGGACACCACCGGCGAGGTCTCCGTCAGCCCGTACCCCTGGTAAATCACCACGCCGACGGCCCAGAAAAACTCGGCGAGCTCACGCGCCAGCGGCGCGCCGCCGGAAATGAACGCGCGCACTCGGCCTCCCACACCAGCGCGTATTCGGGAATAGACGAGCAGATCGGCGAGCACCCAATTGAGCTTCACCCGCAGCGGCACCGCGCGCCCATAGGCGCGCCATGGCGCCGCCTCGTTTGCCGCTCGGATCGACCAGTCGAAAATCCGGCGCTTGAGGCCCGTCGTCTTCTTTCCTTTTTCCATCGTGTTGGCGTAGAGCTTTTCGAAAAAGCGCGGCACGGCCGCCGCCACTGTCGGCCGGACTTCGAGGAGCGCCGTCTGAACGTCTTCCATGCGCTCGACGTAGGCCAGCGGGATGCCGCGAAACAGGTAGCCGTAGTCCATCAGGCGCTCGTAAACGTGCGAGAGCGGCAGGAAAGAGAGCGCAACGTCGCGCTCGTTGTAAGCGAAGGCCTGGATGCGATCGATCTCGTTCGAACTGAAGTTGGCGTGGGTCAGCATGACCCCTTTGGGCTCGCCCGTTGTGCCGGACGTGTAAATGATCGTCGCGAGTTGTTCGGGCGTGACCTCCGCGGCGCGCCGGCGATAAGCCGCCACCTCCGCTTCGCCCACCCCGGTAACCAGCGTTTCATAGCGCAGGATATCGCCGTCCAGCGCCGGTGGCGCGCCGGCCAGGATGACGTGC
This sequence comes from Candidatus Acidiferrales bacterium, assembly GCA_049273775.1. Lineage (GTDB taxonomy): Bacteria > Acidobacteriota > Terriglobia > Acidiferrales > UBA7541 > JBASRK01. Next base: position 3,860 of record JBASRK010000066.1, read on the forward strand.
TCGACAGCGGGCAACCGCTCGCAGCAGGCGAGCAGACGCTCGGCCTGTTCGGCGCCCGCCGCCACGATTACCTTCGAGGAGGAGTGGTTGAGGATGTACAGAAGCCGATCCGCGGATTCGCGAAAATAAACCGGCACAGTCACTGCGCCAAGTCCGAGGATGGCGAAGTCGGCGACGTGCCATTCGGGGCGATTCGGGGCAAACAGGCCGACGCGGTCGCCAGGGCCCACGCCCAATTCGGCGAGCGCCCGGGAAAGCCCCGCGATGTGCCGCAGCATCTCGGCCGCAGAGATGGATTCCCAGCGGTCCCCCGCCTTGTACATCTGCGCACGAGGACACTGGTAGCGGTCGAAGCCCTCAAGCAGCCGTTCGATGAGAGAGGGATAGCCCATTCTATTCCCGCGCCCAATCTATCTTAGGCTTCGGCTCGTGCGCAATGGAACTACAAGCTTATTTTCAGCCTCGGCTTCGACCCGATATCCTCTCCCTCGTGTAACCCGCCTCTTCAGGGGCGGGGCTTTTCGCACGGGTCATAACTTCCCCACCTCTGAACAGGTGGGCTACAAACCCGCGGGCGGCTGCGCTAATATGACCGTGAGGCATTCCACCACAATGAGCAAGCTCAGCGTCGAGAAGTCCACGGCTTATCAGCCAGTGCGGGCGCCCCGAGGCACGGCGCTCTCCTGCAAGGGGTGGCAACAGGAGGCGGCCCTGCGAATGCTGATGAACAACCTTGACCCCGAGGTGGCCGAGCGCCCCGAGGAGTTGATCGTCTACGGCGGCACGGGCAAGGCGGCGCGCAACTGGCCCTGCTTCACAGCCATCGCCCAATCGCTGAAGGGCCTCGAGAACGATGAAACGCTGCTGGTGCAGTCGGGCAAGCCGGTGGGCATCTTCCGCACGCACGCTTACGCGCCGCGGGTGCTGCTTGCCAACGCCAACCTGGTGGGCCACTGGAACAACTGGAAACAGTTCGGCGAACTCGAGCGCGCTGGCCTGATGATGTATGGCCAGATGACCGCGGGGAGCTGGATCTACATCGGCACGCAAGGGATTCTGCAGGGCACCTACGAGACTTTTGCCGCCGCAGGACACAAGCATTTTGGGAGCGACCTGACCGGAAAGCTTGTGGTCTCGGGCGGGATGGGCGGCATGGGCGGCGCCCAGCCGCTGGCCGCCACGATGAACGGCGGGGCGTACCTTGGCGTCGAGATAGACCCCGAGCGCATCAAGCGGCGGGTCAAGACCGGCTACTGCGACGTCATGGTCAACGATCTCGACGAGGCCCTGCGCATCCTGAAGAACGCAGTGCGCAAGCGCGAGCCGGCATCGGTGGGGCTGGTGGGCAATTGCGCCGACGTCATCCCCGAACTGGCGCGGCGCGGGGTGGTGCCCGACCTGCTGACCGACCAGACCAGCGCACACGACCCGGCAGGCAGCTACATCCCTCGCGGGGTGTCGCTCGAGCAGGCTGCCGAGCTGCGCCGGCGCGACCCGGAGGAGTACCGCAATCGCGCCATGGAATCGATTGCCGAGCACGTCCGCGGGATGCTCGCGCTGCAGAAGCTGGGCGCAGTGACGTTTGACTACGGCAACAACATCCGCACGTTTGCTTTCGAGCAGGGCGTCAAGGACGCCTACGATTTTCCCGGCTTCGTGCCAGCGTATATCCGGCCGCTTTTCTGCGAGGGTCGCGGGCCGTTCCGCTGGGTGGCGCTCTCGGGTGAGCCGGCCGACATCTATCGCACCGACGAATTGGTGCTGGAGCTCTTCCCGCACGACGCGATCCTCAACCGCTGGATCCGCCTGGCGCAGAAGCGCGTGCGCTTTCAGGGTCTCCCGGCGCGCATCTGCTGGCTGGGCTACGGCGAGCGGGAGAAATTCGGCCTGGCGCTCAACGAGCTGGTGGCCCGCGGCGAGCTGAAGGCGCCTATTGTCATCGGCCGCGACCATCTGGACTGCGGCTCGGTGGCTTCGCCTTACCGCGAGACCGAAAAGATGCTCGATGGCTCCGACGCTGTCGCCGACTGGGCCTTGCTGAACGCCCTGCTGAACACCGCGAGCGGCGCCTCCTGGGTCTCCATCCACAACGGCGGCGGCGTAGGCATCGGCTACTCACAGCACGCCGGGCAAGTGACCGTCGCCGACGGCACCAAAGAGATGGCAGCGCGCATCGAGCGCGTGCTGACCAACGACCCCGGCATCGGCGTGGCGCGCCA
>JBASRK010000068.1:0-1819 GCA_049273775.1 Candidatus Acidiferrales bacterium
GTACTGGTTGCCGCGCTTGTAGGTGGTTTCTTCCGGGGGCACGTTGCGCACGACAATGTCCGTGGCGCAGTACGGGCCGGTTTGCCGCGAGTCGGTCGGGCCGTAAAGCCCGACGACTGGTGTCCCCAGGGCCACGGCCAGGTGCAGCGGGCCGGTGTCCCCTGCGACGACAATCCTGGCGCGGCGTAAGATCGCCATGAGTTGTGCCAGGTCGCTGGAAAAAAGCGAGGGTTCCGCCGGAGCCGCCGCCCGGCAAACAGCTTCGGCGAGTTCGCCCTCGCCGGGGCCATAGTTCACGATCCCGCGCCAGCCGCGGCGCGCCAGCTCGCTGCAGAGTTCGCCGAATCGCTCGGGCGGCCAGCACTTCGATTGCCAGCCGCCGCCCGGGCTGATAACAAAGAACTCACGCAGGGCGCTCGCCGACAGCCAGGTGGCGACGGCGGTTTCGGCTCCAGCAGGAATTCGCAACGGGAAGCGGTGGCCGCCGGTCGTTCGGGCGCCTGCGCGCTCGGCCAGGGCGAGGTTCAGCTCCACCCTGTGCTCTGCGGAACGCGTGACGCGCTGGTCGTAAAAGAGCGCCGCACCTCCTTCGCGGGCTAAGTGCCAGGCCAAGCCCACTCGCCTGCTGGCCCCGGAAAGAAAGGTCAGAATCGCGGATTTGTAGAGTCCCTGGAAATCGACGGCGCAGGTGTAATGCGTCGCGCGCAGCCGCCCGACGCAGGAGCCCAGCGCGTTCCAAGAGCCGCGGTCTAAGGCAACAACCTCGCTGAGGTCGGGGTTGCCCTGGAGCAGAGCCGCCCACTTGCGCTCGACCAACCAATCGATGCGCGCCCCGGGGAATGAATCCCGCAGGACTGCGAGGGCGGGCAAAGTATGCATAATGTCGCCGAGCGAGCCGAGCTTCACCAGCAGGAACCTCTCGTCAGCCATGGAAGGATCTGCTTAGGCGAGCCAGAAGCTCTTGGGTGGAATGTTGCTTGGGGTCGCCGACAATGGCGATGCGGATCCCGAGCTCAGCGGCGAGCTTCCGCTCCGGTACCGTCTCAGCCGTATAGTCTGTGCCCTTGGCGTGGACATCGGGACGGATGGCAGTGAGCAATGCCTCGACATTGGGTTCGTCGAAAATCACCACGTAGTCCACCGCCGCCAGCGCCGCCACCAACTCGGCACGAGCCTGCGCCGGCAGGATCGGGCGGCCATCGCCCTTGAGGACCCGCTCGCTCGCATCCGAATTCACTCCGACCACGAGCAAGTCGCCTTCACGGCGCGCGCCTTCCAGGTAGCGGATGTGGCCAACATGGAGCAAGTCGAAGCAGCCGTTGCCTAGCACAATTCGCCGGCGGCGTCGCCGCTGGCCTGCGAGCTGTTCGAGCAAGGCATTGCGCGAAAGGATTTTATCGCGAGTGTCCATCACCGGCTCATCGGGCTCGGTCGGCAGGCACGGTGGTGGCGTCGCTGCGGATGGCGGCGAGTAGCTCGCCGCGAGTGACACTGGCTGTGCCGCGCTTCATCACCACGATCCCGCCGGCATAATTAGCCAGGTGAGCGGCCTCGACAAACGTCGCGCCGGCAGCCAAGGCGAGCGTGAACACGGCGATCACCGTGTCGCCTGCGCCGGTGACGTCGGCCGCCTGGTCGGTGCCATAGACGGGGATGGCGACCGGCTTGCGCCCGCGCTCAAATACAACCATGCCATCCTTACCGCGGGTTACCACCAGCGCCCGCAGCTTCATCTTCCGCAGCGTCTGCCCCGCCAGCCGTTCGAGCGCCTCACGGTCGTTTCCGATGCGTGTGTGGTGCAACGCTTCAAGCTCCGGCT
>JBASRK010000077.1:0-17852 GCA_049273775.1 Candidatus Acidiferrales bacterium
TCGTAGCGGGAATGCTCTTGGGCGAGTCGTTGGAACTCCGCATTGCTGGCCATCAGGTGTTCGCGGATATCCCGGGGTGAGATGGACATCAGTTCCCTCCTGGATGGAGCAGGATGTTACATGGCGCCTAAAAACTTAGCACAGCCGGAGGACGCGGGCCAAGAGAAATCAAGCCGAAGCCTCGACCAGTTTCCGTGAAAGCACCCAGGCGTCCTCGAGCGGTTCGGTATAGTACCGCGGACGGCGGCCGGCCCGGATAAACCCGCCGTGCTCGTAGAACGCAATGGCTCCGGCATTCGACGCCCGCACTTCGAGAAAAATCCGCTTTACGCCGCGGGCGCGGCCCCGCTCGAGCGCTGCTTCAAGCAGCCGGCCGGCCACGCCGCGGCGGCGTTCTGCCGGCTCGACGGCGAGGTTCAGGATCTCCATTTCGTCGGCCATGCGCCGGACAATCAGAAGGCCGACAATGTTACCTTTCTGCTGCGATTCGCGCGCGGCCACCCAGCCGTCCCAATCGCCGCCTGCAGCGCGCAAGTAATCCGTCTGCGACCATCGGGCCGCTTCCGGGGCGTAGGAAGCCAACGCAATCGCCGCGGCGACATCGGTTGCCGCCATCGGCCGGACCGAGTATTCGATTTCCACGCCCGGTGCTCGTGTCATGAACCCTTCCACAGTAATTCGGCATCGGACCGACGCACGTAGTTGGCGTCGAGCGTGAGCGCGTCCACCAACTCGCCGCGCTGTGCCATCGCGTACCCGAGCTGGCCGATCACTGGAGCCAGCACGGTCGAGACTGCCTCGATCGCCTTGCGGCGGAAGACCGATTGTGCCAAGCAGGCCGCCAGGACTTCGGGCGTAGGGGAGACGAACGTGAGGTCGGCATCTCCCTCCTGGCTGCGCAGGATCTCCAGAAACTCTGTGGGCATCATCACCACCTCGTCACGCCGGCGCGCCAGGGCCGCCTCCCGGCGCTCGTACAGCCCGGCATACACCTGCCCGCGGCGAGCATCAATCATCGGAACCAGCATCGGGACAGCGGCCTTTGCCTGTGCAGCAACTGCTTCGAGCGCACTAACCGCCGCAATCGGCTTCTGATATACCTCCGCCCAACCCTTTACCGCTGTCAGGCCCACTCGCAGGCCGGTAAACGACCCCGGCCCCGCGGCCACCGCAAAGAGGTCAATCTGTTGGAGTTCAAGCTTGAGCTCGCGCATCAGGAATTCCAGGTGGCGAAACATCCGGGAGGAGTAGGTTTCGTCCACCCAGGTCGAAACCTCCCCCACAATACGCGTCTCGCGCAAAACCGCCAGGCTGCCGGCCTGCGTGCTTGTGTCGAGAGCGAGGATGAGCATGGCCCGCCATTGTAGCGCAACTGCTAGCGAACACCTTCAGTCTGCCAAACGGGCGGGCCAAGAATCCGAGCAATTTAATTACCAATCGTCCCGCAAGCTTTCACTTAACTGGCTGATTCGATGAGGAATAACTTGACTCACGTCTTTCATTTTTCCTACAATAGGGAGTGCATACCTTGGGGGGCATCCGCATGGACTACAATATAGGCGACAAAGTTGTCTATCCCAACCACGGCGTCGGTGTCATCGAACAAATCAGCTACGGCATGTTGGACGGCAGGACTGAGAAATACTACATGCTGCGCATCTTTTCCAGCGGCTTGAAAGTGATGGTGCCGCAGACCAACGCGCTCACGGTCGGCCTGCGGCCAGTGATGCGCTCAGGGGAAACGATCAAGGTCTTGAGCTACATCGAAAAAGGGAAGTTCAACTCACACCACGACTGGAAGCACCGCTTCAAGGAAAACTCCGAACGCATGCGCACCGGGGCGCTGATCGAAGTGGCCGCTGTGCTCAAGAGCCTGGTCGCGCTCAGCCGCAGCAAGCCCCTCTCGTTCCGGGAGAAGAAGATGCTCGAACGCGCCAAGTTTCTGCTTGTCAGCGAGCTCGCTACGGCGCGCAACACGTCGCAGGAAAATATCGAAGGCGTACTGGTGAAGTCGCTCGCCAAGGCCCGGCTTCACATGCCGCCGGCCATCGAAAAAATGGAATAGCGCAAAGCGGGCTGCCCCTTCGGTTAAACGTTTATTCTTTTTCTCCTGGCATTCTTATATTTCTCCATTCGCTTTTCTCTGTTCCCTTTTTCATTTTTCTCCTTTCCCTTACCTTTTTCCTCTTGCCCTTCTTTACTGTCCTCCGCTCCTTCCCCCATCCGCCCCCGCCCGGCGTTTCGATGCGCACCACCGCTCCCGCCGGAGCGTAGAAACTGCACTTGGAAGGAAGCCACTGAGTCCGGCCGTTTACGATGAACTCGTTTTTCCCTTTCGCGCCGCACTTCCCGCCGGCCAGACCATACGGAGCAAATTTCCGCCGGTCGCATAGCAAGCCCACCTGGGTGCACGTGAGGAGTTCGACTTCGCGCAGGATGCCGTCGCCGCCGCGGGAGGCGCCGCGTCCGCCCGAACCGCGCCGCAGGGCGTAGCGACGCACGCGCACCGGGCAGGCGTGTTCGAGCACCTCAACGGGAGTATTGAGCGAATTGGTCATGTGCGTGTGGATGCCGCTCAGACCGTCCTTGCCTGGGCGCGCGCCCATGCCGCCGGCAATCGTCTCGTAGTAGGCGAACGGCGCGCCCCCCAGGCGCGGGTCGGCGCCGCCAAACGTGAGGTTGTTCATCGTGCCCTGGCTCGCCGCGGGGATTCTCTTCGGAATGGCGCAAGACAGCGCGCGTAGCAGCGCGTCCACGATGCGCTGCGAGGTCTCCACATTGCCGCCGGCCACCGCCGCGGGCGGGCGAGCGTTCACGATGGTGCCCTCGGGCGCGATGACGCGCAGGGGTCGCATCAGGCCCGAGGTTGCCGGCACCTCCTCGTCGAGCAGGCAGCGGAAGACGTAGAACACCGCCGAATAGGCGATCGCCGCAACCGCGTTGATGCTGCCCGCACACTGCGGCGCGGAGCCCGAGAAGTCCACCTCGGCTCGCCCGCCGCGCACCCGGATGGTGGCCACGATCCGTAGCGGCTTCCCGCCGATGCCGTCGTCGTCGAGATAATCCTCGCCGCGATAGGTCCCTTGGGGGATGCGCCGCACCGCGGCGCGCATCATCGCCGCAGAGTAATCCAGCAGATGTCGGCCGTAGTCGGAGACCTCGCGCCGCCCGTGTTTAGTCACAATCTCGCCGAGCCGCCGTTCCCCGATGCGGCAGGCGGCAATCTGCGCCGTCAGATCGCCTTCGCGCTCGCGTGGCGTGCGCACGTTGCTCAGGATGAGGGCCAGCACATCACGCGCCAGCCGGCCGCGCTCCAGAATCTTCACCGGCGGGATGCGCAGGCCCTCCTGAAAGATCTCCTGCGCCAGGCCCATCGAACCCGCCTGCGCGCCGCCAACGTCGGCGTGATGCGCTCGATTGGCAATGTAAAACATCGGTGGAGTGTGGCTGCCGAAAAAGACCGGCATGACCATGGTCAGATCGGGCAGGTGCGTGCCGCCGGCGTAAGGGTCGTTCAACAGTGCAATGTCGCCGGGGACGAGCTCGAGCGCCGCAATCGCTGCGGCCACCGACATGGGCATCGAGCCCAGATGCACGGGCATGTGGTCGCCCATGGCCAGCACTTGGCCTGCGGCGTCGAAGACTGCGCAGGAATAGTCCCTGCGCTCCTTGATATTGGGCGAGAAAGCCGCTCGGCGCAGGGCCGCGCCCATCTCCTCGGCCACCGAATGGAACAGGTTCTTGAAGATTTCCAGGCGCGTTGGGTCGAAGGCTTTCCGCATGGTTGCTCTGATGCTCGCGAACGATAGCCGTGTCATGCAGAGTCGGTCCCGCTTGTTGTTGGACGGGTGAAGCATCTCAAGGTTGAGATTCTTCACTCCGTCCGCCGGGGCGGACTCCGTTCAGAATGACAAATCGCCCTATCGGGGCTTGAGCAAAAGGTTACCGAACGCATCCACAAAGGCGCGCCAGCCCGGTGGCATCACCATCGTGGCGCTGTACTCGGTGACAATTGCCGGCCCGGCGAAGCGGTGGCCGGCGCGCAGCTTTGCACGGTCGTACACCGGAGTCGTCCGGGCGCGGCGGGCAAAAACGGTGCGCCGCCGGCCCACTACTGCGCTCGCAGCGTTTGCAGCGCCTGACCGCTGGCGCGGCAGCTCCGGCTTCGGCGTCGCGCCGATCAGCTTCGCACGCACATTCACAATCTCGGTGGGGCGCTGGAGGTCGGCATATCCGTAGCGGCGCTCATGCGCACGATGGAAGCTCTGAACAAAATCCCCGGCCGCAGGGATGCCGAGTTCGTAAGCCTGCCCGACGTAGCGCATGTCAAGCCAGCGCTCGATGCGGATCTGACGGCTCTCGAAGGCTTCGGCGCGCATTTCGTGCTTACCTCGCCGCTCGAGCCGCCGGAAGTTGTGCTCGAGCGCAGACCGCACCCCACGGACGCTGTCCACCGGCAGGCGCACCGTCTGTGAGAAGTCCCTGACCACGTCGGCGCGGAGGATGCCGAGCGCAGAGAGTGCGCCGGGAAACTTTGGCACGAGCACTCGTGGCATCTCTAACGCTGCGGCAAGGTCGCAGGCGTGCAGCCCTCCGGCGCCGCCGAAGGCGACCAGGGCGTAATCGCGAGGGTCATAGCCGCGCTCGATGGAAATCAGACGGATGGCCTTCTCCATCACCGCGTTGGCGACGTCAACGATCCCCTGCGCAAAGCGTTCGGCCGAGCGCATCGGCCCGCGGAGGCGCTCCATCCAGTAGCGTGCGCGCCGTTCGTCGAGCAGGAATTCGCCGCCGAGGAATCCCTCGGCCGTGATGCGACCGAGCACCAGGTGCGCGTCGGTGACGGTCGGCTGCTCGCCCCGCCCGTAGCAGACCGGGCCCGGATCGGCGCCGGCGCTCTCCGGGCCGACGCGCAGCGCCCCGGCACGGTCAAACCGCGCCAGCGACCCACCGCCCGCACCGACCGTGTGGATGTCCAGCATCGGCACGGCCACGGGCAACTCGGCCACCTGCGACTCATTGGTGGTGCGCAGCGCGCCTTCGACCAGCGCGACGTCAGTTGAGGTGCCTCCCATGTCAAACGAGATGATGCGGTCGCAGCCCGCCAGCTCGGCAACGTACTGCGCCCCCAGAATGCCGCCCGCAGGACCTGAAAGGATCGTGCGCACCGGCTCGCGGGAGGCGACCGCGGCGGAAATGATCCCCCCGCTCGATTGCATAATGCGCACCTGCGCCCGGGCAGTGGAGCGTTTCGGCTTGGCGCCGGTCGCTTTCGATGCGTGGCCAGAAATCTCCGCGAGATACTGGCTCACCACCGGTACAAGATACGCGTTCACCACGGTTGTGGCCGTGCGCTCAAACTCGCGAAACTCGGGCAGGATTTCGTGCGACACCGAAACCTCGAAACCCCGGGAGCGCAGAGCGCGGGCCACGGCCCGCTCGTGGGCCGGGTTGGCGAAGGAAAACAGCAGACAGACGGCCACCGACCCCGCCCCGCCGCGCTCGGCCGTTCTTACGATGCGCCTGAGTTCGGCGCGCGAGGGGCGGCGGAGCACGATCCCGTCCGCGCTGACGCGCTCGCGCAGTCCGTAGCGCCGCTCGCGGGGCACCAGCGGCGCAGGCCTCTCGACAAAGAAATCGTACAGCCGCGGCCGGGCCTGCCTTCCGATCTCCAGGACGTCTTCGAAGCCGGCCGTGGTGATCAGGGCAATGCGCCCGCCGCGGCGCTCGAGCAGGGCGTTAGTGCCGACCGTGGTGCCACAGGTCAAATCGAGCGCTGCTGCGCCGCCGTTCCGACGCCTCTTTTCACGCTGCAAGGGCGCAGCATGCTGCGCCCCTGCAAGGATTTTCTTCAGGGCGGCGCCGATGGCGTCTGCGGGCCGGCGCGGCGTCGAGGGCACCTTCAGGATTTCGAGCACGCCGTCGCGCACGAACACGCAATCGGTGAACGTGCCGCCGGTATCAATCGCAATGCGCATGCGGAGCGCGATTCTATAACAGGTGAAGATTATCGGCTCCAAGTCGAAAGGCTACACACGGAGGAACCGCTTCGACCCCACTCTTCGGCGTGATGCCATCGATTGGGAGACACCCGAGAGACAATCCTTCAGCCGTCACCCGCTTGACAAATGCGTTCGTGGTCGGCACTGTTCGCGTCGCATCGCTCGTTTGCCGAGGAGGAATCCAATGAAGCGCTTCAAAATTGTCTCCTGCGCGATGGTGCTCGTCGCCCTGTTAGCGCTGACCATCGCCTGCGGTTACCAACAGAAACCCGCCTCTCAGCCGCCGGACACTCGCGCCGCGGATGAGAATGCCATCCGTGCCGCGGTCGTGGAGTGGGACAAGGCCGCGGCTGCCAAAGACCTGGAAAAAACGCTCTCCTTCTATGCGCCCGACGCCGTGATGTTCCCGCCCGGCATGCCGATGCTCACCGCGGCTGAGAAACGGCGCGAAGGCTGGTCTCAGATGATGGCCCTGCCTGGTTTCGCCCTGAACTTTTCGACAACTAAAGTGGAAGTCGCCCGGTCAGGGGACATCGCCTACGAGACCGGCACGTACGAATTCACTACCAACGACAAGAAGGGAAAGCCCTCCACGGAGAAAGGCAAGTACGTTGTCGTGTGGAAGAAGCAGGCCGACGGCCAGTGGAAGGCCGGTGCTGACATCTGGAACGCGGACCAGTAAGGGAGCGCGCCGATCCGGCTGCTAGCCTAGCGGCAGGGTGGCTTCGGCGTTGAGCTGGGCGTCGGCGCGCTCACCAGCCAGAAACTTCGGGTAAGCGGCCGCGGCGATCATGGCGGCGTTGTCGGTGGAAAGCTGTCGGCTAGGGAAGAAAACATCCAGGCCGCGGAGCCGGGCCTCTTCTTCAAATGCCTGCCGAAGCTGGCTGTTTGCCGCAACTCCTCCGGAGACCAGCACGGAGCGGGCATTGAATTCTTCAGCGGCGGCGAGCGTGCGGCTCACCAGGTCGCTCACTACCCCTTTCTGAAAGCTCGCGAGAAGGTCGAGCGTCTGCTGGCTGCACTGCGGGTGGAGTTGCTCGGCCTTGAGCACGCCTTGGGCGAATGCTTGCCGGCGCGCGTCGATCTCGCGTTGAAGCTCGGGGTGGTCGCGAACGTGGTAGAGCACCGCGGTCTTGATCCCGCTGAAGCTGAAATCGTGTTGGTTGCCCTTCATCTTGGCTGCGCCAAACCTTAGGGCATCGGCGTTGCCATATCGGGCGAGCGCGTCAATCACCGGGCCCCCCGGATAGCCAAGCGCGAGCAACTTGGCCACCTTGTCGTAGGCCTCGCCGGCGGCATCGTCACGGGTCTGCCCGATGCGCCGGTAGCGGAAACTCTGTGCGCCCGCACTGCCATTCCCCTGCTGTGCCGCGACGTTGTAAAGCACCGTGTGCCCGCCGGAGACGATCAGGCAGATGGCCGGCAATTCGGGTTTACAGCTGGCCGCATGGGCTTCAAGAAGCACGGCGTGCACGTGCCCTTCGAGGTGGTTCACCGCCACCAGCGGTTTTCCAAGCGACATCGCCAGCACCTTCCCGTAGGTGAGGCCCACCAGCAGCGAACCCACCAGCCCCGGCCCGCAAGTAACAGCGATGGCGTCCACCTCCGCAAGCGCGAGACCCGCTTGCTCCAGCGCTTCGCGGACCACCGGCACGATCCGCCGCAGGTGCTCACGCGAAGCTAGCTCCGGAACCACCCCGCCGTACTTCCGGTGGATGTCCACCTGCGAGGCGACGATGTTCGAAAGCACCTCGCAGCCGTCCGCGACCACCGCCGCGGCGGTTTCGTCACACGAGGATTCGATGCCGAGGATGCGGACGCTCACTGCCTTTCCATATCGTCTGGAAACCCTATGTTAGCATACGCGCATGGATCGCCTCCTGCGCCGCGAACTCGATGCCATCGCACGCGACCGCCGCTCCGGGGCCGCAGAACTCGCGCTCAGCGCAGTCACTGCGCTCCAATCCTGGCTGCGCCGCCATCCCCAGCCGAGCAAACAGGAGTTGCTTGACATCGCCCGTGCGCTGCTCAGGGTGCAGCCCTCAATGGCGCCATTGCTGCGCTTGGCAAACGAAGTCGCACTGGCCGCGGACTCGCGGAGTCCCGCTCGATATCTGGCAGCGGCCGCGGCCTCTTTCCGTAACCTCCTGCAGAACGGCCCCAGGCGGATCGCCCGGCTGCTGGGACGCGCCTTGCGCCTCGGCCGGCACAAGGAAGTGATTACCTATTCCTATAGCTCGACGGTCCTTGCTGCCCTCGCTCGTGCCCGATTCTTTCTCGAGCGTGTCTATTGCTCAGAATCCCGCCCGGGTTATGAAGGCAGAGCCATGGCCGACAGGCTCGCCCGAGCCGGCGTGCAAGTTTGGTTTGAGACCGACGCGGCCCTTTTCGGCCGAGTCAGCGCCCCATCCGAACCTCTGGTCCTAGGCGCCGATGCGATCCTTCGAACAGGATTCGTGAACAAGGTCGGAACGAGCGCCCTGGTTCAACTGGGGCTTCATGCAGGCGCCCCAGTCTGGGTCTTGATAGGCACGCTGAAGTTCTGGCCGAGGTGGTTCTCCCGGTTCGCCTTCATGTGCGGCCCTCCCCGACAGGTTTGGAAACCAGCAAGGAAAAGAATTCTCGTTCTGAATCCGTACTTCGGCCTGACAAGCTTCCATCCTAGTATCCGTTTCCTGACCGAGCGAGGATGGATGACACCAACTCAGGTGCGCGGGGAACTTAAGAGGATTCGCATTTCGCCGCGCCTGAAAGCGCTGGCAGATTGACAGGCAAGCTGAGGCCGCATATCGTGCCATTTCGCGACTAGCGTGAGCTCGGTACCGCATCGGGGCCGGCGAGAGCGCCGGCGCTACAAATGACAACAAAAGCCAAACGCGTGCGCAAGGCGGTCCTGCCCGCCGCAGGCCTGGGGACGCGATTCCTGCCCGCCACCAAGGCGCAGCCAAAAGAGATGCTGCCGGTGGTGGACAAACCGCTGATCCAGTACGTGGTCGAAGAGTGCGTGGCCTCGGGCATCGAGAACATCATCATCGTCACCGGCCGCGGCAAGAACGCCATCGAAGACCACTTTGATTCGGCGCCGGAGCTGGAACGCTTCCTCGAGGAGAAGGGCAAATCGGAACAGGCGGAGCTGGTCCGCCGGATCAGCAACCTGGTCCACTTCAGCTACACTCGGCAGAAAGAGCCGCTCGGTCTGGGCCATGCTGTGCTGGCCGCCCGGGAATTGGTGGGTGAGGAACCCTTCGCGGTGCTGCTGGGTGACGTCATTATCCCCGACGCGCGCCCGGCGACCCTGCAACTGGTGGAAGTCTACGAAGGCACCGGTGTGGGCGCCATCGCCGTCGAGGAGGTGCCGCGAGATAAAACCGAGCTGTACGGCGTGGTGGACGGCGAACCGGCGCAGCAGCCCCGCTGGGGCTCGCGCCTGCTGCGCATCCGCAATCTCGTCGAAAAGCCCCGGCCCGCCGAAGCTCCGTCAAACCTTGGCATCACAGGCCGATACGTGCTGCCGCCGGAGGCATTCGACTGCCTCGAGCGCACCGCGCCGGGGACCGGCGGCGAAATCCAGCTCACCGACGCGCTGCGCCTGCTGGCACAGGAAAAAGGGCTCTGGGCCTACATTTACGAAGGTAAATCCTACGACGCGGGCGACAAACTCGGCTTCCTGAAGGCCACGGTTGAGATCGCGCTCAAGAACCCCGACCTCGGCAGTGACTTTCGCAAATACCTGCGTTCGCTGAAGCTCTAGGAGCCGTTTCGCACCGGCCCAAACGCGCTGCGGGTCACTTTTCCTTCGCTGCCTTCTTGGTTTCCTTCGCGGGCGCGGCTTCCTTCGACTCTTTCTTGGGTTTTTCGCTCTTGGCGGAATCACCGTCACCGGACTCGGACGCTGGAGCACCCTTGCCGGCGTAGTCGGTTACATACCAGCCGCTGCCCTTGAACCGGATGGCCGGCGCTGAGGCCAGGCGCTCCACCTGGCCGCGGCACTTCGGGCAGATCTTCGCGTGCGGCCCCGCCACTTTCTCGATTTTTTCAAACCGATGGCCGCATTTCCGGCACTGGTATTCGTACAGGGGCACTGTCAAACTCCACGATCTGACGAAACGCCGTCTAAAATGTTACCACGAGTGATAAAGTAGCAGCGAACGCGGCCCTTCCGGTGTTTCAAAAGGCTCCCTGATGGGCGAACCTATCGCAAACCCTGCCGAAGCCGGCTGCCTCTTTCTGGTTGCCACGCCGATCGGCAATCTGGAAGACATCACACTGCGCGCGCTGCGAGTCTTGAAGGAGGCCGACCTGGTGGCCTGCGAGGACACCCGGCAGACGCAGAAGTTGCTAACCCACTATGGCCTCCGCAAGCGCCTGGTCAGCTACCACGAGCACAATGAGATGACACGCGCCCCGGAGCTGGTGATTGAAATGGAGCAGGGCGCGCAGGCTGCGCTGGTGAGCGATGCAGGCATGCCGGTGATCTCTGACCCGGGGCATCGCCTGGTGGCGCTGTGCCTGCGGCATCGCATCCCGGTCGTACCCATTCCCGGGCCCTCAGCGCTGGTGGCGGCGCTGGCGGCCTCGGGGATGCCGACCGAAGAGTTCCTGTTTGTCGGCTTTTTGCCCTCTCGCGCCGGCGAGCGGCGCAAGGCTCTCAGCCAGCTCGCGGCGCAACCGCGAACCCTGGTGCTTTACGAGGCGCCGCACCGTTTGGAAGAGACCCTCAAGGACGCCCTGGCCATCTTCGGCGCGCGCCCCGCGGTGATTGCCCGCGAAGTGACCAAGCTGCATGAGGAGTTCCTTCGCGGCCAGCTCCCGGAACTGCTGGAGCAAGTCCGCCACAAACCCCCGCGGGGCGAGATGACCCTGCTGATCGGCGCCGGGACTCCGCAGCAGCCCGCCCAGACCGAACTCCCCCTCGCCAAACGCGTCGCGCAAATCATGCAGGAGCAGAAGGTGGACCGCAAAGCCGCGCTCAAACAAGCGGCGCGCGAGCGCGGCCTGCCTAAGCGCGAGGCGTACAAGCAACTCCTTGCCCAGCGCGACTGATGAAGTGCCGGCGTACCTCCACTTGACAGTCCTCGCCAGGCCTTTTTGGTTCTACGCAGAGGATTCGGAGAGAAAGACGCGGTGGAAGCGCGGGCCGGTGAACTCGACGCCGACAATTCGGATACGCTTCTCCTTCCCCGGCGCGACATGGACGACGCGTCCGCGGGTGGCAAAGTCGGTTTCCGATTCGCGCCCCTGCTTCGGCAGCGGGATATTGATTTCGAGCTCGGCGCCCAGGTCAAGCTCATGGGTGGTGGAAAAGGCTGTGCCGCTGCGGCAGACGTTTTCGCTTTCGGTCTGCTCTTCAAAGCGCACGCCGTCGCGGTCGGTGCCGCGCACCCGGAGGGGGAGACGCACGGCGATGCGTCGCTCGTTGCGACGCTCAAGGGCCCGCCCGGCAGCGCTATGTGAGCTCATCGGTTTCCTCCTGTCGCGACCGTGTCGGCAAAGAAAGCGTCCACGCGCTCCAGCACCTCCGGCGGAGTGCGCGCAGAGTGCACTTGCCGCCGCAGTTCGCTGCCGTTGCGCACCCCGTGCGTAAACCAGCAAGCAAATTGCTTCATCTTGCCGATGGCGTCGGGCATCTCGGCTTCGACCAGCATGCGGAAATAGCCTGAGAGCAGGTGGTAGCGGTCGGCCTCAGACGGCTGCTGGTAGCGGCCGATTGCGGCGAACTGCTCCATCTGACGGAAGATCCAGGGATTGGTGGCTGCGGCGCGCCCGATCATCACGGCGTCGCAGCCTGTCTCCCACAGGATCCTCTCGGCATCCTCGGGCGAGGTCACATCGCCGTTGCCGATCACCGGCATGCGCACCGCTTCCTTCACGGCGCGGATGACGCTCCAGTCGGCGCGGCCGTTCAGGCCCTGCGCGCGCGTTCGCGGGTGTACGGCGATGGCCTCGACGCCGATTTGTTCGGCCATCCGCGCCACTTCGGTGGCCACGATGGAGGTCTCATCCCAGCCGGCGCGGATCTTGATCGTCAGCGGGATGCGAACCGCAGCGCGCACGGAGCGCAGGAGCTGTTCGAGCAGCTTCAAATCGCGCAGCAGGCCCGACCCGCCGCACTTCACCACCTTTTTTGCCGGGCAGCCCAGGTTGATGTCCACGATGTCGAAACCCAGCTCCTCGACCAGCGAAGCGGCTGAGGCCATTACTTCGGGGTTGGCGCCGAACAGTTGCGCGGTGATGGGCCGCTCGTCTGGTTCGAAATAAAGATAGTGCAGCGTACGCGCCGCGTTGCGCGTCACTCCCTCGGCGCTGGTGAACTCGGTCATGATCAGACCGCAGCCGCCCAGGCCGCGGATGACGCGGCGAAACACCGTGTCGGTGACGCCGGCCATCGGTGCCAGGACCGTGGCCGGACGGATGGCGAGGTCGCGGATTGTGAGCGCTGCAGGAAACATGGCTCGCTACAACAGAATCTCGTCGAGACGCGTTCGAGGCGAAGCGCCCGGCTCTTTCGACGGGCGGTCAACCTTTTCCACCGGCTTCCGCGCCGGCACGCGACCCACATCGCGCCGCACGCGCACACGCGCCGATGTTGGTGCTTCGCCGGCGAGATGCGCGGCCAGAGCTTCGGCAGAGCCCTCGAAAAAGCCCTCAACTACCCGCTCGACGGCGTGAGCCCGCGCCTGGTCGGCCGTGAGGTTAGGGCGATAGAGGTACGCCCGGCCGACCTTGTGGCGCGCTACGACACCCTTGTGCGCCAGGCGGTCCATGATGGTCATGATAGTGGTGTAGGCGCGCGGCCGGGAGGGCGCCAGGCGTTGCTGGATCTCCCGAACGGTGCCCTCACCCAGCGGCCAAAGCGTGTTCATGCAGTCCAGCTCGAGCGGCGCCAGCTCCAGGATTGACTTCCGCGGGCCGTTGCCCCGGGAGAATTGCGCCGGCGAAGCCATCGTCACTCTTCCCGGCGCGAGGGCTGGTCGGGCGGTTCAAGCGAAAGCTGCACGGGCGCGCCTGCGTCGGTCACCTCGCCGCGGAGGAAGCGGTCCAGGCGCAACAAGCGGCGTTCGAGTGCCGGGCTCCAGGCCGTCCACTCGTCTTCGCCCTTCTCTGAGGCGAACGCGGCCCGCATCGCGCCCATCTTGGAATCGAGGTCGTCGAGGTAGTGCAGCATGACTGCTTCGCGGAACATGGGCTGTTTCGGCGAGCCGAAGGCGTACTGCCCGTGGTGGCTGATGAGCAGATGCTGCACGAGCGTTTTCAGATCGGCCGGAAAGCCCTCGAGCGCGTCCATTTTCTTAGTCAGCAGCTCAAGCTCCAGGATGATGTGGCCGAGCAGTTGGCCCTCAGTGGTGTAGCTGATGGAGCGCTCGTAGGAAAGCTCCCGAATCTTGCCGATGTCGTGCAGGATGGCGCCGGAGAGGAGCAGGTCGGCGTCCACTTCGGGGTAGCGCGCTGCCACGGCGCGGCAGAGGCCGCAGAGGCTCACGATGTGCTCCAGCAGCCCGCCCAGATAGGCGTGATGCATCCTCTTCGCGGCGGGTGCGCGCTTCAGCCGGGAAGCGATCTCCGGGTCCTCGACCACGCTTGCCAGCAGGCGCTTCAACCACACATTGCCGACCGAGGCCACGTATTCGCGAAGCTGCGCGTAGAGCTGCTCGATGTCCTCGGCGGTGTGCGGGAAGTAGTCGGCGGGGTCCACCTCGGCCGCTTCGGCACGGCGCAGGCGGTCGAGCGCGAGCTGGGTCTTGTTGCGGAACAGCTCAACGCGAGCTTGCACCTTTACAAAGTCGTCGCGCTCGATCGAGCCGGCCGCTTCCTCGAAATTTTCCCACATCCGCGCTTCGACTGTGCCGGTGCGGTCGCCCAGTTCCAGCCGCAGGAACGCTTTGCCCTCGCGCGTGGCGCGGATTTCTTTCTCGCAGACCAGGAAAAAGGAGGTGATGGTCTGGTCGGCCTCGAGGTCGGCAACGTAGGCGGGCTTCACGAGCCCTCTTTCTTGTTCTTCTTGCCGAGGAACGGAATGTGGCGCTTGGGCTTTTTCTTTTCTTCCTCGGGCACCGCCTCGACCTCTTGGATGGGCGTGCTGGCCACCGCAGCCGCATCCAGGTAGCCCGGCTTGACCTGGACGTAGCTATCCTTGCGCAGGGTCGCCAGGAAACTGCGCAGCCCCGGCTCCATCTTCTCCGAATAGAGCCGGTTCATGACCTCGTTCTCGACTTTATCGACCGGCTGCAATCCGGCTTCATACCGCTGCTCGACTTGCAGAATCAGAAAACCGGTCTTCGTCCGGATGACGTCGGTCATCTGGCTCTTGTTCAGCTTGAAGACCACCTCTTCGATGTCCTTGGCAAGTTGCGCGCGCCCGAAGACGCCAAGCTCGCCGCCGTTTTTCGCCGTGGTCCCGTCGGAAAAGCGCTTGGCCAGCTCGCCGAAATCCTCGCCCTTCTTGACCCGCTCGAGCAGGTTGCGGGCTTTTTTCTCCTGCTCCGCAATCTCGGCCTCATTCTTGCCATCTGTGGTCACGAAGATCTCGCGGAGGACCACTTGCTCGGGCCGCTGGAACTCGCTCTTGTGCTCGTCGTAGTACTTCTGGACTTCATCTCGGCCGATGATGATCTTCGATCCCACCTCGCGGCGGATGACCTCCTGCGTCAGCAGGTTATTGCGGATGTTCGCTTTGAAGTCCTCGAAGCTGATGCCCGACTCATTGACTTTTTTTTCCAGGTCCTCCATGGTGGCGATTCCGTTTTGCTGGCGGAGCTGGTCCAGGCGCTTGACCACGTCGGGCTCGACAGTGATGCCCAGGTCCTTGGCGTGCTGCACCAGCAGGGACTGGTCAATCAGGTCGCGCAGGAGGTTTTTTTCCTTCTCGGTGATCAGGAGCTGCAATTGCTGCGGCGAACAGTTGCGGCACTCCTGTTTGGCCTCGTCTTCGAGCGAGTTGCGTGCGCGCTGCAGATCCGTGGCAGTGATGATCTCATTGTTGACGCGCGCGATGATCTCCTCGACCACGTGTCCCTTGGTCTGCGCGGCCAACCGCGAGCAAATAAGGAAGATAAAGAGAAGCGTCCACCTGGTTTTCATCGGCATCTCGCTGTGGGAATCTTATGCCTACGGTTGTAGTTGGAGCAACAGGTTTCTGACGGTTTCGGTCAGGTCTCCCCGCTCGCGTTCAAGGCTCATCCACAGGACTCCGCTGGGGTCCATTCGCAGGTCGCGGCGGGCGCGAAGGACGCGTACTACTTTTTCGGGGTCGACCGGCGTCTGCGAGTGGAATTTGACGGCCACTTCGGCGCCGCGGCGTTCCACCGAGGCCACCAGCAGCCGCTCGCAGATCGCCTTCAACCTCGCGTAGTCCAGAAGGTGCTCGACCGCCGGCGGCAACGGGCCGAAGCGGTCTTCGAGTTCACGGCGCACCTCCTCGCGCTCGCCCTCGCCGCCCATCCCAGCGATGCGCTTGTAGGTTCGCAGGCGCAGGTTCTCGCTCGGGATGTATTCAGGTGGGATGCGGATATCGAGCCCTAGGTTGAGCGTGGCCCGTAGCTCGGGGACGCCCGTCTCGCCCTTCAGGCTGGCCACGGCCCGCTCGAGCATCTGGCAGTACAGATCGAAACCGATGGCGTTGATGTGTCCGTGCTGCTGGCGGCCGAGCAGGTTGCCCGCGCCGCGCAGCTCCAGGTCGAGGGCCGCGATGCGGAAGCCGGCGCCCAATTCGCTGAACTCCTTGAGTGCCGCAAGGCGCCGCCGCGCCAGAGGAGCCAGCGCGGCCTCCGGCGGCACGAGCAAGTAGGCGTAGGCGCGCTGGTTCGATCGGCCGACGCGCCCGCGGAGCTGGTAAAGCTCGGAGAGCCCGAGGCGGTCGGCGCGGTTGATCAGGATGGTGTTGGCCCGCGGGATGTCCAGGCCGTTTTCAATGATCGTGGTGGAGACGAGCACGTCGGCGTCATCGCGGATGAAGCGCAGCATCACGCTTTCCAGCTCCTTTTCCTTCATCTGGCCGTGGCCCACCACAACGCGCGCCTTTGGCACGAGCTTCTGCACCAGCGCAGCCAGCGAGTAGATGGATTCGACGCGATTGTGAACGAAAAATACCTGGCCCTCCCGCGCCAGCTCCTCCTCAATGGCGCTTTGCACCAGCGACTCCCGGAACGGCGCCACAACCGTCTGGATGGCCAAGCGGTCTTTCGGCGGCGTCTCGATCACTGACATGTCGCGCAGGCCCACCAGCGACATGTGCAGCGTGCGCGGGATGGGCGTGGCCGTAAGCGTGAGCACGTCCACGTCCTTGCGCATCTCCTTGAGCCGCTCTTTGTGGGCCACGCCGAAGCGCTGCTCCTCGTCCACCACCAGCAGTCCCAGGTCGTGGAAGCGGACGTCGCGGGAGAGCAGCCGATGCGTGCCGATGACGATGTCCACCTGGCCCGCTTCGACCGCGGCCAGGATTTCCTTCTGTTCGCGGGCGCTGCGGAAGCGGCTGAGCATCTCGACGCGCACCGGGAACGCAGCGAAGCGCCGCCGGAAGGTCTCGTAGTGCTGAAAGACCAGCACCGTCGTGGGGGCGAGCATGGCCACCTGCTTGGAATCGGCCACCGCCTTGAACGCCGCGCGCATGGCCACTTCGGTCTTGCCGTAGCCGACGTCGCCGCATAGCAGGCGGTCCATCGGCAGCGGTCGCTCCATGTCGCGCTTGACGTCGCCGATGGCCCCGGCCTGGTCGGGCGTCTCCTCGAACTCAAAAGTGTCGTCGAACTCTTTCTGCCAAGGGGCATCCGCCGAGAACGCATAGCCGCCTACGGTCTTCCGCTCGGCGTAGAGCTGGAGCAACTGGTCGGCCATGTCGGCGAGCGAGCGGCGCACTTTCGCCTTGCGCGCCACCCAGGCCGTGCCTCCCAGTTTATCGAGTTGCGGCTTGGCTCCTTCGAGCGATCGGTAGCTTTGCACCAGGTCGAGCCGCTCAAGCGGCACGTAAAGCCGCGCCTCCTCGGCATAGCGCAACAGCATAAACTCGCCGCGGGCGCCGTCGGTCTCGAGCTGCCTCAGACCCTCGAACTGCCCAATGCCGTGGTCCACGTGCACAACGAAGTCGCCCGCCTTCAGCTCCGAAAAATCGCTGAAAAAACTGGCGGTCTTCGGCCGGTGCCGGAGACGAACGGGAGGCGGCAAGGTCTCAAACAGGTCGGCGTTGCCATAGAGGACGAGCTTGCTCTCCGGGAAGGCGACGCCCTCGGAGAGCGGCGCCCTCGCCAGAACTAGCGCCGCAACGCCTCCTGCGGTTTCTGCAGCGGCGGACTCAGCCAGGCGCACCGCGGTTACACTCTCTTCGAGCTCGCCCAACCGGTAAGGCATCTCGTACTCGTGGCAGAGATGCGCGAGGCGCTCGAGCTCGCCTAAACTGGCGGCCGAGACCATCACTTGCTCCCCGGCCGCGATTCGTCCGCGCACTTCGGCCATAAACGCGGCAATGTTGCCGTGGTAGCGTGTAGTCGGCTGGGTCGGCAGCACGCGTGGCTGGTCGCCCTCGCGGTGAATCGGCAGTTGTTCGAGCAGCAGCTGCTGGACCGCCTCGAGCGCACGCTGCCATTCCGCTTCGGTGAAGGCATAGGTCTCGGGCGGACCCGCCTCCGCTCCAGGGTCCGCCGACTTGCGCGCTTGCCCATACGCTTCCCCGAGCCGTTCGAGGAATTTCCGCGCCGCTTGCCCGAGCACATCCGGCTCGTCCAGGATCACGACCGGCTGCTCGCGCAGCTCGAACAGTGAACCCCGGGCGGACTCCATGCGCATGGCTTCAAACTCCCAGCCCGGGAAGACGTCGGCGCCCCGCGCCGCCTCTTCCCCGAGCGGCGTGCCGCCGCGCCC
>JBASRK010000097.1:0-23200 GCA_049273775.1 Candidatus Acidiferrales bacterium
GGAATGCTGTGTTCAGAAGCCTTTTCGCTAATGAGATCAGAGACCGATTCATAAGCGACGTAGGCGGCTAGAACGATAAAGCAGAGGCCCACAATCCTGAGGCTCAGTCTTTCATTCACTTCTCGGCTTTTCACGTCAGCATCAACTGTCATTCGCCAGAGCAATGTGGTGCCGGATGCCACCTCGATAAAGCTATCGATCCCGAAACCGACAAGAGAGATGCTACCTGCAATCGCTCCAGCTATAACAGCTACCAATCCCTCGAGACTATTCCATGCAATAGTGAAATACTCTAGCCGTTTTCCGCGTTGGGCAAGGGCTTGGCGGTTCAATGCGACTTCGACCATCCTGAAAGCATATCAAGCCCGGCCGCGATTCCCGTAGTTTCTTGTTCCGTGCGGCCTGCGATCTTGTTTACGTCATTGCTCAAGCGTTTAGCCATGAACCCTAGTCGGATTCATCGTCTGCGCGAGTGCTGTGGATTTCAAACTGACCCATTACCCGACGGCCTCTTTTTCGCGCCTTCAGCGCTTCGCCTGGGCTTCGGCCATGATCCGCTCGATCTCTTCGATGGTACGGGGCAGGCGCGCCGAGAGCAGCTTGCCGCCGGTCTCGGTAACCAGCACGTCGTCCTCGATCCTCACGCCCAGGTTTTCCTCCGGGATGTAGATGCCGGGCTCGACCGTAACCACCATGCCGGGCTCGAGCGGGCGGTTCGGGTCACCGGCATCGTGTACATCGAGCCCGATGTGGTGGCCCAGGCCGTGGATGAAGTAGCGCCCCAGCGGCCGGCCCTGCTTGTCTTTCCCGTGCGAGTTGATGTAGTCGTAGGCCACCCGGTAGAGGCTGTTCGGCCCGGTGCGCGCAAAGCTCATCCCCGGCTTGAGCGCCGCCAGCGCGGCGTTTTGCGCGCCCAGCACAATCTCGTAGATCTCGCGCTGGCGCGGGGTGAACTTGCCGTTGGCCGGGAGCGTGCGCGTGATGTCGGCCGAATAGCCGGAGTATTGCCCGCCGACGTCGAGCACCACGACGTCGCCGTCGCGGACCAGCTCGCGCAGCCCGGCATAGTGCAGCACCGTCGAATTGAAGCCCGCGCCGACGATGGGCGCGTAGGCCTCGCGCTCGCACCCCCCGTAGGCGTGGATGTACGCCATCCGCGCCGCCACCTGGTATTCATACAGCCCCGGGCGGAGCATCTTCATCGCCTCGAGCTGCGCGTCCACCGACAGCTCGATGGCGCGCGTCAGCAGCTCGAGCTCGGCCGGGGTCTTCATCTGGCGCATCGCGCCGATGTTCCCCGCGATTTCGCGCAGTGCCGCCTGCGGCGCCGACTGCGCTAGCCAGTTCGTCCAAACCCGGGCGTGCGGGTAGCCAATGTCTTCGGCCTTGGGCAGCAGCGTATAAAAATTCGGGAAAACTTTTGCCAGCCGCTCGATCGTGGCGCGCAGGTTGGGAAATGCCTCGACGCTCTCGAAGCCGGTTTTCTCAACCACGCCGGGATCGCTCGGGCCCATCCGCACGCCTTCCCAGTGCTCCCTCACCGGGTCGTGCGGCGGCAGGTACAGAATCTCGCGAGGCCCGCCCCATCTTTTGCCGTTCGAGTTGTCCGGCACGAGCACCAGCGCCGCGCCCGCCTCGTTGTGCCCGGTCAGGTAGTAGAAATTCTCGTCCTGGTTGAACACCGAGGAGGGCGAAGAGTCCTCGCGACCCGTGTAGCCGAACAGCACCACCGGCCCATCCACCTGCGCGCGCAACTTGGCGCGTCGCCCGGCATAGACGCTCGCCGGTTCGCGCGTTCGCGCCTGCGCCGGCGCGCTCGCGACCAGCAGCGTCACCGCCGCCAGAACCGCGCCGAGTACAACGCGGGCGCGCACCACCGGGATTCGACCACTCATCAGGCCTCCATCAGCTTGCAATGAACGGACTGTTGAAAAGTGCCTTTGGTTGTCATTCCGAGCCCGCCAGCTTTCCGGCGGGCGAGGAATCTGCTCTTCAGAAAAGTTTAAGAAAACAGTAGATTGCCTCGTTGCCTGTGACTCTTCAGAATGACATCTCCATGGGTTTTTCAACAGGCTCTTGAGTCCGCCACAGTTGGCATGGCCCAATAATTCTAGCCGAAGATCCACATCGCGGAAGGAGAAATGAACCTTCGATGTAGCGGCGCCTTTACCGGACGCTGACAAATGCGCCGGCGTTGTCATTCCGAGCCCGCCAGCTTTCTGGCGGGCGAGAAATCTGCTTTAGTTTCATGCCGGACCACATGCAGGGGCGCCCGCCGCGGCGGGCTGCGCCCCCTTCCGCCGGTGTCATTCAGAGTCCGCCATCTTTCTGGCGGACGAAGAATCTCTCTTCACGGAGAGGTCATCCTTCTCCTGCAGAGGCCCTAGGTTTGTGGACGGCTTCGCTGAGAGAGATGTAGGGGCGCCCGCCGCCGCGGGTGTGCGCTCACCGTCCGCGCAGCACGTCGAAGCGGCTGATCGAGTAACCCAGGGCGGCGCCCAGGAATACATCCGCGGGAAAATGGGACTGCAACGTAATCCGTGAGAAGCCGATCGCTCCGGCCATCCCGTAGGCGACCCACGGGACCCAGCGATGGTCTCGATAGCGCCGTGCGAAAACCGTTGCCACCGAGAACGCCGTGATGGTGTGCCCGGAGGGGAAGCTGCTGCCAAAAACGGGCTCGTGGCTGCGAAAAAAGGTATCGGAAAATGGCCTCTGCGGAGCAATCTCCGAAGGCCGCAGCCTCCGGCTCACCGCGTTCATCACGACATAGAGGACCAAACTGTCGGCCGCGGCTTCTCCCGCAAACAGGGCCGTTTTCTGCGCGTAGGAGTCTTTGCGCGCAAGACCGATGGCGTAGAACACAGCGGGTACAAGACCGACCTCGAGTGACGTGGCCCTTCCGCTGAATGCGCGATTGAATCCCCGGAAGCTCGTGGTGCGCCGGAAATAGGGGGCGTCGTGCGCATCCGCAGCCAGCAGTCCGGCCGTTGCCCCTGCGACGGCGACTATCGGCAGCCAGTGCCGCCCATGCGCGACCTGGCCCGGAAAAAGCCACAGGTCCTTTTGGTCGCTGAGGAAGTTCGTTGGAAGCTTCCGCAACGAGACATCGCGCCATCCCGGAGAGTTTCCCGTGGTCTGCGCTGGATCCGCTGCGGCTGGGATTGCCTCCGCCGGCGCATCCTCCTGGCCATGGAGGATGCCTGGTGTCGCAAGGAAGCAGCAGAATACGAATAAAACAACCAACTGTCGGGAACGGGAGCGCATGTCTGTCACGGCTCAAGGCCCTTTGCGGCGAGCCCCCCTCGCGGGCCGGCACTCCAGAAAAGGCGTCAGGCAGCTATGGCGTCACGACGTAGCGAACGTTGTGCACTCACTTTTTCGGAAAGTTCGGATCTGCTTTCACTTCGTTGAGCTGCTTCGTGTGTCGCTCGCTGTGCGCTGAAATGAAAAGGATCCACTGATAGGCGTCCAGTTTCTTTCCTAGAGGACTGTCAGCCGCGTGCGCTCTGAGATCCTCCGTCTTCTGTAGGAAATTAATCGTCTTGTTCCGGCTCTCGACGAAATGCTTCACCGCAGCGTCAGGGGAACCGTAGCGGTTCGTTGGTTTGAGCGGTTCCGGTGCCTGAGCCTTGTTGGTCCTGTCTGGTATTCTGCTGAGCACCATGTCGTCTATCGCCTTTACGTCCTCCCCCTCCGGGCGGGGCGGAGCCTTCATCACTTGTTCCGTAATCAAGCCGAACAGCATATCCTCGGCCGCAGTGATGTGCTCCACAACCTCGGCAACCGACCATCGCTCTGGCGCCGGTTTGAAGTTCCATTGGGCCTCCGAAAGTCCCCTCGTAGCGTCGAGAATGTTTTGTTTCGTGCTCTGTAAATGTTTGAGCGCGCGCTCTCGATCCGATTGCGCGAGCGACTGACCGTACGCCGAGGCCGCGATGCACAGGGCCACACAAAACACAACTGAAAGTCTCTTCATGCTTTTTTATGCTCCTATTCTTCGACCAGGATTCTTCCCGTCACGCCGACGGTTTTAGGCTGCCCAGTATACTCTTCGCGTCCACTGGTGCCAACCAGCCGTAAGACGAGTCCGCCTCGTCCGCCTGCGGGTGTTTCCAACAGACTGCTAGGCTTTCCGGCAGTCCAGGCCGCGGTTCTTCTTACCCCGCGGCCCGCGCTGCGCCTCGCTACAGCGCGCCGGCTTGTCATCCTGAGGGCATCCGGCCAGGATGCTCGAAGGATCTCACCCGAAAATCCTTGGCGCACCTCACGCCGCGCCTCGAATTCTTCGGTTCTTCTCTGTGACAGAGCGGCGTTCCCTCCCTCGAATGGTATCGTCGCCTACGGAGTTGTTCGATGTTCCGGCCACAGAGCGGTGAGCACCAGGCCCACCACGATTCCTATTGAGACTTCGGCGAACCGGTGAACTGCTACTACCCACGCAGGTCGGGCATGCTCTACAAGCATGACGATGGCCAGGGCGATACCCGCAAAGCGGTATGCATTTCTCTCAATCCGAAGGATTGCGCAGACCACTCCAATCACGAACACTATCACGCCGAAGACGAGCACATTCGAACCGAAGTACGTCACCACCAGCGCCCCAACAGCGGCGCCCAGCGCGGTCCCCGTGAAGCGTTGCACGGAGATGGTTAGCGCGGCTCCTAGCGTTGATTGCATGACGATCATCGTCGTGATTGCGGCCCAATAGCCCTCCGGTAGTCTAAGTACACGTGCTGCGAGCAACGCAAGCATCGCCGCGACCCCCGTTCGCGCCGGATGCTCAAGCGACTGCAGGTTCACCCGAGCCAGGCTCCATTTGTTCAACTGCGTCACCTCCCATCTGCGCTGCGTGTTTGTTGTGGTACAAAGTGGATAGACGATGAAATCACACTGGATCGAAGCAGCCGCCGGGGCTATCTACTGAAAACCTTTGTCTCGCCCGGCTTGGGCTCACTGCGTTCGAGCTTCGGGGTGGTGGATAAAATCTCATTAGGTCAGAGCCTGCTTCAAGCTTCCCTCGACCACCACCGCGGCGCACACAGCACTGCCAAGACGACCGCGGGAAGAAAAACGCCTGGCAGATCGATGAGCCAGTGATGAGCGTCCAAGCGTCCGCTCGCCAGGTCGCACACGTGGATGAGCCCGTGGAGCGTGTAGAAGACAGCCGCCGCCAGCACCACGCCGCGATGTCGCGACGCCCGCGGAGCGGTGAAGCAAAAAGCGATTCCCAGAGTCAGAAAGGCAGCGCCGATATCGCGCACGAAGTGGCCGTTGAGTGGGCCGGTATCGGGCACCCGGGCAGGGAGGCCGTAGTACCATGCGCGCGGTGCCAGGATCATCCACACACCGTTCGCCGTGTTGAAAATGCCGAAGATCCAGAAAATCGCTCGCATCGAACCCGCGGTTCGACCCCAGTGTAGCGCCCGCCTTCAGGCGGGTACAGCTCCCCTTGCTCTGTTTGTAGGGGCGCCCGCCGTGGCGGGCTGCGCCCCCTTCTGCAGGCGTCATTCTGAGCGGAGTCCCGACTCGCTCGGGACAAAGCGAAGAATCTCTCTTCACGGGGAGATCCTTCTCCCCCACAGGCGGATCCGCACTGCCGCGTTGCCGCGGCTGTCGCCGCGCTGGGTGGGCACTGATTCCCACTTGGATTAACCGTTCTTCCTGACTTATTTCTTCCGGGCAAGCTTGATCGGCGGCGAATAGAGCTCACTGTTGTGAGCCAGGCTGATGAGGAATCGCTGCATATCTCCCGTCCTGGAGACAATCACAAGTTCGTCTTCTTTTTTGTCACCCCATGCGTACTGCAGGTCGCGCAAGCGGTCGAGTTTCGCGGCGGCCGTGAAAGCTCCGTAGTTCAAGGGATGGACAATGAGCGTATCGTTGCCGATCTCGAGCCGGGCGGCGGAATGAGTGGGAAACAGGAGTGCTCCCTCCAGGCCGGGCGCCTCCGTCTTGGGTCTAAAGTCCAGATAGTAGTCGCTTCCGATTTTTGCCAGATTGCCCTCGAAGGCCCCGCGATTGTCCTTGTCTGAATACTGCACGTCGTACGAGCCGTCTGCCCCGCGCACGAACGTCATGGCGACGTCGCCGCGATCCCCTGTCCCCACCCAGCCGCCGAGCAAGTTCTCCTCAAAGAGGAAATTCTCCTTCTTCAGCCAGGGATACACCGACCGCACCATGCAGCCTGACGTGAGGACCGCCAGCACCAGCAGGAATCCCATCGGCCTGAGTTTGTGGGGTTTCATGAGTTTCGCCTCCGAAGTCGGCACGCGTCGGGCGAGCGCGCACAGCAGCCGATGAATGACCTGACGGGCAAGTTTAAACGGAATTTCTCGTTTCAACTCTATCTTTGCGCAAGAGCATGCGCTCGCCGCCCTCTCGTGTCAATCTCAGATCGCCCTGGCCGCGGTTAGGTGGGTCGCCGCGGCGGGCCCTGACGAACCCCCACCGGGCCCCTACGATTTGTGCACGACTTCGTTGAGAGAGATGTAGGGGCTCCCGCCGCGGCGGGCTGCGCCCCTTCCACCGGTGCAGGTGTGGGAGAAGTTGCAAGCGGACGTGGAGCGGCTGGCGGGGGAAGCGGGGCTTCGAATCATGCAGGAGATCTTGGACGACGAGGTGCGCCAGCGGGTCGGACCACCGTATCGACCCGCTCCGGCCGCCGGCAGCCTGGAGTGCAAGCCGGCGACACGCGTCGCTTTCAACTGAATTCGGGACTGCTCAAGAACACGGGAGCGGCAAGGAGCCGCTCCCCTGCGCCAAGCCAGGAAGGTTGCCGTGCGACCTACGTTCCCGCACTGGCGGCAGCGACCTGGTCCAGAATAGTTGCTGCCCTGGCGGCTTCTGCCACGCCGAAAATTACCAGCGCCGCATTCGTCCCTGCCTCGAGCCCGCAGTAGGTGTAGTTGATGTTGATGTTGGCTTCGCCGAGCCGCGACGCCGCCCGCGCGAGCTCCCCCGGCCGGTGTGGAAGTTTCACTCGTGCGACTTCTTCCTCTGTGTACGTAAGGCGTTCCGCATCCAGCACGGTCTTGGCTGCTGCCGGATTGTCCACCACAAAGCGAGTTACGCTCTTTCCTCCAATGGGGAAGGATTGGAAGCCGAGAATGTTCACGCTGCGGTCGGCCAAAGCCCGGCAGATTTTCCCAAGGGTTCCTGGCCGATCTTCCATGAGAACTGCGAATTCTTTGGTCGTGGGCATGGCGGGGTCCTCCTTTGCCTGTACCTCCGAGAACGCAGAGCGCATTCTCGGTTGGCATGTGACAGTGCGGAAATCATACGCCCCATGGCCCTATCGTTCAAGAGTAGCTGACCAAGGATGGGGCCAGATGGGCCGGGCGATAGGTTTGGGACTTTGATACGGCGGAAGGCAGACTGGCGCAGCCTCTTTCCTTTGGCCCGAAATACTCACTGTGTGATTATAATCTGAAGGCCGCCCTCACCAGAAAGAATCAGCGGCTCCCGCAGCCGCCCGTCCTGCGCCTTCCTCGACTTTCTCCGGAAACTATTCTAACGGCTCAATCGTGACCCGAATCCTTTTCGGAAAAGGGCGCGGTAACTCGTACTTATCAACGTACACCGTACCCACCACCGGCCGCCGGCCCTCTGCCTCTTCGGCATACCGCACCGTATTCTTGGTTTCCTTATCCAACTTAAACATCCCCGAAAACGGTTGGTCCTTCGTCATGCTCGCACCTCACTCCCTCAACTCAGGAGGTACCTTCGCCTTTCTTAGATCTCATTTGATCAAGCAACCTTGCAAACTCTTCGGGTGATGCTTCGCGTAGGTTCTCCAGGGCGGGTACCGTACCCTGTTCCCTTGGTCCGAAATAATCACTGCGCGATTATAATCTGAACGCTATTTCACCGAGAAAGAATCAGCCGCTCCCGTTGCGAAGCTTTGGCACGGGGCCGATCTCTTCGAATGCCTTCCTTTTCAAGGGACTCCCCATAGTCGCCACTTCAAATTTCCATTGACATACGATTACTGCTGAGGTAACATGTACTGCAACGCTCGCCAAGAGCTTGCAAATCTGATTCAACCTGGACTATAGCCTGTGCGCTCTGGGTTCTGCACTTTCGACGCTGAACTCTCAACTGTCAACTCCCGACAAGGCCTGTGTGCCTGGTCCTTGCACGCAGGTTCTTTGGAAATGCAGACTCACCAGGAATGTCCGCCGGGGCGGATAAGTCCTTTGGAATGCACTGATACGAAAAATGCGCCCGCAACTCCTTTAGAATGCACTGATACAAATTCATTGGACTTAAAGTCCTTTAGATTCCACTCTTACAAAAACCCCCGGGGGGGCCCCCTCCCTTTTTCCTTTTGCCTTTTTCCTTTTGCCTCCCTGCCTCCTTGCTTCATCCGGTCTCTCATTCCCAAGCTCGAGGTGCACAATGTCCGCAGAACTCAAGATAGATGATCGCTGCCACTTCACTTCCGCCAGTGGCCGTCGCTGCCGCATGCTTCGCACCAACGACCACCCATCGCTCTGCCTTCAACATCTGCGGCAGCAAATCCAGCCGCAGCCCGACCCCGGTGCTGTCGCCGCGGAGCTTCTCGGCTTGATCGAAGATTTCTCCACCGCCACCGCCATCAACAAGGCTCTCGGCAGGCTCTTTGCCATGGTGGCCGGCGACCGCATCCCGCCCCGCAACGCCGCCCTTCTCGTCTACATCTGTCAATTGCTTCTCAACACCCTTCCCGCCATGGAGAATGAAATCACCACCGCGAAGGGCTACCCCGGCTGGGAGCACGTGCTGCGTCGGGCTCTGCATAACTTGCGCAGTGCCAAGTCCCCCGGCCTGGGGGATGCAGCTCTCAAGCGCGTCATCGAAGCTCATAGCGACGACGATCGCGCCGCGAGCTAGAGCCATGCCCGGCAAAAACCGCTCGCGATCAATCTTGCGGCAACAGGAGTCTTGGCGGATTTGTATATCGCGGAGAGCTAAAACCCGGGCGCGCCCGATGCGGCCGGCCGCGCCTCCACCGGCGAGCGCAGACCAAAACGCAGCCGCTCGAGATACACTTGCCCGAGCGACATCAGGCCGGTATAGAGGTAGCCCCAGACAAACAGCACCAGGAACGGCACGGTGGCGTAGTTTTCGTTTTGAATGGCGTAAACAATCGTCGCCGCGAAGTAGAGACCGAGCGCGACTTCGACATACGGCAGCCAGCCGACGCGGTTGCGGTAGGATTTCTTCGCCCAGCTATCGGCTTGTCCTTCGATGCGGTACTTGGGCGTGCGCACAAACTCCGATCGGACGCCGAAAATGGCTTCGAGCACCGCCAGGGCGTTGCGCACCGAGAGCCCGATGCCCACGGCCATCACAAACGGCAGGTAGAGGAAGGTGCGCGTCCACGTTTTGGGATGGATGGCGCGCTGCGCGGTCAGATAAAAACTCGAAATCGAGCACGTCGAAGCCAGGAACAGCGGCAGGTCAATCACCAGCATCTGGATCCAGCCCTGGTAAAAGCGCACGATCATGGCCGGCAGGAGCAGGGTGGAGAGCAGCACCATCAGCGGATAGCTGATATTGGCGGTCAGGTGGAAAAACGCCTCGGCTTTGACGTGCCCGGGCAGGTTCGACCGCAAGACCCGCGGCAGGATCTTCTTGGCCGTCTGCATCAGGCCTTTGGCCCAGCGCGCCTGCTGCGCCTTGAACGAGTTCATCTCCACCGGCAACTCCGAGGGGCACTCCATCCCGGGGAGATAGAGGAAGCGCCAGCCGCGAAGCTGCGCGCGGTAGGAGAGGTCGGTATCTTCGGTGAGCGTGTCGTGCTCCCAGCCGCCGGCATCTTCGATGGCCGTCCGGCGCCAGATGCCGGCGGTGCCGTTGAAGTTGAAGAAGCTGCCGCGGCGCGAGCGCGCGCCGTGCTCGATGACGAAGTGGCCGTCGAGCAGGATGGCCTCGACCTCGGTGAGCGCGGAGTAGTCGCGGTTGATATATGTCCAGCGGGTTTGCACCATGGCCACGCCGGGGTCTTGGAGGTACGGCAGCATCCGGCGGAGGAAATCGGCGCTGGGGATGAAGTCCGCGTCGAAGATGGCGATGAACTCGCCCGTGGCCGCCTTCAGGCCTTCGCCGAGCGCGCCGGCCTTGAAGCCTTCGCGGTTGCTGCGGTAGTGGTAGCTGATGGGCAGGCCGAGCGACTGGTAGCGTTCGACGCAGGCGCGTGCCACCTCGCAGGTTTCGTCGGTGGAATCGTCGAGCACCTGCACCTCCAGCAGCTCCGCGGGATAGTCCAGGCGCGCAATCGCCTCCACTAGGCGCTCGATTACGTAGCGCTCGTTATAGATCGGAAGCTGTATGGTAACCTTGGGCCAGCGTTCGAGCTCGGGCGGCGGGCCCGGCACGTTCCGGCGATACTTGAAATACGTGTAGACCAGCCAGTAGCGGTGCAGACCGTACGCGGCAAGCACAATCAACACCAGGAAATAGGGGATCATCACCGCGAGGTCGAAGCTGTTCAGGCGATAGACGCGAGTGAAGGGATTGAAAAAAGGATCGGTCAGCTTGCGCCAATAGTTCCCGAGCGGGTTCTGGGCGGCCCAGAACAGCACCGCGACACTATGCAGCATCCACAAACCGCGCTCCCCTCGAAATGTTGAACGCCCTGCGAACGCCATGCTAGCCCGTCTGCGCTCGCTCGGGCGACCCCAGACCGCCGTCGCTCTCGCCGGCCTTGTCGCGCTCGAAGCCGTCTTCGAGACGATGCGGCGCCTGGGCAACCTGAAGCTCTACGTCGTCGAAACGATTGCGCTCGGTCTGGCTGCCGGCGTCATCTACTTCGTCGTGCTCTACGCGCTCGAGCACTCAGCCGAGAGCCGCGCCACGCTCTGGCTGGTTCTGGCCGGCGCGCTGCTGTTCCGCCTGACGCTTTTCCCGCTCGAACCTTCGCTCTCGACCGACATCCACCGCTACCGCTGGGACGCCCGCGTTCAGGAAGCGGGCTGGAATCCCTACACCGTCCGCCCGGATGACCCGCGGCTCGCCTCGCTCCGCGACCCAGGCTGGTACGTGATGCCTGGTCCCGAAACGCCAACCATTTACCCGCCGTTCGCTCAGCTCGTCTACCGATTTACCTGGCGCGTACTGCCGGGCCCGGTGGGCTTCAAGCTGCCCTTCCTGCTGGCAGACCTGCTGGTGGTCTGCATGCTAGCCGGATGGATTCGGTCCACCGGGGAGAGAAGCTATCAACTCGCCATTTACGCGTGGAATCCGCTCGTGGTGGTCGAGTTTGCCGCAAGCGGTCACAACGACGCGCTTGCCGTGGCCGGTGTCGTTGCCGCCCTGGTGATTATACGGCGGAGCAAAGGGTTGTCAACGCCGCGAGGCGCCGGAGTAGCGTCCACGCTGCTGCTCACCGCCGCAGCGCTGGCGAAGGCCTTCCCGGCGGTGCTGCTTCCGCTCTGGCTGCGGCGCACGCGCTGGAGGAATGCGTTGTGGGCCGCCGCGTTCGCCGCGGCGTGTGCTTGGCCCTACCGGTCCGCCTGGCCGCAAGTCCTCGACAGTCTGGCGTATTACGAGTCGCATTGGCGAAACAACAACTCGAGCCTGTACGCCCTGCTGGCGTGGTTCAGCGGCTCAACTGACCTGGCGGCGGGTGCGGGCATCGGCGTGGTCGCGGGCTTGGCGGTGTGGGCCGCGGCACGGCGGATGGACCCGGCGCGGGCAGCCTACATCCTGTTTGCGGCCATTCTGCTGCTCGGGCCCAACTGCTACCCGTGGTATATGACATGGATTGTACCGCTGGTGTGTTTCTTTCCCGCCGGCCGCTTCGCCGTGGCGTGGCTGCTGCTGACCGTGCTGCAATTCCTCTCCTACAACGTGCTGATTGACTTCCAGGCGAATGGCCGCTGGCGTTTCGACCCCTTCCTTCAATGGCTCACCTACGCGCCGTTCTACGCGCTGCTGCTCTGGCAGGCGCTGCGGCGCCGCCCGCAGGGAGCCGAGAAGCTGGCATGACGCCCGGTGAGACACCCGCCGCGCGGCCCTCGCTCGAGGAATTGGCTCGCCTCGGCGGAATCTTCCTGCGGCTGGGTGTGATCTCCTTCGGCGGGCCGGCCGGCCACATCGCCATGATGGAAGACGAGTTGGTGCGCCGGCGCGGCTGGGTGACTCGAGAGAAGTTTCTCGACCTCGTGGGCGCGGTCAACCTCCTCCCCGGACCGAACTCGACCGAGCTGGCGTTCTACCTCGGCCTGCTGCGGGCGGGCTGGGCGGGGTTTCTGGTGGCGGGGACTGCGTTCATTCTACCGGCGGCGATTCTTGTGGCGGCCTTGGCGTGGGCGTACGTGCGCTATGGCATGTTGCCGCAGGCCGCGGCGCTGCTCTACGGCACTAAACCCGTTATCATCGCCGTGGTCGCGCAGGCGCTCTGGGGACTTGGGCGAACGGCGGTGAGAACAATATTCCTCGCGGCGCTCGGCATCGCGGTTGTCGTGGCGAGTTTCCTGGGCGTCAATCCGGTGCTGCTGCTGTTCTCAACCGGAGCAATCGTTGCGCTCGGCCGATTGTTCCTCGAGCGGCCTCCCTCGCACTCCTCGCTCTCCGGCCTGCTAGTGGGCGCAGCCGCTCTCCCAACTGGGGCGGCCGGCGCCGCCGCAGTGGGGGTGTGGTCGCTGTTCTTTTATTTCCTGAAGGTAGGCGCAGTGCTGTTCGGCAGCGGCTATCTCC
The DNA here is from genome assembly GCA_049273775.1 of Candidatus Acidiferrales bacterium. Lineage (GTDB taxonomy): Bacteria > Acidobacteriota > Terriglobia > Acidiferrales > UBA7541 > JBASRK01. Next base: position 12,685 of record JBASRK010000097.1, read on the forward strand.
TGATCGCGCTACTGCGAGCTGACCTGGTCGAGCGCTGGCACTGGCTGACCGAAGCACAACTTCTGGATGCTATCGCCGTCAGCCAGGTGACGCCTGGGCCGCTTTCAACGGCAGCCACGTTTATCGGCTACTTGTTGGCGGGGCCGTGGGGAGCGCTGCTGGCAACCATCGGCATTTTTCTGCCGGGCTTCGTCATCGTCGGAGCGAGCGGGCGGCTGATTCCGAGGTTGCGCCAATCGCGGCTCGCCGGCGCTTTTCTGGACGGGGTAAACGTCGGCGCGGTCGCGTTGATGGCCGTAGTGAGTTGGCAGCTTGGCCGGGCGGCGCTGGTGGACATCCCCACGACCGCGATTGCCATAGCGAGCGGCGTGCTGCTACTGCGGTTTCGCGTCAACTCGGCGTGGTTGGTGCTCGGCGGCGCGCTCGCCGGCTTCGCTATTTCCGTTCTCCGCGCGCACTGAGAGGGAAATGACGCTCAGAAATAATCGTCAGAAGCAGCGTCGATTGGCTTCGGGGCCGCTGGGACGCCGGCCCGCCCCCGCGGGCTCGTCTGCCAGTTGCCTCTTGCGGGACAAGCGGGCACAGGGAGACCTCCTGCCGCTAGAAGTGCTCGCTGTCCCAGTCGCCCGCTCCGCCGACTCGCACAATGTCTGCGCTGCGCTCCCAGGCGCTGACCTGCCAATTGTCGGGACGCTTGGACTCCGGCATCCAGGGCGGGAGCGTGAGATAGAGAAAGTCGGCCAGCGACTCGACGTACGGCTCGTACATGCGCCTCAATCGAGCGAGCTGCTGGGAGACCGCTTCGCCTTCGCGGAGTTGCAGGCCTGCGGCGGCCAGCGTGGCGCGCAGGTGCGCGAGCTTTGCGGGCGGCAAGCGGTCCTTTGCCGGCGAGCGCGGCGGCGTATTGAACACCTGCGCGAGGTCCACAGTGGCGTGGCGCGCCATCGCAAAGGTCAGCTCCGCCTGCCGCTCACAAGCGCCCTCGACGCCTGCCATCACCAGCGAGCAGGTATCCAGAATCGTGGTCAGCGCCGAAAGCCACGACTGATTGATGTGTTGCGAACGAAAGTAGGCGAGCGCGGCGTAGGAAAGGTGGCTCTCGAGCAACTCCGCCGACCAGCGCTCCCAGTCGTGCAGCAACGCGGTCAACGCCTCGAGTCCCTGCGCATGACTGTGACGCCGCAGCAGCTCACCCGCCGTCGGCGGCGAACCGGCGCGCGCATCCAGCAGCGAAATGTTCACTTCTCGCCGCGAGAACGACTGATAGAGCACGGGGAGATAGCCGATCACAATGGCGAGGAAGCCAAAGCCCATGCCGCCTTCGGTCACCGTGAGCAGCCGCGCCATCGTCGTGCGCGGCACCACGTCCCCCAGCCCCAGTGTGAAGAACGTCGTGCCGCTCAGGTAGAGGTCCGTGAGAAAGTTTGCCCTGCCATCCGAGAGAATCACCGCCGAGCCCATAGACCAGTACAGCAGCGCGAATCCAACGATCAGTCCCGCCGCCCACACACTCAGAAGAAAGAGCAGCGACAGGGGACCAAAAAAACTGAGAAAGGATTCCCGGCGCTTTGCGTTGGGCAGCGTCCGCGCCACGGCGCGCCACGGTCGCCACGTCGCGCGATAGAACAGCCGCGTCAGCCGGAGCTTGCGAGTGACGCGGCGGGGCAGAACGATGGTCTCGAAGGCGTCCCAGAGGACAATCAACAGCAGAGCGATACCCAGAATCGCGACGAGGATTCTCATTCTGGTTCTCCCCGGGATGGCGCGAGGGTTCTGCCGAAATCATGCATAAGTCTCATCCACATAGCACCATCGCCAGTCCTCGCCAGGCTGAAAGGACTGAATGATGGGATGTTTGGTGGCATGGAAATGCTTCGTCGCGTGTTTGTTCTTGGAAGAATCGCAGCAGCCGACCTGCCCGCAAGTCAGGCACAAGCGCAATTCCACCCAGGTGTCGCCCGCCTTCAGGCACTCTTCGCAACCCTTTGCGCTCGGCTTGACCTTCCTGATCTGATCGAGATGTGTGCATGTTGGCATGGATGCCCTCCAGGAGTCTTCAACCGCGCTTTATGGAACCAGGACAATCTTCCCGTAGGCGCCAGGCTGCATCAGCGCCTGGTGCGCCCGCGGCGCCTCCGCCAGCGGCAGTTCCTGGCCGACCACTGGGCGCAGCGTGCCATTTTCCAGGCCTGCGACCAGCGCCGCGTGAATGCCGCTCATTTCCCGCTCAGGGATATTCCAGACACTCATCCCCAGAATTGCCGCATCGCGGCCCATGGCGTCCCGCGGATTGATCTCCACCGTTCCGCGGCTGCCAATCAGCGCCACGCGCCCGCCCATCGCCAGAATTTGCAGGTCTTTGCCCAGGTTCACGTTCGCGAGCATCTCCAGGATGATGTCCACGCCGCGGCCGCCGGTGAGCGCGCGCAGCCCCTCGAGATAGTCCGGCGCGCTGTGGTCCAGCACGTGGTGGGCGCCCTCGCGCCCCGCCAGCTCGCGGCCTTTCGCCGTGCCGGCGCTCCCGAACACCTGCATGCCCGCGGCGCGCGCCAGTTGCACCGCGGCGATGCCCACCCCGCCGCTTGCGCCGTGGACCAGGACGCTCTCTCCGGGGACAGCCCGGGCAAGCTGGAACAGAGCGCGGTAGGCGGTGACATACGGGATGTTGACCGCAGCGCCCTGCGCAAACGAGACCGCCTGCGCCAAGGGATGCACCTGCGATGCGCTGCAAAGCGCCTGTTCGGCATACGCGCCGCTGAGTGTCCCGGCAAGATACACCCGATCGCCTGCGGCCACGCGCGCGACGCCCTCTCCCACCGATTCAACCACGCCGGCGGCGTCCATCCCCGGCGTATACGGCAAGGTGGGCTTGCGCGCATAGGTCCCGGAACGGATGTAGGCGTCCACCGGGTTCACTCCGGCCGCTTTCACCCGCACTACAATCTCGCCGGGGCCGGGACGCAGCTCCGGCACGTCTTCCAATCGCAGCACCTCAGGGCCGCCGAACTCGCGCACGCGAATCGCTTTCATCGATTTCTCCGACTGTCGCTACGCCAGATGAAACCAGAAAGCCGTTCCCAGCGCAAATTATCGTTTAACGCTGCGAGGGCTACTGCTGGATCTTCAATTCGTCACCACAGCGCGGAAGCGTACCTGCCCATTCCTCACGCGCTCGTAAGCGCGGTGGATCTCGTCGAGCGCGTAAGTCTCTGCGATCACTTTGACTCTGCCCTTGGCGGCAAAATCCAGCGCTTCGTAGAGGTATTCCGCGCCATTCTGCTGGCTGCCCAGGATGCGGAGGCGCCGCATGATGAGGTCGCCCAGGGAGACCTGCAAAGGCTTGGGGTCGTAACCCATCACGACCAGCCGCCCGTCGGGGCGCAGCCCCTGGAGCGTCTCGGCCATGGCGTCGGTGGAGTTGCTGGTGCCAAGGATCACATCGGCGCCACCGGCGCGCACCAGACCCGGGGCGTCGCGGACGACCTCGTCGGCACCCAACTGCCGGATGAGTTTGTCTTTGTCGGGCGAGCGGGAAATGGCGATGGTCTCGAAACCCGCGGCCTTGGCATACTGCACGGCCAGATGACCCAGCCCGCCGATGCCGACCACAGCCACGCGCTCGCCGGGCTGCGGGTCAGCCCAGCGCAGGCCCGACCAGACGGTATAACCGGCACAGAAGATGGGCGCAGCCTGCTCGTAGGAGAGTCCGTCCGGCAGCAGCATGGCGGCCCCGGCGTACGCCAGCATGTATTCGGCGTGGCCTCCCGGCGCGGTGCCGCTCGTGCCGGTAAGCTGCGCACAGAACATGGGTTTGCCGCGTTTGCACCATTCGCACCGCCCGCAGGTCATCTGCATCCACGGCACACCGACGTGGTCGCCGACCTTGCGCGTGGTGACGCCAGGGCCAACGGCCACGATCTCGCCAACCGGCTCATGCCCGAGGATACGGGGAAACGCACCGGGCAGCGAGCCCTCGGTCTGGTGCACATCGGTGTAGCAGATGCCACTGGCGCGAACCTTGATCAGGACTTGATTGGGCCCGGGCTCGGGTTTGGGAACCTCCCGGATTTCCCACTTGCTCTGCGCTGCAGGAACAACCGCTGCTTTCATGTTCGCTCCTTCAGTCAGTTCAAACTATTTGGCTTCCGCGAAATAAACCTCGTAACAACATTGGATTCACGAAGGCCCTTAAAGTTACATTTGTGCCTGCGCAGCACTGGTCCCCAGCAGGATAGAAATTTAGCCCCTGTGTAAACCCGGCAGGCGGAAAATCGTCTTTAGCAGATAGAAGAGGCTGCGGCGAAACTTGGAGACGACACTGACACCGCTGGGAGCGTTGGCGCCGCAATTGCGCGCCGGGCAGGCAGCGCGAGCGAATCAGGGCCTTGCCGCCGAGGAGTTCGACGCAATCGTGCGTGCGCACCAGCGGCGCATCTACCGTGTGCTGCTCGGGTTGGTGCGCGACCCCGACGCCGCCGCCACGCTCACCCAGGAGTGTTTCCTTCGCGCCTACCGGCATCGCAGGAGCTTTCGCGGGGAAGCGACTGTGGGCACTTGGCTGGTGCGGATTGCCGTCAACCTGGCCGCCGACCACGGCCGGAACCGGCGAGCTGCTTTCTGGCGGCGCCTGTGCGCCGGAGCGAAACCCGAGGGCGCGCTCGCCGCTGCGCCCATTGCGGACGATCTGGCCGACCCGCGGGCTTCGCCCGAGCTCCAGCTCGCAGTCCGCGAGCAGCTTCAGGCCGTCTGGTCGGCTGTGGAGGGGCTCTCGGTACAGCAGCGCACCGCCTTCGTCCTGCGCTTTGCCGAGGAGATGACGCTCGAAGAGGTGGCGCAGGCGATGTCGCTCGAAGTGGGCACGGTGAAAGCGCACCTCGCTCGGGCACTGGGCGCTCTGCGGAAGCAGCTCAAGGAGAACGGACCCCATGCAAGCACATCTGACCGATGAACAACTCCTGGAAGAACTCGACCGGGGCGCCGACGCCGCCCGCGGGCACCTCGCTGCCTGCCCAGCCTGCCGCGAAGAACACGAGAGCCTGAGGCTGGTGCTGGCACGGTACGCAGAGACGACCCGGGTAGCCGCCAAGCGGCCCGAAGGCTTCTGGCAAGCGCAGCAAACCGCCATCGCCAGACGTTGGAGTGGACGACCGGTTCCCCGCCGGCTGGTCTGGGCCGTAGCCGCAGCCTGCGCAGTGCTCGCTGCGGCGTTGTTGATCGAAAAAACGCCGTCGCCTGAGCCCATGGCTCAGGCCGACGCGGACCAGACGCTGCTGGTGGACGTCCAACGCTCGGTGCGGCGCGAACTGCCGCGGGCGCTCGAGCCTGCGGCGCTGCTGGCGCAGGAAGTCAGCCGCAGCGCAGAATCACTGTCGAACCCTTAGCCGCATTTCGCCTCCGGGGCGCAGAGAACGCGAGAGACGAAAGGAGAACCACAATGAAAATGAGCAGAGCGGCGCTTCTCGCACTGCTGCTTGCGCCGTGCCTGGCTGCGGCGCAAGGGCCGCCGGGGCCGCCGCACCCGCCCGACCTCGGGAAATGGTGGAAAAACTCGGAGATCGTGCGCGAGTTGCAGCTCAATGAGGCGCAGGCCAACCAGATCGAGCAGACCTTTCTCGAGCAGCGGCTGAAGCTGATTGACCTGCGCGCAGAACTTGAGAAGCAGGAGGCGCGCCTGCAGCCATTAATCGAGGCGGACCAGCCGGACGAGGCCAAAGTGAGCGCGCAGATCGATCAGGTGCTGGCCGCACGCGGGCGTCTGGAGAAAGCCAATGCCCTGATGATGCTCTCGATCCGGCGCGTGCTCACCGTCGAACAGTGGAAGAAGCTCCAGGGCATTCAACAGGAACATGAGCGGATGGAGCGGCGGAGGATGGGACGGCCCAACGGCCCGCCGCCCGCTGCGGCGCCACCGCCGCGACCACAGGAAGAAGACCGCTAGAAAAGCGATGCGGCCCCGGGGTTCTGGAGTCGCGTCGCTCTACTAGCTGAGGTCCATTGCGAGATCTTTACTGCCCGGGGGCCTTCTTGGCGGCATCCTTCTTGGGCGGCGCAGTGGGCTTCTTCGTCTCCTTCTTCTCCGCCGAAGCGCCTTCCGCAGGTTTCGCGGCTGCCTTGGGCTTTGGCGTCCAGAAGTCCGGATCGCCCGCAGCAATTTCCTTCGAGACGTAACTCATCTTCGGGCTGAAGGCATAGATGTTCGACTCGATGGTCAGGTAGCCATCTGCCGCCAGTTTCTGGAGTTTTTTCACGCCATCTTCGCCTTCGGCCTCCTGGACCTTCGGGGCCTGCGCCACAAGGACGTCTACTTCCTTCAGCGACTTCGTGGGCGCGAAGACCAGGAACGTCGGGCCCGGCATGCCTGACGAGATCTGAAACACAGCCCAGTGGATTTCCACGCCGGCTTTCTCGTAGCCCGCGCGTACGATCTTCACCGCTTCCGCGAAATCGGCTTCGTGGCCCGGCCGCACCCGGAACGTGAGGATCCGGAAGTAGCGCATCTGCGCGATATTCACGCCGGGGCGATAGCTCAGGTCTTCGCGGTAGACGGCGACCAGGCTGCGCAACCCGGAGACGAACTCGGAATCTTTCTCGTCGAGCTGGTTGAGTTCGGCAATAAGCGCCGTGTTCTTTTCGATGGCCTGCCGGTCCTTTTCCCAGGCCTCGAAGGAATCATAGGGAATGAGGAACCAAGCCTCGCTCGGGCCGGTGATCGAAGCCATCCCCAGAAAGGTGGTCGGCCAGTTCGCTTTCTTAAAGGCCCGCGGATAGCCGGCCTCGTTCTTTTCATGCGCGGACCCTTTGCCCACCTTCACTTCCTCGCGGATGATCTGGAGGACCTTGGGCGGCCCCATGGGAGCAGGCGCCTGAGCCTGCGCCAGGGCCGCAGTCGCGCCGGGCAAAACGAGACCTATTGCGCACAACAGAAAGAGAGTTTTCTTCATCATCGCCCACCTCCGTCGGGCGTTTGAGCGTAATTGGCTGCAGGAATATCGGAAGCGACTGCCAATTCTGCGTTTTCCTCAGCGAGCAAGAGAAATTCTGGATTCAACCACCGCCAGGGAATATGCGGGCGCGAGTGTACTACGCCCCGCAGCGGGGTCAACTGATTTTCCCCCCACAACGGGGCCTAGACGTCGAGGGTGAGGGTAACGTCGGGGCGCGGCCCAGCGGGCGCCGGCAGCTTCGACCGGTCAATCGGCCGGTAGAGCGTGTCGCGCTCAACCGGCTTGCGCCCCGCTTCGCGGATCAGCCGCTCGAGCTCGGCGCGGGGGGTGAACTGCGACGTGGTGGCACCGGCGTCGTGGTAAATCTTCTCCTCGACGACGGTTCCGTCAATGTCGTCCGCGCCGAAGCGCAGCGCGATCTGCGCAATTCGCGGCGTGAGCATGATCCAGTAGGCTTTGATGTGGTCGAAGTTGTCGAGCAGAAGGCGCGCGATGGCGATGTTCTTCAGGTCGGCAAAGCCGGTTGGCTTGGGCAGGTGGCTGAGCGCGGTGTGTTCCGGATGAAAGGCCAGCGGGATGAAGGCGACGAAGCCGCGGGTCTCGTCCTGCAGCTCGCGCAGCAGCAGCAGGTGCTCGACACGCTCTTCTTCGGTCTCGATGTGGCCGTAAAGCATTGTGGCGTTCGAGCGCAGGCCGATCTGGTGCGCCGTGCGCGCAATGTTCAGCCACTGTTGGCCGGAAACCTTGTGGTCGCAGATTACTTTGCGCACCCGCGGATTGAAGATTTCGGCGCCGCCGCCGGGCAGCGAGTCCACGCCGGCCTGCTTCAGGGCCAGCAGAGTATCGCGGATGGAAAGCTTGGCGATGCGCGCGAAGTAGCCCACCTCAACCATGGTGAACGCCTTCAGGTGCACGCTCGGGCAGCGCTGCTTGAGTCCTCGCATCAGGTCTAGGAAATAATGGAACGGCAGGTCCGGGTGCAGGCCGCCGACCAAGTGAAACTCGGTGGCGCCTTCGCGGAGGCCTTGCTCGGCGCGCGCAAAGATCTCTTCGAGCGCAAAGGTGTACGCGCCGGGAGCATCGGGGCTGCGGCCGAAAGCGCACAGGCGGCAATGCGCCACGCAGACGTTGGTGGGGTTGATGTGGCGGTTAACGTTGAAGTAGCAGACGTTGCCGTGGCGCTTTTCGCGGACGTGGTTGCCCAGCCAGCCCACGGCCAATAGGTCGCTCGAACGGTAGAGCGCAATGCCGTCGTCGAAGCCCAGGCGCTCGCCCGCCAGGACCTTTTTGGCCACGGGCTTCAGCCGCGCATCATCCATCACCAGTTCAGCCATGTTGATCCGGACGACGGGCCGCCTACGGACGCGAGACCGCCACCGCAGCACCCCAGAACAATAAGAACAGCAGACTAATATAACCATTCACGGTGAAAAACGCAGCATTGATTCGGCTCAGGTCGTTCGGCTTCACCAGCGAGTGCTCGTAGGCGAGCAGCAGCGCAACGGCAGCGATCCCCGCCCACGCCGGCCAGGGTAGGTGGAAACTCACCGCCAGCCACGCCAGCAACGCCACCATCAAGATGTGCATTCCGCGGGCGATGGCCAGCGCGCCCGCCACGCCGAATCTTTTCGGGATGGAGTACAGGCCCACCCGCTTGTCGAATTCGATGTCCTGGCAAGCGTAGAGCACGTCAAAACCCGCCACCCAGAGGGTTACCGCAGCGCAGAGGATCAGCATCCGCGGGTCGAGCGCACCCGAAACGGCGATCCACGCCGCCGCGGGCGACATCCCCAGGCAGAAGCCCAGCACCAGGTGCGACCACGCGGTGAAGCGCTTCGTATAGGAATAGAGAAACACCACCGCGAGCGCCACGGGCGAGAGCTTCAAGGCCAGCGGGTTGAGCTGCCAGGCGGCCACGACCAGCACAGCCGAAGAGGCAAGCGCGAAGACCCAGGCAAACCGCAACGTAAGCGCGCCGGTCACCAGCGGCCGCTGCTGCGTGCGCGGGTTCAGGCGGTCGTAGTGCAGGTCCGCTATTCGGTTCATGGTCATTGCCGCCGAGCGCGCGCCGACCATGGCCACAACGATCCAGAGAATCTGTCGCGGCTCAGGCCAGCCGGGTGAGCCGCCGGCGTAGCGCGCCGCCAGCAGCGCCGCGGTCAATGCAAACGGCAGGGCAAACACGGAGTGCTCGAACTTGATCATCTCGAGCACGGTGCGAATTTTGCTGGCAGCCATTTTAGGGGAAAAGACTAAATACACAGGCTACCGAGACACAGCGGACACAGAGAAGAATTTGAAAAGGCACCTCCTTCATTCTTATCCCTCCGGCTCGCCGCATCTCTGTGTTGAAACTTTGGAGCCCGAATTCTCCTCGAGCCCCGCTACGCTTCCTGCGCTTTGCCCTTGCCTTGGCCTCTCCACTGGTACTGCTTTTCCTGCGGCAGGCCGAGCTGCGCCAGCACGCGACACACGTACTGCTCGACCAGGTCATCAATGGTTTTCGGCTGGTGATAATAGGACGGAATCGCCGGCATGATGACTGCGCCGGCCTGCTGCGCACGCAGCATGTTTTTCAGGTGAATGCGGTTGAGCGGCGTTTCGCGGATACACAGCACCAGCCGGCGGCCTTCTTTCAGGACCACGTCTGCGGCGCGCGCCAGCAGGTCTTCGCTCGAACCGCCGGCAATCGCGGCGAGCGTGCCCACCGAGCAGGGGATCACCACCATCGCATCCACCGGGAAGCTGCCGGAGGCAATCGAGGCACCGACGTCTTTGTTGGGCAGCAGTTCGATTTTGGTCGCGCGAGTCCCAAGAATCAGCGTCGGGAGTTGCTTGGGGTCGGGCGCGACGATACCCAGCTCGTGCGCGAACAGCCGCATGCCGGTCTCGGTGACCACCAGGTGGACACGCGCCACCCGCGGGTCGGCCTCGAGCAACCGCAGCGCGGTGTGCGCCAGGATGGCCCCGGAGGCGCCGGTGACACCGACCGTGATGATTTTTCCTTCAGAATTCGCCATCGGCGTGAGCGGGATCTTCGAGTGTAGGCAGGCGCTTCCGCCAAAGTCAAGGCGACGTTGGCAATCCAGAGTTTACAGTTGCAGGTTTTCAGTGGTCAGTTTGCAGGCTTCCGTTGTGAACTGCCCGCGTCCTTTTTTTCTTTTCCATTTTCAAATTCTCCGCTGCGTCTTTGCGGCGAGCCTTCCCGGATCTACGGCTTCAGGAGGACCTTCAAAACTCCGCGGCGCTGGGCGTAGCGGATGGCCGCGGGTGCCTCGCGCAGCGGGAAGATGCGTGAGACCAGCGGCCGCGGGTCCACCCGTCCCGAGCGCAGCAGCTTAAGCGCAGGAGGAAATGGCCCGCAGCGCGAGCCCACCAGCGTCTGCTCGTGTACCACAATCGGCCAGGTCTCGACCGGCGCGGCGCCGTGGAAGGTGGATTTTAGCACCAGCGTGCCGCGGGGCGCGGTCAACTGCCGGGCGCGCGCAAGACCCGAAGGCGAGCCGGTCGCTTCGACCACAAGCGGGTAGCCTTGCGGGCGGCCGCGGCCGCCCGCACGAGCAGAACTCACC
>JBASRK010000130.1:0-6458 GCA_049273775.1 Candidatus Acidiferrales bacterium
GCCTTAGGCGATGCAGGGTGTTATAATCTGGTAGTTATTGATGCTGAAAAAGGCGTGTCTTCCGGCTGGGTGCTCTTTAGGAACGTTCGCCCCAAGACAGCCCTGCTTCATGATAACGCCGCCGGAATCTTCAACGTCCTGCGCCCCCTACACGAAATAGAGATCGTCTTGCGTGGTGGTATCCGGCTCGATCACGCCAATTGGCTCTATAGACATCCTCCACAAATTAGCGTAAAGGGCGCGGCTCCCGAACTAGAAGTGCTGATTGACGCACGCCCCACTACCGTTCACGATGGCGGCAACCATCAGGCTGCAGGTTGGGACGAACCGGGGAAGCACACGGTGTCTTGCGGCGGTGTGGTTCAATCCTACAACCTCGTGGACGGCATCGAGGAGTGGGGTACCTTTGAAGCTTTCAACTACCAGCCACGGTGGGACGAGGTCGGCGACCATTCCGTGACAATCTGCGGACCCGTTGTGGCGGCTCGTAACGGAGCACAGACGGTGCTCTTGTCCACAGCGGCGAATACGTGCTTCCTCGGTGCCGCTCCCGGACAAATCATTTTGATACCGCGACAGCAGGATGTAATGGCACCGGAGTTTCTCGCAATAGCTGACTTCCCTGTTGTTTGGGCGCTGCCCTCGTCTCCGCTGCAGTCCGACAGGTCAGCCGCGAGCATAAGGCTGGTCCATCCTCACAACGTGCATGCTGAAAGAGGAGCACTAAGCAAGGCTAGCCGACGCGCAAGCCTTCGCTGGTGTTATGCCATTCTCGAGGCATCGTACAAGCGGCTGCGCATCGAGCCAGACACTGCGGACACGAAGCGGCTTTGGGAGAACTACAAGAACGAGGCGCGCCAGTTGAAGAAAGAACTTCGATGAACGTGAATGATTTCTTGCTGTGGCTCTCGGCAAAGGGTTCGGGCACATGGAGCCGCTACCGTGGCACGATTGACGAAATGGTGGCGACTGACGAACCGAACGGCGAGGGCGACGATATAGACGATGTGTCAGGAATTGAAGATCTTCCTGTTCATCACCGCATCCGATTAAATCTGGAACGCCTTGGGCACGTGGAGTTCTTTCGTAGAGAATTTCCCAATGGCTGGCGCGTCGTACCGCCCACACTGTCATGCAGGACCTATCACAACGCGGCCGTGGGCATACTCTGTGGAGCCCGCACCGACCAACTCTTAGCCCGCATCAAAGATGCGACCGCAGATCTCCGCATCAATGTGACCAGCCAACTTGAATGCCCTGATCGGATCGAAATTATCGCAAGCGAGCAACAGCAGCTCAAACAACTTACACACGACTGCGGACTGTATTTTCAGCCCGAGGCAGCCCGCATGTTATTGGCTGCCATTCCCCCAGTTGATGATTGGCAGCTTCGAGCACCGGCAGAATTTCCGTTCGGAGACGATTGGGAAGTAACGCGCTTCTCGGCGCAAAGACTAGAGTGGATAGCAACTACGCCCAGTGGGGCGCGGTCTGCTTCTTTTGGCCTTTTCCGTTTTCAAATGGGATACCAACCACAATACTACCTTCAGTTCCGTGGGCGAGCGTACAAGATATCGGTCCAGGTCGGCAAATACATCGTCTTGAGAAAAGCACGCCGCCGCGTTATTTCACATGATACAGTGCATCAAATATTTGCAGTGCCCGTTTCGTGCCGACCGCCTCTTCTAGTGGATCGGGCATTAACACTATGCGAAGGTCTGATCCCGGGTATCGAGAGTGCGAGGCTCATCTACCAAAACGTTAGCAAACCAATCGCACAGACAACCGCAGCACTCCTGAGGCAGTAAGGCGTCATGAGAGACCCGATCTCTGTATTCAACAGTTTGCGGGAGATGTACCTACGGTACTTGGACAGCCCCTTTGACCTGCGCTACCCCAATCTTGTCCAAGAGAGACAACGGCTCGTTGACCAAGATGGTCGCATTTACCGGTATCCACTAATTGAAGCCGTCCCCGCGTACGCAAAGTGCAACGAAACCTTCGACCAGCTGGCCCACGCGTTCCTCGACCCCGTCTGGTCGCCCCGGCTGGCCACCGACTTCGCCGAGTTCGTTGGGCTAGGTCTGTTTCCGTCTGTGCGCCGACCGTATACGCACCAGCGCGATTCGTTCGTTGCGTCAACCGTTCACCGTCACGATGTCATTGTGACAACGGGTACAGGATCAGGCAAAACCGAATGCTTCTTTCTTCCCATTGCAGCGGCGTTGATTCGCGAGTCCGCTCACTGGTCTGCGCCGGCGAATCCCGATGCGCGACGAGACTGGTGGCGGCATTTCGCAATGCATGGGCAACAACGCCGATGGGCTCCGCGGATCAGTCAACGCGCCCATGAAACCCGCCGTCCTGCTATGCGGGCACTCATCCTGTATCCCCTCAATGCGCTTGTCGAAGACCAACTCGGCCGCCTTCGAGACGGGTTCGACGGACCGAGCGTCGTAACGTGGCTCAACAGTCAACGAAGTGGCAATCGCTTTTACTTCGGGCGCTACACGGGACGCACACCCATCTCCGGCAGCCGGGCGAATAAACTTGCCCAACTGCGGGATGAACTCCGGGGCATCGATCGAAATGCACAACTTGTTGTCGGCTCGCTGGCAGAACGCTTTTTACAGAATCTGGACGGGAGTGAAATGTGGTCACGGTGGGACATGCAGGATAGCCCTCCCGATATCCTGGTGACTAACTACTCCATGCTGAACATCATGCTCATGCGGGATGTTGAAGCCTCCATATTTCGCCGGACACGCGAATGGTTGGAAGAAGATCCGTCGAACGTGTTCCACCTGATTGTGGATGAGCTGCATACCTACCGCGGCACTGCCGGAACCGAAGTCGCTTATCTCCTACGCGCGCTCTACAACCGGCTGAACCTCCCGCCGGACTCCGACCAATTGCGCATCATCGCCTCCAGTGCCTCACTCAACGATGATCCTTCCGGACTAGATTATCTGGAGGGCTTCTTCGGCCGGAACCGAAGCCGGTTTAGGGTTATTAGCGGCGACATCCAACCGCCTGATCCGAATGCCGTCACTGCGATTGCAGCCCACGCGACGGCATTTCGAGAATTACAGCAATGTGCTATGGCGGCATCCGGTACAATCGAAGACTTAGCGGCCCACAATTTCAACACCGCTATCCGTGGTCCAATCGTCCCGGGCGCGACCACCGCGGAAATCATCGCCACAGCGCTTGTACATGCCCAGGCACCCGACGCCATCCGGATTGCCTGTGCTTCCCGAGAAGATCTAACCGAATCGGTGCCGCGCACGCCAAGCGAGATTGCGCAGTTCCTATTCCCCGCGCTCCCCGAACCCGAAGCGTCCGAAGCCGTAGCTGGGTTATTGACCGGTCTGTCGCATGCGCGGCATGCATCGGGAGAAGCCCCTCTCGTAATGCGCGGTCACATCTTCTTCCGCAACTTGCAGGGCATGTGGATCTGCACTAACGCGCAATGCAATGCTGCCCCACCGCGGCAAACGCAATGCCCGGCTGGGCGTTTGCACTACGTGCCCAGACTTACCTGCGACTGCGGCTCCCGCGTACTGGAACTGTTGTATTGCGAGTCGTGCGGCGAAATCTTCTATGGTGGCTATAGGCAAGAGAGCCCAAATCCCAACGAATGGCTCCTTAGCCCCGAGCATCCCGATCTTGAAGCGTCGGCCGATGCCGCGAGTTTCGAGCGCGACTACCTGAGCTACGCAGTCTTCTGGCCTGCCCAGCCAGGCATAACTCCTGCAAGTCCGCAGTGGACGCAGGATGGCGTCAGCCGACGTTGGCGAATGGCTCAATACTCCCCAAACAGCGGCTTGGTTCAGCTGGGTGGCGCTAACGGCTACCTGTATTACGTGCCTCCGATGCACGGCCCCAACCCACCAAGTGTCGAGAGCGCGGCACAGCCGTATCCAGCGAAGTGCCCCCGGTGTGATGCGGATTGGTCATGGCGGCCGCTGGGCTCTCCGATCAGAACACAGCGTACCGGCTTTCAAAAGATCAGTCAGGTGCTCTGCGACACGCTGCTGCGGCAAATTCCACATACGGCAGAGAGAAATAACCGCAAGCTCGTCGTTTTTTCGGACAGTCGCCAGGACGCAGCGAAGATATCGGCGGGCATGCGCGTTGCTCATTACCGAGATGCCGTGCGCCAAGCGCTCACGACTGGTATTGCCAGTGCTGGACGAGGTGCGCTCGCGTTTAATGCACAGGCGCAAGGCCAACAGCTGTCGCCGGAAGAAGCCGCTCTGGCGGTCGAGTTCAGCGCGTCGCATCCGCACGATGCGACGGCGATCATAATGGCGGCAAGTCCGCACACGGCCAACCTTCCGTCGCCCGTACATGCGACACTCACGGCCCAGCAGGCCGCGCAGCAGGTCCTAAATCGCGCGGCAAACGGCCCGTTCCGACTTACCGAACTTTCAGCGAGCGTAGGATCCAGCCTTCTCTCTCTGGGTGTGAATCCGGGCGGATACGGGCAACGCCAGCTGTGGACTGATTGGGAGAGACGGATCGGATCGTGGCACGATCTATACCACTGGAACGCCAGCGGCCGAGTTACCGAAAAGACGGCTGCTGTACTGACTCAACCTCAGCAACAGCATCTCGGTCGTATCCAACAACAGGCGGTCGCTGAACTCATTAACATTATCTTCGCGTCTGGCCGCGGTCTCGAGTCGCTGCTGATAGCCTACGCAACACCCGATAGAGCTAGATTCGCCCAGCCGGATCAGCTTGTGCAGGAGGCCGCGGATGGCGTTATCCGGCTCCTGGGGCAACGGCGACGCATTGATACACACAATTCATTCACACAAGACACTCCACCAGCCTTCATTGCCGCCTATTTGAACGCAATTGCCCAAGTCCACGGTCGAGACCCTAACGATTTCTCCAACCAGGCGCTGAACTGTCTCGCAACAACCGGCTGCG
Source organism: Candidatus Acidiferrales bacterium (assembly GCA_049273775.1). GTDB lineage: Bacteria > Acidobacteriota > Terriglobia > Acidiferrales > UBA7541 > JBASRK01. Next base: position 4,942 of record JBASRK010000130.1, read on the forward strand.
TCATTTCCAGCGTTATTCGGATGCAGGGCCTCTGTTTAATGCCTCCGGGCGAGCAAATCTATGAATGCCCGGACTGCCGCCGGCTCCACCTGCACCCATCCGGAGGGGTCTGCACGGAGTGCCTCGCACAACTCGGCCCCCCGCTACTTTTCGGTAGTGCGCAAGCCTCGCCTGATTACTACACGTTCCTTGCCACGCAGGCAGGTCCGCTATCCCGCCTCAACTGCGAGGAACTGACGGGCCAAACGAAGACAGCAGACGCCCGAAAGCGGCAACGGCTGTTTCAAGATATCTGGCTCCCCGCGGAGGAAATCCCGCTCGCGGATATCATCGATCTGCTCAGCGTCACCACAACAATGGAGGCCGGCGTAGATATCGGATCGCTGCTGGCGGTCATGATGGCAAACATGCCGCCGATGAGATTCAACTACCAGCAGCGCGTCGGACGCGCGGGCAGGCGCGGCGGGGGGTTATCGATTGCTTTGACATTGTGCAGGGGGCGCAGCCACGACGACTATTATTTCCAACGACCTGTGCGCATAACGGCAGACCCCCCGCCGCCGCCGTACGTGGATATGCGCCAGGACACGATCCTGAGGCGGGTGCTCACGAAGGAGGTGATGCGCGAGGCATTCCTCGATTTGGGCTTGTTTGTGGGGGAAGGCGGCGATAATGTCCACGGCGAATTTGGGGATGCAGCCGCGTGGAACCAGCCGCCGAACAATCCGGCACCGGGAACACCGCCGGGCGCCACAGTCCGCCAACTCGTAGCTGCGTGGATTCAGAATAATGTAAATGTGATCGCCCACGCCCGCGATGCGCTTCTCACATACACCGACCCGATCCTGGGAGCGAAGCGTCCAGCTCTCTTGGCGTACATCCAGAACGACCTGATCGGCGCTGTGGACGCAGTCGTCAACGACCCGATGTTGCCCGACCGCTCGCTGAGCAAACGGCTCGCATACCGCGGTGCCCTGCCGATGTTCGGCTTTCCAACCCGCGTGCGTCTTTTGCACTACGACCGGCCGGCGGCTCGACCATGGCCTCCAGAAGACACAGTGGACCGGCCTCTTGACATTGCCATTAGTCAATTTGCGCCCTCCGCCGAGACCGTCAAGGATGGACTCGTTCACACTGCAGTTGGCATCGTTGATTACCGGCCACAGGGCCAAATGGTGGTACAGGTACCGAATCCTTTAGGACCACCTCTTCCTATCGGGGCATGCGCGCGCTGCCAGGCCGTTGATGCGTCCAATCCGCCCGCCGATAGCTGTCCCGTCTGCGGAGCAACGCTGAACGATGACCCTGGGTACGCAATCGTGAATCTGGCCGAGCCAAAAGGATTTCGAACGTGGTATGGCACGAGCCGGGACTTTGATGGAGAGTTTGAATGGACACCGCGTGGCTCGCACCCAAAAGTCGGGTTTCGACCGATCACCATGGTTCAGCGTAGGAACTTCGAGGTGTGGTCTAGCTCCGACACGGTTTTCGTGATCAACGACAATGATGGCCGGTTC
>JBASRK010000151.1:0-8111 GCA_049273775.1 Candidatus Acidiferrales bacterium
GTGCATGAACTCCGCGCCGATGGCCCCGCAGTAGCAGCGCCGCGCCGCCTCGGCAGGCTCGCCGCCGAGCGTGAGTTCCGGATGCGCCTGCGGGCGGAAGAACCCCAGCGGGTCGAGGTCGGCTTCGAGATAGCCCCACCGGCGAAAGGCGTCGAAAATTCGCTCGCGCTCCTCACTCGGCTTGCGCACCACGTTTGGGGTTTCGCGTGCTTCGGTTGGTCGTGGCATGAAGAATGGATTCCCGCGGTTCCTATCTGCCGCCTCCTAATTCTATCAAACCCGCTCGATTCCAGCCGGTCGGGCGACACCGCCCGTCCAAAATGGCTGTTGCGGTCTCTTTGTTCCAGCGCTCTTAATCAAGCGGGTGGGAAACAATGAAGCGGATTGTAAGAGCCGAAACGCAGGAGTCACTCGCCGAGGCCCGCGAGCTCTTCACGGAATACGCCGAAGCGCTGGGTATTGATCTTTCCTTCCAGGATTTCGACCGCGAACTCGCCGAACTCCCTGGAGATTACGCGCCGCCCGACGGTCGCCTGCTGCTGGCTTACCACGATGCCGAGCTGGCCGGCTGCGGCGCCCTGCGCAAACTCGCGGTGGGCGTCTGCGAAATGAAGCGGCTCTACGTGCGCCCGGCATTTCGCGGAAAAGGAATCGGCCGGGCCATCGCCGCAGCGCTGATTGCTGCGGCACGCGAGATCGGCTACGCCCGCATGCGTCTGGATACCCTGCCTTCCATGGGCGAAGCCGCAGCTCTCTATCGCTCGCTGGGCTTTCGCGAGATCGAGCCTTACCGCTTCAACCCTGTCGCCGGCACGCTCTTTATGGAACTCGACCTGCGCTGAGTCCTGAAGCCTGGTTGATCGTCCGCGGAATTCTTCGGCGTTGTCATGCTAAGTCCGCCCTGGGCGGACGAAGTATCTTTCCGAGGCCACTCGGAACGGTTTGAGCAAGAGCGCTTAGCCAGCGGCAGAGCCGGTGAGATGGCGTGAGCAGGCGAGGATTGGAACTCGGCGGCTAACCGCCGAAAATCTTCTGGATCTTCTCGGCCAGCTCGAAGTCGAACTTGCTGAGGCCGCCGACGCTGTGCGTCGAGAGGTCGACGACAACCTTATTCCATGAGTTCGACCAGTCGGGGTGGTGTCCCATGGCCTCTGCGGCCAGGGCTACGCTGGTCATGAAGCCGAAAGCGTGGACGAAATCCTTGCACTCGAAGGTGCGGTGCAGCTTGCCCTGCTGGATGCTCCAGCCCTTGAGTTTCGCCAGTTCGGCGGAGATTTCCTGCTCGGTTAGCTTCTGGACGCCCATCAAGACCTCCGCGAACCTCTGAATCCGGCATTATCCTGCCTCACTGCGCCTGGGGCAAGGGAACCGTGGCGCGAATCGGGTTGAACGCAGCTTCTGTTTCCTTTATGGTGTTTGCTCGAATCCACGCACCGCCCGCGGCCGCGGCGACGCTTCACCGTCAACGGAGCCCATCGTGAAGAAGAAGATTCGCGCTGTCCAATACGGCGTCGGGCCTATCGGCGCGGCCATCCTGCGCCTGATGCGCGAAAAGCAGGCCGTCGAGATCATCGGCGCGATTGACACCGACCCTGCCAAGTCCGGCCGCGATCTGGGCGAGTTGGTCGGCGCCGCCGACGCGCCATGGGGGGTCACCGTCTCCGCCGATGCAGGCACGGTGCTGGCCGAATCGGCCGACGTGGTGATCCACTCCACCTCGTCCTATCTGCCGGAAGTCGCCGACCAGTTGATGGAATGTCTGGAGGCGGAGTCCTGCGTGATCTCCACCTGCGAGGAGCTCGCTTATCCGTTCCGGAAATATCCCGAACTGGCCGCCAAACTCGATGCCGAAGCCAAGTCCTGGGGCGTGGCGCTGGTGGGCACGGGCGTGAACCCCGGGTTTGTGATGGACAAGCTCGTACTGACGCTGGCGGCGGTCTCGCAGCGCGTCGAAGCCGCCAGAGCCGTCCGCATCGTGGACGCTTCGAAGCGCCGCCTGCCGCTGCAGAAAAAAATTGGCGCGGGGATTTCCGTCGAAGAGTTCAAAGAAAAGGTGGCCGCCGGCGTGATCAAGCATCACGGCCTGCCCGAATCGGTGGCCATGGTTTCCGACGGCCTGGGGCTCGGCGTCGAGGAGATCACCGAATCCATCGAGCCCGTCGTCGCCCGCGAGCGCGTCCAGACCGAATTCCTTGAGGTCGCGCCCGGCCAGGCCGCCGGCGTTCACCAGATCGCTCGCGGGCTCGCCCGTGGCGAGGAAAAGATTTACATGGAACTTCAGATGTACGTCGGCGCAAAGGAATCAAGCGACACGATTGAACTCATTGGCCAACCCAACATCCGCATCACGGTTCCCGGCGGCACCCACGGCGATATCGCCACCGCCGCCGTGGTGGTGAATTCCATTCCTGCCATTCTGGACGCGCCTGCGGGCCTACGTACCTCCCGCGACCTGCCCCTGTGCTACTTCCCGCCGACCGCCAAGCCGTAAGAGTCAATTGGTGCCCCGGAGGGGCGCGGCATGACTAGCGAATCTTCTGGAGCTCCGAAGACGGCAATTGTATTTCATGGGCAACCGGCAAGAACTCGCCGACGTACTTCTGGTGCGTCGCATACACCGCATGTGCGTCCAAATCCTCGTCTTTCCCTTGCTTTTCCTCTCTAATCTCGATTAGGCGTCTAACCACCTGGTCCGCGACAATCTCCGCGAGAATGGTCTTAAAGTACGGCCTGTCTTGGCCTGGAAATTGTTCCTCCCCCCGACCCAGATACCGCCCAATGGATTTGTGTCGCGCCGTGATTTTGAGGATTCCATTCGCGTGGTCCCAAGTCGCCCGCTGTGGCCCAAAATCTTCATTGACAATTTTGATCTCGAAAGAAAAAGGTCCTTCCAAGTCTCGCTGAACTACGGTCACTTTTGCTTGTGCGATAAATCCGCGCAATTGAGCGAGGATTTTTCCTTTTGCTCCGAGTTGCTTCCCCGACACTGGAACTTCCGCAGTGAAACAAGCAAGGCCGGCGTTCAGGCGAAGTGGAACGAGAAGCTTAAGCGGAAGAACACCCGCGGTGTCGCTTGCGATATTCACTGTTACACCTTCCAGGTCCTCACCGACGACCTTCGCGCGGAGAACAAGTTTCTTCGTCTTTCCGAACCGCACGTGGTAAGAGTCGTGCTCGAACGAGAGGCCAGGTGGAATCCTAATTTCTTCCTCCTTGCGCTCCTCCACCTGTACCAGCGCATCAGAGCTCACATCCCCTATAAACGCTTTAACGAGAACCATACTCCCTGCTGCTATCCCCCGAACCTTGAAAGTTCCGGAAGAGATGTCTGGCCGATCTGGCCTTGGTGCCAAGGGGACCTCAGAACTCATAACCTCTATGCCTTCACCTTCCTGAGTGAGCTGAACTCTTGCCCCTGCTCGTTGCACGAGCTCATTCTTCACCAATACGGAAAGCGTCTTTACCTCACCTGGCTTAATGACGCAGGCACTGGGGACGATCGCTAAATCACCTTGCATTCTCAGCGCGCCCAGCCGCCCAGTGGCCTCGATCTCAAATTCTTGCATCTTGTCAGCCATGAACTTGCTGGCCGCTGCGGCGAGTCTGCGCAGGGTTTTAGTGGTCTCCTCGTTTTCGACGCGAGTCTTTTTCTCCTGGTCTTTTTCTTTCTCCCGTTCAACCAGAACTGTCAGCCGTTTCTTTGCTTCTGCGAACAGGAGGATTGTGAAGGGGTGCTCTCGAACGAGCCCATCTCTCTGTCTCTGAAGAATTCGAGTGGGGTTGGATTGCGGGAAGATGGCTCCCTTTTCAAAACATTTGTCGTATTCCCGGATCAGGTCGTCAAGGAAGGAACATTCGAGACGACCGAAAAACCACTCAGCGTAAGGGTCGCCCTCGAAGCCAAAGAGCGTTATCTCATGAATTGCGCGTGCGCTTTTCACCAGCACTCCGCCTTGGCGATGGGGGGAGTTTTGGTCCTCGACAAATCTTTCTGGTGCCCGAAAGAGCTTTATCCGAGCTTTTCCGTTTGTATAGTCACCGACACCAAACGCATCCTCTAGAACAAGCTTTTCCGTGGGAAACTTGTAAACAAGCGGATCGCCCTTGTGACCAGGCTCTTTCAGGTTTACAAGAACTACATTCCGCTTCAGGTCAGAACAGATATCGCGGAGAGCATAGTGACCAGCAAGCCGTTCCACCAGAGTAGAGTGCTGCGGGGCAGCGAATTGCGGGCCAACATCAATTGTCACGACAGTTCCTGACCCCGAAGGAATCTGCAAGCCCCGACGGATCTCGGCCGTGGTAGGAACAGGCTCGAATATCTCGTACTGCCCTCTGTTCGTCAGACAACAACGGCAATACGTATCGTTTTTTATCGACTCGAATATCACTGAGCCGAAGGCGGCGACGTCTTTGGCCCCGCGACCAAGCATTCCCCGCACCGCGGCCCCTCGTTCAAAGCCGCTTGTCTGTCCGCCGACACGGCAGAGCCTGTTCTTCATGTCCTCTACCGTCATTCCCGCGGCACGGTCACGCACAACAACCTTCCAAGGCTTTGAACGATGCCGGTCGATCTCAATCCGAATGAGTCCCCTGGGTCGAATCCCTTCTTCCTCGAGGAGGGCGTAGCTGTCATCACTGTTTGTGATTAGTTCAACCAAAGCACGCTCAATCTTCCCCCTCATCGCTGCGGCGGCATCTTGGTCGAACGCGCGCTCCGTGTATTCAATTCTCCCGCTCTCCAAGACGTGCATGGCCTTTTCCTCCGATTGCCCTACCCGGTGAACATGCCAGCGAAATGGACCTCGCACGAAGCAAGAAATCTTTTCACTTCCTCATCCCCCGCTTTCTCCGCTCTAGCTTTCAAACGCTCGAACCTATCACGAACGACCTTGGGCGATGCGTCAAGAGAACAATGCAGGAGGTCCGTGAATTCATATTTCTCCACACTTTGACATGCCCCAGTTGTGATAAATTTTCTGAAACCAATGTGTTTCTTGACCTGAGCGACAAAACGATCCTCCTCAGTATGTTCGGCATCAACAACTATCTGCCCTGTTTCCAGCCGACTTAGCAGCTCAAGCCGCTCTCGCACGTAGTCAACACCAGCCGGCGTCACCACCCAATGAGACTGGGTTCTCCCGGCTATCCTTCTCAAAACCCGCCTAGTAAGCTTCCCATATTCAGACTTGGCAGCGTCCAACAGAGCAAATCGTGCGGGGTCCAATTCGGGATACTGCGGGTATTTCTTCCACGAAAATCTCTCGGGAACTAACTCAAAGCATCTCAAGGCGATATCCTCTGTATGAACAGGCATAGTATCTCCCCCAAGCTTGTAAAGCGCATATAATGCGATGTCGACATTGCTCAACTCCATCAGAGTCATCTAGAATCCTTATATAAGTTCAAGGGATACCTCTCGGCCAATCACCCGAAAATCTTGGTCTGACGCTGCCAAGGTCGAACTGCGCTGCTTAGCCAAAGCGGCAGCAAAGCAGTCGGCATACGGTAGTTTGTGCTGCGCACGAAACTCGGCAGCGAGCTTGGTCAACTCGATGTCAGCGTCTACAACCTCGATTGGCAATTGCGCAATTTCGGCCAATGTTTTCTCCGCGGCTTCGCGGCCCTTCGTCCGCCAGACTGAGTAATATGCCTCACCCCAATTGACGACGCTCATCAACAGCTCTTTCTTCCCCGAGACGGCTTGGCCAATGAACTCCTCAATCTTCTCGGCCCCAGCCCTGTCTTCGAAAAAGGCCATGAGCGCGCTGGCGTCCAGGACGACCCTCTTCACAGTTCACGCTCCCTCTTGCGGTCCTCAAGAAGAGACTTGAGTGCGGAGGGCTCGCCCTTCAGAGACCCCCGGAGGGTGTGGATGAACTCGGGTGTTAGCGGCTGCAGAATCAGCCGATGATCCTCTTCCACGAAAGCAACCTGCGTGCCCTTACGGATGCCAAACTTCCGCCGCAGCTTGGATGGAATCACGAGCTGCCCTTTCGTCGTAACCGTGGAAACCTCGGTCTTCATGGACCCCCCTGCGCAGTATTCTAACGACGCAAAAGTATCCCATATTTATAAATGTAAGTCAACTCTAATTTAAGCTTACCTCCGGAGGCGAGCAGGCTAACTTCAAACTGTAGCCCTACTTCCGTCGAGTCCGAGGGTGAAGATAAGGCTATTCTTTCTGCCAAAAGCGGGCGACGACGGCGTAGTCAGGATCTTCGTTCTTGGTGGCGCCTTTGACGGCGTTGTAGATTTCGCGCGCCGCAGCGGTGGCGGGCAGCGCGACACCCAACTGGTTGGCGAGGTCGAGCGCCAGGCCCAGGTCCTTGTGCATCAGCCGCAGCGGGAAGCTGGGCGCATACTTTTGTTCCAGCATCATCGGCGCCTTGATGTCGAGCAGCGGGGAGCGCGCCATGCTCGATTGCACCACCTCGACCAGCCGCTCGCCCGGCACGCCCCCCGCGATTACCAGCGCCAGCGCCTCGGCAAGCGCATCTACCTGGAGCGCCAAGATCATGTTCATCGCCAGCTTGACCGTCTGCCCGGCGCCGTGAGGGCCCAGATAGAACCAGCGCTTGCCCAGCGCGCCTAATACTGGCGCAACGCCCTCGAGCGTCTCCTGCTTGCCGCCTACCATGAACACCAGCTCGCCCTTCTCGGCGCCCCAGGTGCCGCCGGTGACCGGCGCGTCGAGGAACTCGACGCCGCGCTCAGCGCACGCCGCCGCGATCCGGCGCGACAGCGCCGGCGCGACCGTGCTCGAATCAATGTAGGTGCTGCCGCGGCGCAGGCCCCCGAGCGCGCCCATGTCTCCCCAGAGCACCGCTTCGAGCGCCGGCGGGTCGCTCACAATCGTGAGCAGCACGTCGGAAGCGGCGGCGGCTTCTCGCGGCGTGCCGGCAACCTTGGCGCCGGCCCGCACGAGCTCCTCCGCCTTGGCCCCCGTCCGGTTCCAGACGACGAGGGAAAACCCCGCCTTTAGAAGGTTCGCCGCCATCGGCTTGCCCATCAGCCCCAGCCCTATCATCCCCACGGTAGGTTTCACGAGAAGCCTCCACGAAAAAATTGCGCTCCGCAGCTTTGCTGTTGCGGCTCTGACCCCGTGAATATAACGATTGTCTCGGAAGGTAAGAAAGGAAATTTCATGGGCCTGTACCCGGGGCTTCAGACCCCGGGGGATTTCCTGAGAGCCTGGGGGAAGTAATTTTCTAGGCTTCTTCGGGACGGTTCTTGAGCGGCAATGGGCCGGCTGGTGCGGCCGCTGCTTCGGCGCTGGCGACAGCAGACTGGGTTGCGGGATTCGGCGGGGCGCTATTCTCAGTCAGCCGGACGATGCACTGGTAGGGAATCTCCCAGCGGAAGGTCTTCACCTGGCCGCGCTGGCAAAAATGCTCTTCGAGGAAGATGGATTTCCCCGAGTCGGCGACGATGGTGCCGGTGGCTGGCAGGAAGATATCGCCGGCCCGATAGTGCACCTCGACGCGCCGCCCGAGCAAGGCAGAATACCGTGCCATGAGAGCCAGTCTGGGCGGGGGTAAAGAATGGGTCAATAGTACGATTGGGTGGGCTGTCTGCCCGTCCGCTTGCGCAAAACTAGTGATACGCCCCAGCGTGACCGTGGCCCGCCGCAGGCTCCGGTTCGGCCGCCGCAGGCTTCAGTCGCAGGTCGGCCGTCAACATCAGAAACGCCGGCGCGACCACGCTGAACGCAAAGAAGGCGTACACCATCGGCAGCACCCAGCCCAGCATGCCGCCCGCGGACCGCGCCAGCCGCCAAACTAACGCCGCCGCCAGCAGCCCCAGCGTTGTCGCGAGCATGCGGCTGCCTGCGGAAACCTCCAGTTGCCGTTTGCAGCCGGGACATTCCACCGCGTCCGAATAGGCCGCCACCAGGCCGGAGGGAACCCGGGCCATGCAGAGCGGGCAGGTACGAATTGCCAACGTCCACCTCACAACGAGCTAAAGACCATAATCGCTCGACAATGAGAAGGCCGCCGCGATACACCCCGCGAGCCTTCCTCAGTTCATCGCTTTGGCCTGGGCCGCAGAGCCGGCCGGATCGGAGGAAACCAGCGCGAACTCGACGCGGCGTCGCATGGGGTCAATGC
>JBASRK010000156.1:0-1999 GCA_049273775.1 Candidatus Acidiferrales bacterium
GTAGTGTTCGGCCCAGGTGGTGAAGTAGAGGCCATCGCGGGAGGCGTTCAACGTGGTTCGTACTTCCTCTTTATATTTGGGGTCCGAAGGGCGGACGCGCGCTGGCAGTGAGATTTTGACGCGCCGATTGCGGCGGAGCTCCTTAGGAGGAAGCGGCGATATTACGGCTCTCTCTACCGTCGAAGAATTGTCTTGTTCTTTCATACACAGACCTCCAGACCCACCTGCCGCCTCATTATAGTACGAGGCTGCGCCGCCTGGATCGAACGAATGTACTCTTGTGCGCAATGCGGCTCGCCAGGCGCGGCCCCGCGAGCGCGCGTTGCTCTTCTTCAAGCAACCGACAGCGGCCGGCCCAGCGGCCGAGTTTCGCCTCCTGCGAATCGGAGCTAAGAGTGATACTTCGCCCGCCCCGAGCTGGTCGGGACCGCGCCGAGGATGACACCCGTGGACCGCGGCGCGCGGCGCCGATTCAGGGGCACCCCGCGACTGCGAGCTATTCTATTGGCTTTTCTTCTTCGCGGGCGCCTTAGCGGCAGGCTTTTTCGCCGGCGTCCCCTTGATCTCCACCAGGATCAGCTCCATCGGCTTGCCCCCGATATTTTCGGGCAAATGCGTTTCCCCGGGCGACCATACTGCCTGGCCCGCCTTCATGTCCCGCTCCTGTGAAGTGCCGTCAGGAAAGGTGAACTTCGTCCGGCCGTCGGTCAGGAATACCGCCACGGCTGCCGGGTGCGAGTGCATCACGGATTTTTCGCCCACACCGTAGAGAATCCGCAGGACGCGCACCTGGGCATTCTCCGCCTCGACCTTGTAGTGCTTCGGATCAACCTTCACCGGGTCCTGGGCCCAGGCGGTGGCCGCCGCGAGGCACAGCAGAGCCGCCATCAAGTAGACACGACGCATGTTTCCTCCTTTTGCCGTTCAGGATACAGGGCAATTTCGCGACACCCTACCGCGCCAGCGGCGCCGTGTCAAGCCTTGCCTCGCCTCGCCCGGAAAGTTGCACGCCTCGCTTTGCACCGCCCCAGCGGCCGGCGCCGCGAAGGCAAGAAGCAGTGACCGCAACTCCCGCTGCTGCCTTACGACGATGGTTTTTCCCCGTCGCGAACTGCTCGTACGTTGAAAACCGGATGCAGTTCCATCCCATTTCTAGCCTTAGCAAAGGGCAGCCCATTCACCTTATCGAAGAAACCCAGACCAGTTACTTCGACAAAGCTGTCCACTCTTAATGCGCTGGCAGTCCTTCGCGCGAATCGATACTCTTCTGCGCGTACTGCGTCCCGGACACATTCTGGCGCAGGAATCTCTGCAACGATGTGTTCCTCTGGATTGTCCGGGTCTTCGAGGAATAGATGAATATCTCCATCGCTTGCCGGTGGGAGCACCGCCTTTAAACGCGCGCGCACTCGATAGACCTGCAACTCCCAGGGCTTGATTCTATTGCTGGCTGGATATGGCTCTGCGGGCTTTGGAACTGCATTGAGGTCTTTAATGGTTGTTTGCACGGCCCTCAATTTGACCTGTGCGCGGTCAGCGTCTTCAAGAATCTTTACCTTCCAGCGGAAATGTCCCGCACCACAGGTTGAAGCGGGGTTTTCTTCCGACTCGGTTGAAAACATCACCGTCATCGGGTTTATCGTCTGAATAGGCAGCGGCGCTTCAGAGGTCCTGAAGACAAGGCCATAGAGAAGAACAAGGTGGAATACACCCGCCCTGGACACACTTCTATATTACCCGGATTTCCGGTTTGAAAGTCGGTGATAAGGGTTTGGCAGCATGCTGCGAAGGATCGCGGTACTGCAACTGCCGAACGGGTTCACCCTGAAAAGGTTCACCGTGAACGGGTAGCGCGCCAGGAAAGACAGCGCATCGAGCGCTCAGAAGTCATCCAGTGGGGAGAAGTGTCAGCGGCGGAGCTGGCCGGAGGCGAGAACCAGACCAGGCCAGTCAGCGGAACTGCCCAACGAGCCGCGATGCGACTCGAGGGCCGCTATGT
>JBASRK010000288.1:0-3990 GCA_049273775.1 Candidatus Acidiferrales bacterium
GGTCTCACGCGGTCGCCGTTCTGATCCCAACCTTGTCGGGGGTGAAAAATCCTTGGGGAGATGCTTCGCTCGTCCCGCCAGGGGCGGGAGGGCTCAGCATGACGTCGAGATCAAGTTTCTGAGGATACCAACGGGCTAGCGAGTGGAAGGCCTGGGCCGCAGGACAAACTCGACGCCACGCTCCCAGTTGAGCTTGACCGTCTGGTCGAGATCCACGCGTTCTATGGCTAGGGAGTTCTCGCCGCCGTAGGATGTGATGTAGTGCAAGCGGCCGTCCTCAAGCCAGTAGTCGGTGAGCCCGTACATCGAGCCGTCCTTCAATTGCAGCAGCGTTACGGGCCGAGCGACCTTCGGTTCGGCCGCAGTCGGCTCAACTGCCCGCAAAGTCTCCGCCCCGACCACATACATCTCGCCGGTCGGGGCTTCCTCCACTTGTTGCTCTCCGGCGACCGGCGCCTCGAGGTACACCACCGGAGGAGGCAGCAAGAAGACGGTCGAGCCCGCCACCGGCGCGAAGGGGAAAAAGAACGGGCTGAAGAACGGCCGCGGGAAACAGGCCAGCTCGTTGTGAAAGACGCCGAAATGCCGCGTAGAGAAGCCGATGCCAAACACCGGCGAGCAGAATGGAAACCCGAAGCCATGATGGAACCTATGGGAGCCGAAAAACACAAACGGGCGGTCCACAAAAAACGGCCGCCGCCGAACGGGGACGTGGCGCACATGAGCGACGAAGCCCTGCTGTACGACGCGGCGGGTAGGCACGAAATTTCCCTGCGAGATCACGACATGGGAAGGCCGGCTGATTACCCCGTGCACGGGCGCCGTGGGGGCGGGGCGGAATTGCCTTACGGCCGGCCCTGAGGCGCCTCGGGATGCGTGCCCGCTGGAGCTTCGGCCACCGCCACCGCGGCCAGAGAAGCCGCCGTGGCCGCCGCGCTGCGCCTGCGCAGGAATAGCCAGAACAAGTGTTAGGCTGCCGAGTACGATACCTTTGGTCGCGGCTTTCATGGGCTGGTGCCCGCCTGGAGCGGAAGTATACCGCAATCCACGGCGTCCAGCACGCTCGGGGCGGACGCGCGCGGCTGGTTTGGCTTTCGAGCAAGCGCTGGCATATCCTTGCGGATAATCATGTCGTATGCTTCCGAATGAGGCTGTCGTATCCTCTCAGCCGGAGCGCGGAACACTGTGTTCGTTGACGAAGCCAAAATCTATGTCAAAGCCGGGAACGGCGGCAATGGCTGCGTGGCCTTTCGCCGGGAGAAGTATGTGCCGCGGGGCGGCCCTTCGGGCGGGGACGGCGGCGCGGGCGGGAGCGTAATCATCGAGGCCAACCCGCACGACAACACCCTGCTGCGCTACCGCTTCAACCGCGAATTCCGCGCCGACCGCGGCCGCCACGGCGAGGGCTCAAACCGCACCGGGCACTCCGGCGCCGACCTGATCCTGCAGGTCCCGGTGGGCACGGTCGTCACCGACGAGCAGACCGGCGAGCAGCTCATCGACTTCACCGCCGCGGGCCAGCGCTGCGTGGTGGCGCAGGGCGGGCGCGGCGGGCGCGGCAACCAGCATTTCACCAAGCCCTGGCACCAGGCCCCGCGGGAGTCCGAGGAAGGCCGGCCCGGCGAGGAGCGCCGCCTGCGGCTCGAGCTGAAGCTGCTGGCCGACGTCGGCCTGGTCGGCTTCCCCAACGTTGGGAAATCGACGCTCATCTCGCGCATCTCCGCAGCGCGGCCGAAGATTGCCGACTACCCGTTCACCACGCTCGAGCCGAACCTGGGCGTGGTTTCAGCCGACGGCGCGCCCGGCCGTGGCGGCAAGGACCGCTTCGGCCGCTCCTTCGTCGTCGCCGACCTGCCCGGATTGATCGAAGGCGCGCACGCCGGCGCCGGCCTGGGCATCAGGTTCCTGCGGCACGTGGAGCGCACTCGTTTACTGGCGCACCTGATTGACACCAGCGAGGCCTGCGATCGCGACCCGGTGCGCGATTTCGAGATCATCCGGGGCGAGCTGGCAGCGTTCAGCGCCACGCTGGCCGCAAAGCCCCTGCTGGTGGTGGCGACCAAGCTTGACGCCACCACGGACCGCACACGTCTGGACCGCCTCAGCGCCTTCTGCGCCGCAAAGCATCTGGAGTTTTACGCCATCTCAGCGGTGACGGGCGAGGGCATCCCGCAACTGGTCCGCGGGATGGCCGACGCGCTCGATCGCCTCGCGCCTCGTGCCGCGGAGGCTGCGCCGGGCGCCGCTTCGCCCTCGATCGAAGCCTCCCGGCTCGCGGAGGAGCGTTGACGGCATCGCCAGCGCACAAAGCCCCTGCTCATCCGCACGGGCGGCCACGCAAGATCGCCTTGTTTGGCGGCTCTTTCGACCCCATCCACGTTGGCCACATGGCCGTGGCCCGCGCCGCGCAGCACCGGTTCCATCTCGATCAAGTGTATTTCATCCCCTCGGGCCGGCCACCGCACAAGCACCGGCACATCCTGGCGCCCTTCCCACATCGTTTCACCATGGTCGCGCTGGCCTGCGCCGACCATCAGCACTTTGTGGCGTCGCTGGCCGAAGCGGGGCCCGACCTGAGCGGCCGCGAAGTTTATTACTCCATCGAGACGCTGCGCCATTTCCGGCACGTGTTCCACCAACACGGCGACCACCTCTACTTCATCCTCGGCGCCGACTCGTTCCTGGAAATCCCCACCTGGAAGGAGTATGAGGCGCTGCTGGGCTCCTGCGACTTCATCGTGGCCAGCCGGCCCGGCTTCCGCACCGAGGCATTGCGCCTGGTGATTCCGCCCGAGCTGCTGGGGCGCCCGACCGCCCGGGGCGCGCCAGCGGACCCGCGGGCGATTGCGCTGCGGCGGACGACGGTGCACCTGCTGGATACGGTCGCGAGCCGCGTCTCGGCCACCGAGATCCGCCGGCGGCTGCACCGCGGCCAGTCCATCCACGGGCTTGTGCCGGCGCGCGTGGAGGAATACATTGGGAAGCTGAGCCTCTACCGGTGAACGGATTCGCTGCACCCCAGACCTCGAGTTGCCATGCGCCCTGAGCTGGGCTGGGCCATCGAGGCCGCCCAGGACAAGAAGGCCTCTGAGGTGACGCTGCTCGATTTCGGAAGACTCGGTGCGTTCACGGATGCCTTCCTGCTGTGCACGGGTTTCAGCGCCCGCCAGGTGCAGGCCATCAGCGACGCCATCGAAGAGCAACTTACCCGCCACGGCGTGCGCCTTGCGCATCGCGAAGGCTACAACTCCGCCGAGTGGGTCCTGCTCGACTACGGCGGCTTCATCGTGCACATCTTCACCGAGCACGCGCGTCACTTCTACGATCTCGAGCGGCTGTGGCGCGCCGCGAAGCGCACCGATTTCGCCGACGCCGCCCCTGGAGCGGCCGAGTCATGACCCAGGCGCGGCTCACCTGGGTGGCGCGCGACCCCGCCTCGCTGCGCGTGCTGGAGCTCGCGCACAAAGTCGCCGATATTTCCACCATCCTGCTCATCACCGGCGAAAGCGGCACGGGCAAGGACCAACTGGCCCGGTTGGTGCACGAGTTGGGGCCGCGCCGCGATGCGCCGTACCTCAAGATCGATTGCGCCAGCCTGCCGCAGGAGCTGGTGGAATCCGAGCTGTTCGGCCACGAGCGCGGCGCCTTCACCGGCGCCATCGAGCGCAAGCTCGGCCGGCTGGAACTGGCCGATGGCGGCACGATCGTGCTCGACGAAGTGGCCGCGCTGACTCCGCCCATCCAGTCTAAACTCCTGCGCGTGCTCGAGGAGCGCGCATTCGAGCGGCTGGGCGGCACCGAAACGCTGCACATTGACGCGCGCCTGATCGCACTCACCAACGCCGACCTGGCCAAGGCCGTCGCCGGCGGGCGCTTCCGCGAAGACCTCTACTTCCGCCTCAACGTGCTGACCATCAGCGTGCCGCCGCTGCGCGCGCGCCCGGCGGACTTGCTCCCGCTCGCCGAGCACCTGCTGGCGCGGCTCGGGGC
>JBASRK010000179.1:0-21990 GCA_049273775.1 Candidatus Acidiferrales bacterium
ATCTGTGTTTATCTGTGTTCATCTGTGGTTCCAGCAGGTTAGAATTTCGTCGCAAATTCCTCTGAGGGGGAAGCATGTCCACCAAGATCGCCCGCGTCCACGGCCGGCAGGTCCTCGATTCCCGCGGCAATCCGACAGTCGAGGCCGATGTCGTGCTCGAGGGCGGAGCACTGGGCCGCGCTGCGGTTCCTTCCGGCGCCTCGACCGGCGAGCACGAGGCGCTGGAGCTGCGGGACGCCGATAAATCCCGCTATCTCGGCAAGGGCGTGCTGAAGGCCGTCGGGAACGTCAATACCGCCATCGCCGAAGCCGTCGTTGGAGCTGACGCCGCCGACCAGCGGGCGCTCGACCGTCGCATGCTCGAAGCCGACGGCACGCCCAACAAGGGCAAGCTCGGCGCCAACGCCATCCTGGCCGTTTCCATGGCTGCGGCGCGCGCCGCGGCTGCTGCCATGGGCCTGCCGCTTTACCGCTATCTGGCGCGGTATTCGAGCGATTCGAGTGCCAGCACGCTGCCCCTCCCCATGATGAATATCCTGAACGGCGGCACCCATGCGGATAACTCCGTGGATGTGCAGGAGTTCATGGTCATGCCGGTAGGGGCGCACAGCTTCGATCAGGCGCTGCGCATGGGCGTCGAGATCTTTCACCACTTGCAGGCCGTGCTCAGCAAGCGCGGTTACTCCACGGCCGTCGGCGATGAGGGCGGCTTTGCCCCGAATCTGAAATCGAATGAAGAGGCCATCGAACTCCTGCTCGAGGCCATCCTTGCGGCAGGCTACAAGCCCGGCGAGCACGCGGCCATTGCGCTCGACCCGGCCGCCAGCGAATTCTATGACCAAGCGAGCCGCAAGTACGTTTTCAGCAAGTCGGACAAGTCCGCTCGCACGTCGGAAAAGATGGTCGAGTTCTGGGCCCACTGGGCGCGACAGTTCCCCATCGTCTCGCTCGAAGACGGGATGTCCGAGGACGACTGGGGCGGCTGGAAGCGCCTGACACAGGAGCTCGGCGGCAAGTTGCAATTGGTCGGCGACGACATCTTTGTAACCAATCCGAAGATTTTTTCGCGAGGGATTGCGGAGAAGATTGCCAACGCCATTTTGATCAAGCTCAACCAGATCGGCACCGTCACGGAAACCATCGAAGCCATTGAAATGGCCCGTAAGGCGGGCTACGCGTCCATCGTCTCGCACCGCTCGGGCGAGACCGAAGACACCTTCATCGCCGATTTTGTCGTGGCCATGGGCACGGGTCAGATCAAGACCGGCTCCGCCTCGCGCACCGACCGCGTCGCCAAGTACAACCAGTTGCTGCGCATCGAGGAAGAACTGGGCGCCTCCGCTAGATTCCCAGGTCGCTCAACGCTGTCTGTGAAATGAGGCCGAGCCCGCTCTTGCCCTGAACGGAGCGAAGGGTCCCCGCCCGCCGCGCCCTGGCCGTGAAATAGCCACCCGGGCGACGCATGCTGCGAGCCACTCGTGTCGCTCCGCAAAGGATCCGATTGCTATTCGATGTGCGACGGAGGAGTCAGGGGGACCTCTCCTTCCGCAAGGAATGCCAGAGAACCTGTATCCAATTACTTCGATAATCATCTAAATATCAGAACATTACTGGCTCCAGGAGCGGCGGCATGGATGCCAAGAGCGGGCCAGGCTGAAAATTCGGCAAACATAGGGAGACCGACATGAAGAGACTCGAAGGAAAAGTAGCAGTAGTGACCGGCGGAAATAGCGGCATCGGGCTGGCAACGGCCAAGCGTCTGCAGGAAGAAGGAGCGAGAGTAGCCATCTCGGGTCGGAGCAAGAAAACGCTGGATGAAGCGGTGAAAACTATGGGAAACGGCGTGGTGGCGGTGCAGGCGGATGTCGCGAAGCTTACGGACGTGGACAAGTTGTATGCGGAGGTTTCGCAGAAGTTGGGCAAAATTGATGTGTTGTTCGTGAACGCGGGAGTTGCGAAGTTCGCGCCACTTGCCGAGACGTCCGAAGGCGTGTACGACGAGCAGTTTGACATCAACATCAAGGGAGCGTACTTCACGATTCAGAAAGCGCTGCCGTTGCTGAATGACGGTGCGTCGATCATCTTGAATACCAGCGTGGCAGACAGCAAAGGTACCATGGGGACCAGCGCGTATTCTGCAACGAAAGCAGCGCTGCGCTCTCTGGCGAGAACTGCGGCGGCGGAATTGGCTGGGCGCGGCATCCGCGTGAACGCGGTCGCGCCGGGGCCGATCGTAACGCCGATCTTTGGGAGGACCGGGCTGCCGAAGGAAGCCGTCGACGAATTCGTGAAAGAAACAGTTGCGAAGGTTCCGATGAAGCGGTTTGGACAGCCGGAGGAAGTGGCAGCTGTCGTGGCGTTCTTGGCTTCGCAGGATGCGTCGTACATCACGGGGGTGGAAATCAACGTAGACGGCGGGATGGGACAAATCTGAATCGCTCGGGCGGCTGGCAGGACACATAGGGGCGGGCGAGGGTCCGCCCTTTTTTTCGTTAAGAGTCTATTTGCCATTCGACACAACCCCGGAATTGGCGGAGTTGATGTCGTGTCACGCCGGATACGGGAAGCCATCGCTAGAGGGAGCGCGAGCGGTTGCACCAGGTCATTTACCGACCGATTGAGGAAGCCTTGAGCCGCACGCCCGGCAGATGATCCTCGTGGGACGCGCAGGAAGGTGAGTTGATGTAGAATGCACGCCTTCTTAGCGAGTGCGCTTCGCCGGCAAGCGCCCCATTGCCGCGACATCAGAATCAAGCACGCAGAAAGGAGTCCCCCATGGCAACACAATCGCTTGGCAGAGAGCTCAGCAATCGAGAGTTCTTCATCCAGAGGTGGGAACAAGAATACCCGGCCTTCGTGAGGGTCTTCAAAGCACTGCCAGCTAACGACCTCGATTACCGGCCGCACCCACGGTCACGTTCGGCTGGAGAATTGGTGGCTTTGCTGGTTTCCTCCCAACGAAGTTGCATTGAACTCTGCAAAAGCCGGAAAAGCATGTACAGCGGATTGCGATGGCAGGAACCTGGTGGCTTTCGTCAACTGGAAGAGATGATTGCAGCTTATGAAAGTGATCATGCCATGCTTGCCGAACAACTGCACACGTTGGAAGGCGGCGCTTGGTACCACCAAGCGTGGTTGATTCAGGGTACAGAAGAGATTCTGCTCAAGGACACAGTAGGGGGACTGCTGTGGATTGCGTTGTTCGATGTCATTCACCATCGCGGCCAACTGAGCACTTACATTCGTCCGATGGGCGGCAAAGTCCCGAGCATTTACGGGCCTTCGGCTGACGATCCTGGTTAATCGACAGAGCCGGCGGCAGGAGGCTTACATGGGCGATGCACGTCAGGAAGCCGCCAGGACAACCGAAAAGAGTGACATAAGAAGTGTAGTCGTCCGCGGCATTGCTGCTGGATTCGCACAGGAAATTCTCGCGGGCCCGCATCGGATGGCTTCCGACGAACCGGTGTCTGTAGGTGGCACGGACACGGGACCGTCGCCTTACGATTTTCTACTCGCCGCCTTGGGAGCCTGCACTTCGATCACCGTTGGGATGTATGCTCGACGGAAAGGATGGCCGCTCGAGGAGGTTACTGTCAATCTGCGACACTCGAAGATCCACGCTTCCGATTGTGCCGAGTGCGAAACCAAAGAAGGAATGCTTGATCGGATTGATCGGGACATTCACTTTGCTGGATCACTGACGACCGAACAACGATCTAAGCTGCTCGAGATTGCAAATAAATGCCCCGTCCATCGAACGCTTACGTCAGAGATTGTTGTCAGGACGCGAGCCGTTTGATCGGCATGATTCTCGTCGTCGGCTACTTCATCTTCCTCTATCGCCATTTTGCCGGCACAGTTTCCCCCGACGGAGATCCCGAAAGCTATTCGTAGCGCGGCTATTCAACGACGCGAGAGAACGTCCGCCAAGCAGTGTCGTCGCCCAGCAGCACGTCCAGCCGGCAGACTCCGGGGCGGGTAGGGCTATTGGCGCCAAACGAAGGGCCAAGATGCCCACCCAGAATCCGCCCTTACATCCAGACACCTTGACCCTCGCGCTATAATAGATCGCAAAGCCCGCCAAGAGCTTTGCAGATACCAGCAAGCGAAGATGTGAAGCGGCGCGCTTCGACGCGCTGTCTCTATCTTTCGAGAATGGACCGTCTGACCATGTTCGCACCCGTAAGTTCTTTGGAATGCACTGATACGAAAAACGCGCCCGCAACTCCTTTAGAATGCGCACTTGCAAATTCACTGCACTTAAAGTCCCCTGGAATGAACACTTACAAAAAAGGGGGGTGGGGGGATCGGCCTCCTGCACCGCCGGCACTCGCCCTGAGCGCAGGGGAAGGCTCCCCCGGCCATTTCCAGGTCCTGCCGGTGAGGTGACGCAGAAGATGGCTTCCCATCTTTCAGTTCTTGTATCCTGACGCGCGATGCTGAAGCGACCCAAGCCGATCATCCTCACCGTGCTCGACGGGTGGGGATACTCGCCGGAGACAAAGGGCAACGCCATTTATCTGGCGCGGAAGCCCAACTACGACGAGCTGCTGCGCAAATTTCCCAACACTCTGATTCATACCTCGGGGCCCTACGTCGGCCTGCCCGAGGGGCAAATGGGCAATAGCGAGGTCGGCCACTTGAACATCGGCGCCGGCCGCATCGTGCACATGGACATTACGCGCCTCGACCTCGCCATCGCGAACGGCGAATTCTTCCGAAACGATCTCCTTCTGAAAGCCATGCAGCGGGGGCGCGAGCGGCAACTGCACCTGCTGGGCCTGCTGAGCGACGGCGGCGTGCACTCGCACATCAATCACCTGTTCGCGCTGCTGCGCATGGCCCGCGAAAACAAGGTCGAGCGCGTGTTCGTCCACTGCTTCATGGACGGCCGCGACACCCCGCCCACCAGCGGCGCAGACTACGTCCGACAACTCCAGCAGAAGATGCGCGAGTACGGCGTGGGAAAAATTGCCACGGTGATCGGCCGCTACTACGCTATGGACCGCGACAACCGCTGGGAGCGCATCGAGCGCGCCTATCGGGCGATGGTGCACGGCGAAGCCGAATCCAAATCGAGCGATCCCATTGAGGCTCTCCGCCGCAGCTACCAGCAGGGCGTTACCGACGAGTTTGTCACGCCCGTGGTCATCACCGCCGGGCCCGCCGGTGCAGCGCAGCCCGTGGCGCAGATCCGCGACGCCGATGCGGTGATCTTCTTCAACTTCCGCGCCGACCGCGCCCGGCAGACCACCCGGGCGCTCGTCGAGCCCGGCTTCGACAAATTCGCCGACCCCAATCGGCCAAAGAATTTGGCGTTCGTCGCCATGACGCGGTACGACAAGACCTTTACCTGGCTGCCGTACCTGCTCGGCCCCGAGAAAGTGGAGCACATCCTGGCGAATGTCTTTGCCGAGATGAATTTCCGCAACCTGCGCGTGGCCGAGACTGAGAAGTACGCTCACGTCACCTATTTCTTCAACGGCGGCGTGGAAAAACCCTTTCCCGGCGAGGAGCGCATTCTGGTGCCTTCGCCCAAGGTGGCCACCTACGACCTGAAGCCGGAGATGAGCGCCGCGGGTATCACCGAAAACGTTGTCCAGGCGATTGAAAAAGGCGCGTTCGACGCCATCGTGATGAACTTCGCCAACGCCGACATGGTGGGTCACTCCGGGAAACTCGAAGCGGCGATCAAAGCCGTCGAGGCCGTGGACGCCTGCCTGAGCGGCATCTACCAGGCGCTGCGCGCCGCCGGGACAACCGCCTGGATCATCACCGCCGACCACGGCAATGCCGAGACGATGATTGACCCCGCCACCGGCGGCCCGCACACCTATCACACCACCAACCCCGTGCCGTTCGTGCTTGCCACCGACGACAACCGCCTTGACCTCCGCCCGGGCGGCGCGCTCCAAGATATCGCTCCGACGCTGCTGGGCGTCCTCGGCGTGCCCCAACCGGCGGAGATGACCGGCCGCGATTTGCGCGTCGTGCCGCGATGAGCCGCCCAGCGCCGGGCGACACCAAGCTGCTCGTCTGTGTCTGGCACCGCTTCACGCTCTGGCGGCCGCCGGCCGAGGTGGCAGCGCAGGTGCGCCGCCGCTGGCCAGAAATGAAAGTGGTCCACCTGCCCGACTACGACCGCCTGGACGACGAGCTCTCCGATACGGACATCTTCGTGGGCTACTCGCTGCGCTCCGAGCAGTTCATCCAGGCGCGCAAGTTGAAATGGATCCATTCGACCGCGGCCGGGGTGGGCCAGTTGATGTACCCCGAGCTGCGCGCCTCGAGTGTGGTGGTCACCAACGCCAGCGGCGTCCACGCCGTCCCCATGGCCGAGCACATCCTGGGGCTGCTCATCGCGCTGGCGCGACGTTTCCCGGCCGCGGTGCGCTACCAGAGCGAGCGCCGCTGGGCGCAACAGGAGATCTGGGACCATCCGTTGCGCCCTCGCGAGCTGGCCGGGCAGACGCTTCTAGTCGTTGGCTTCGGCGCCATCGGGCGCGAGCTGGCGCGCCGCGCGAAGCCCCTGGGAATGAAGATCTGGGCGGTGACGCGCTCAGGGGAAGGGGACGCGTCACTGGCCGAGCGCATCCTGCCGGCCTCACGGCTCGACGAGACGCTCGCCGAAGCCGACTTCGTTGTGCTGGCCGCGCCCGAAACTCCCGAAACGCACCACCTGATCGGCGCCCGCCAATTACAGGCGATGAAGCCCACGTCATATCTCGTGAACGTAGCGCGGGGCTCGCTGGTGGACGAAGCGGCGCTCGCCAAGGCGCTCGGGTGCGGCTCGATTGCCGGGGCTGCGCTCGACGTCACCGAGCAGGAGCCGCTGCCTGCGGAGAGCCCGCTGTGGCGGATGGAGAACGTCTTGCTCACGCCCCACATCAGTGCCGCGAGCGAGCTCCTGTGGGACCGCCAGACCGAGCTGCTGCTCGAAAACCTCGAGCGCTGGTTCAGTGGCCGCGAGCTGCGCAACCTGGTGGACTTCAAGCGCGGGTACTGATGAGCGAAGTCGTACAAACCGGCTGGACGCGCGTTGTGACCCTCACCGGCCGCTACGAATACCAGTTCCAGGGGCGCGTGCCTGCCGTACGCGACGCCCGGTACGAGAATGCGCGGGATTACCAGTTCCTGCTCATGGATGAGGAAGGCTGGCTGTACAAGATTCCGGTGCGCCTGGCGGCCGAAGCCGAGGCGGCGCTGTTGAAGGCCCTGGAGAAAAGCGGCGTCGCTTCTGAGCAGGACGTGTTCGCAGAGGCGCTGCGGATTGCCGCGGCGCAACTCCGGGCAGGGCTCGAACAATATCGGCCGCGGCAGAACGCGCCCTACCGAGAGCTCGATGGTATTTTCGCCGTGGACGCGGCCCGGGCGCGGGAGCTGGCCAGCGGAAGCGTTTAGAGAAACCTCAGGGCGCCATGCGAGAGGGCAAGCTGGAGTTCGCCCCTACGCGGAACAATCAGTCGCTCACGCCGCCTTTGGCCGCGGTGTAGCCCTCGCGAGCATAGACGACGTACTTTACCTTCTTGCCTTTTTGATCCATGACGACCAGCGGGCTGCCGTCCGTCCCGACCAGCTCGACCTTGATCTTGCGGAATTTGCCGTCGCGGGTCTTGTTGATCGGCGTATAGCCCAGGCTGTACTGATTCCGCAGGCTCGCGGCAACCTCTCGGAAGATTCCGGGCAGTTCGCCGTCGAAGCGAGGGAACCACGCCCGGCCGCCGGTGCGGTTGGCAAACGTGCGGAGCTGGTTTGCTGCCTGGTAGTAGCCCAGGCGGTTCAGCCCGCCGAGCCGGCCGCGGGCGTCCATGTACTCAAACAGTTGCTGGCCGATGCCGACGGAGTAGATGGTCACGTCGGTCTGCTGCAATCTGCGGAGGGCCTTATCGAGCGAATTCTTGCTGAACGTGTCGAACCCGGAGGCCAGCAGGAGGACCGCTTTCTTGCCTTTGACGTCTTGCAAGCGGTCGAGCGTGTCAATCACGGCGTCAAACAGGTTGGCCTCGCTGAATGCGGGAAAGATCATGTGCGAAAGCGACTGCCGGATCACTTGCTTGTCGCGGGTGAAGTCCACCTCGATGCGTGGCCGCAGGTCAAATGTCTCGAGCGCCACCCAATCGTCCTTGTTCAGCTGGCCCAGGAATTCGTACCCCCAGGTGGTCGCGTTGTACGCGAAAACCTCGTATCCCAGCTTGCTGAATTCAAGCAGCAGAACGATGGTGATCGGGGCGTCGGTGGGAGCGAAATTGGTGATGGTTTGCGGGACGCCGTCCTCCAGGATGCGGAAATTCTCTTTCTTTAGGCCGGTGATGAAGCTCCCGGAATTGTCCGTGGCCACTACATCTACGGTGACCAGCGGCACTTCGACCGAGATGGCGAACTCCCCCGGCTGCTCGGGCTTCTTCTGCTGCTTGTCCTGTGCCGGCGGTGTCGGCTGCTGCGCCTGGGCCAGCGCTTGCAGCTCGCTCGCGGGCGCAACCAGAGTGAAGATCACAAGGCCCAGAATCACCGCCTGAAATATTGTGCGTCGCATGGGAACCTCGCTCAATGTCATGCTGCCACGAATCGGCCCGGCGTTCAATCCGTGGCGCTCGCTCGACAGGCGGTGCCCGGCCGGGACACGCCCGTGATAGTATGAAGCGCTTGCCGCTGCAGAAGTTTCCTCAACGTTTCGGAGGTGCACCGCATGCTGTGCCGCCTGGCTCGTCTTGTTCTGCTTGCGACCCTCGTGCTGGTCGGGGCCGCCGGCCCGGTCCTCGCGCAGGAGCAGCCGCCGAAGGCCGACCTCGCGAAGCTCGCCGATGAAGCGGCCGAATGGCTCGCGGGGCTGATCCGTTTGAATACCGCCAATCCTCCCGGCAACGAGCTCGTCGCCGCCCGTTATCTGGCGGCCATCCTGGAAAAAGAAGGCATCCCAGCCGAGGTGCTGGAGAGCGCGCCGGGCCGCGGCGTGGTGATTGCGCGGCTGCGGGCGAGCGCCGTCCCCGATCCCTCGCGAGCGCTGTTGCTGCTGGGGCACATCGACGTGGTGGGCGCGCAGAAGGAGAAGTGGAGTGTCGATCCCTATGGCGCGGTCGTCAAGCAAGGCTACCTGTACGGACGCGGCGCGATTGACGACAAGGGCATGGTCATCGCCAACCTCGCCGTCCTGGTGGCGCTCAAGCGCGGCGGCGTGCGGCTGGACCGCGACGTCATCTTCCTGGCCGAGGGCGATGAAGAGGAGGGCGGCGAGTTCGGCATCAATTTCGTCATCAACAAACACTGGGACAAAATCGCCGCGGGCTTCGCCATCAATGAGGGCGGACGGGTCACGCTCAAGGACGGCAAGGTGCAGTATGTGGCCATCCAGGCGAGCGAGAAGCTCCCCCTCAACGTGACGGTCATCGCCACCGGGCCTTCCGGGCACGGCTCGTTGCCGCGAAAGGACAATGCCCTGGTGCATCTGGCTGCTGCGGTGGCTAAGCTCGGCGTCTATGAGGCGCCGGCAAAGCCCACGACCGTTGTGCGCCGTTATTTCGAGCAGCTGGCGAAAGTCGAAGACCCGGAAACTGCCAAGTGGATGCGGGCCCTGGAAACGCCGGAGCGGATGGAGCACGGGGCGCGGGTGCTCTCCGAGGCCAGCGCGGTATGGAGTTCAATGCTGCGGAACTCTGTCGCGCCAACCATGCTGAGCGCCGGCATCCGCGCCAATGTAGTGCCATCAGAAGCTCGGGCCAACCTGAACATCCGGCTTCTGCCCGGCGAATCCATCGAGCCGCTGGTGGAGCAGTTCAAGAAACTTGTCAACGACCCGCAGGTCCGCTTCCAGGTGGAGCCCGCGCTCCGCCCGCCGGCGCCGCCGTCCTCGATTGAAACCGACCTCTACCGCACAATTGAGCGCGTCAGCCCCACGGTTTTTCCCGGCGCCGTCGTTTTGCCGTTCCTTTCCCCCGGCGCAACCGACTCGGCGCAGCTCCGCCTGCGACGGGTGGAGGCGTATGGCCTGCTCCCGTTCCCTCTGACCGAGGAAGACGAGCGGCGGATGCACGCTGACGACGAGCGCATCCCGCTCGATGCCTTCCGCAAGGGAATCGCGTTCCTCTACCGCGTGGTCGAGGAGTTTGCCGCAGCGAAGTAGAACCGCAGACCCCTATGGACTTCCGCAGGTCAAAAATCATCTGCACGCTGGGCCCGGCCAGCGATTCGGCGGAGATGGTGGCGCGGTTGATGCGGGCCGGCATGGACGTGGCGCGGCTGAATTTTTCCCACGGCACCCACGCCGAGCACGCCCGCACCATCGCGCACATCCGTGAAGCCTCCGGCCGGCAGGCTAGGCCGATCGCCATCCTGGCAGACCTGCAGGGGCCGAAGATTCGCACTGGTGCGCTGGAGGGCGGCCGACCGGTCTGGCTGCGCGCCGGGCAGCGCTTCGTGATTACGACCGCCAACACGCCGGGCACAAGCGCCGCCGTCAGCACCACCTACAAAGGCCTGTCGCGCGAGGTGCGCCGGGGCGACCGCATCCTGCTCGCCGACGGCTTGATCGAGTTGCGCGTGCTTTCGGTGCGCGGCAGGAGCATCTCCTGCAAAGTCGTCAACGGCGGTGAGTTGGGCGAACACAAGGGCATCAATCTGCCCGGGGCCAGGCTGCGGGTGCCTGCGGTGACGCCGAAGGACCGCAAGGACCTCGCCTTCGCGCTCAACCACGGAGCCAATTACATTGCCGTCAGCTTCGTGCGGCGCGCCGAAGACGTCCTGGTGGCCAAAGCGGCGATTTTGCTCGCCGGCAAGGACACCCCCGTCATCGCCAAGCTCGAGAAACCCGAGGCCATCGAGAATCTGGACGCGATTCTGCGCGTCGCTGACGGCGTGATGGTGGCGCGGGGCGACCTGGGTGTGGAGACGAAGCCGGAGATGGTGCCGGTGATGCAGAAAGAGATCATCGCCCGGGCCCGCGACTCGCGGCGCCCGGTCATCACCGCCACGCAGATGCTCGAGTCCATGACGCAGAACCCGCGGCCCACCCGCGCCGAGGCCTCCGACGTGGCCAACGCCATCTTCGATGGCACCGACGCGCTGATGCTATCGGCGGAAACCGCCATCGGGCGCTACCCGCTCGAGGCAGTGGAGATGATGGACCGCATCGTGCGCGAAGCTGAAGGCAGCATCGCGGAGT
Source organism: Candidatus Acidiferrales bacterium (assembly GCA_049273775.1). Lineage (GTDB taxonomy): Bacteria > Acidobacteriota > Terriglobia > Acidiferrales > UBA7541 > JBASRK01. Next base: position 11,159 of record JBASRK010000179.1, read on the forward strand.
TCCCGCGTCCCCGGCGGCCGGCGCAGATGGACGTCGCCGAAACCATATGCGAGCTGATCTGCCACGCCTCGCAAGAGTTGCACCTGAAAGTCATTGCTGTGTTCACCGAGACCGGCTCGACGGCGCGCCTGATCTCCAAATACCGGCCGCGCCCTCCAATCATTGCTTTCTCGCCCAACCCGGAGACGCGGCGGCGGCTGAGCTTGCTCTGGGGCGTGCTGCCCCGCACGATTGCGCCGGTGCGGGACATTGACGGGCTGGCCGCGATCGCCGAAAAACGCCTGCTCGAGGAGCGGCTGGTCCGCCGGGGCGACGTCGTCGGGATCGTCGCCGGTACGCCGCTCGGCACCCGCGGCACCACCAACTTCATGAAGTTCCACGTCGTCGGCCTGCGTGCGTAGCCCCCAGACTCGCGCCCACTGTCCAACCTCGAATGTCTAATTCACCCAGCGATCGGGGCGCGAGGGCGGCTTGTCATCGTGGTCGCGCATGTAGACGTCAAACTTGCGCCGCAGGCGGCGGCGCCGCCAGTCCGAGAGGCGATTGCGCACGCGATAGAGGAATGACCCGCGGCGCAGGTAGATATACCCAACCAGCATTCCGCCGAGGTGGGAAATGTGGCTGATGTTGTCGCCGGTGGCTCCGAGCGAACCGAAAAAGGCCATGGCGCCGAAGATCAGAACATAGACGCGCATCGGGAGCGTCAACGGGAATGGGAATAGCCAGACCTGGCGGTCCGGGAAGACCACGGCGGCGGCCAGCAGGATGCCGTAGATCGCTCCCGAAGCGCCGATAGTCGCCACATCCGAGGGCGGCCGGCCGAACAGCACCGGCACGCTCTTCACCAGGATGTTGATCAGGCCCGCCCCGACGCCGCACACAAAGTAGTAGATGTAGAAGCGGCGCCGGCCCCAGGTGAGCTCCAGGTCCCTTCCGAACATCCACAGCACAAGCATGTTGAGCAGCAGGTGCCAAAGGCCGCCATGTAGGAACAAATAAGTGAACGGCTGCCACACCCGCAGGCCGTGAGTTACGGCCGAGGGGATCAGCCCGAACCAACGAATGAGCCACAGGTACGCCGGGCCGCCCAGAATCAGCAGCACCAGCTCCTGTACCGCGAAGGCGGCGGTGTTGGCAATCACCAGTGTCTTGATTGCTGGCGTAAGCAGGCCGCGCCAGTTGAACCGGTAGCCGTAGGAGCGGGAAAACGAACTCATCGCGTTCAGTCTATCGAGAACCGCAGCGGAGAGTCAAAGACGCCAAGGGCCGAACAGTCGAAAAGTCCGTAGGAGCGCGGCGGGCCATGCCCTTGCCCAATTTCTGCTGGCCACTAATCCAGTTTTTTGCGGGCGAAGAAGAAGAGGGACGCAGCGAGCAGGACGAACATCGCCACCGCAAGCAGGTGGCTCTGCGCCAGGCTGCCTAGAATCTTGGGGCCGACTTCGAAGAACCCCTGCGGGATGAAATGAATCTTGATCTCAGGGTCTTCGAGAAGCGCGATCACGATCCCCAGCAGCCCGAAGACGCCCCCGGCGGCGATCAGCCCGCTCGCGTAGAGCGAGCCGGGACTGACCTCGCTCTCAGCGGGCTCGGCCTTCTTCGGGCCGCGTTCGGCCAGCCACCGCACCGCGCCGCCGGCAAATATCGCCATCGTGGTGGCGATGGAGAGATACGAGCCCACCGCAAACGCCAGCGAGCGGATGCCAAGCAGTTCTACCGCCACCACCAGGAACACCCCGAGCAATACGAGTCGCCACGGCAGCCGCTGGTTCAGGATGCCGTTGATGACCGTGGCCATCAGGCGCGCCTGCGGCGCTGCCGCTTTATCGCTCCCGATGCCCTGCACCCATTGGATTTCGATTTGGTGCGTGACGCTGTCGTAGAGGTACTTGCCGTCGGGGACCTCCCGCGAGCCGAGGGCGTTCACCAGGATGTAGGTCTTGCCCTTGTAGGCGTAGCTGCCGCTTTCGACTTGCACCCCGGTTGGCAATTGCTCGATGCGCAGCGGGATCTGCACGGGTGTGTATTTCTCCAGACCTTTGTTCATCAGCAGCAGCGTGCCGCCGATGGCAAACGATGCCGCCAACACGCCGATCACCAGCCCGATCTGCTGCCGCACGGGCGTGGCCCCCACCAGGTAGCCCGTCTTGAGGTCCTGTGAGGTGGCGCCCGCATTCGCCGAGGCGATGGCCACCACGCCGCCGATGGTCAGCGCCAGCACGGCGTAAGCACCGCCGGTCCATCCCGCCACCAGGAACATCGCGCAGGTGGCCATGAGCGTGGCGATGGTCATGCCGCTGACCGGATTGGCCGACGTCCCGATCAGTCCGCAGATGCGCGACGACACGGTGACAAACAGGAAGCCGAAGACCACCACGAAAAGCCCGGCGGCCAGGTTTGCCGCAAGGCCGGTCTTCGCCCCGGGGATCGGCTTGAATGTCAGCAGCGCCCACATCATGGCCATGATCACGAGCGAACCAATCAGCACGACCTTCATCGAGAGGTCCCGTTCGATGCGGCTGGTGGCCGTCGCCTCGCCGCTCCGCTGCGAGCGCACGTCCTTCAGCCCGGAGGTGAGCGCGGCGAAGATCGTGGGCATGGTCTTGAGCAGGGTGATGAGCCCGGCCGCGGCCACCGCGCCGGCGCCCATCGGCCGGATGTAGCTGGCCCAGAGCTGGTCGGGCGTCATCAGCGGGATCGGAACCGTGCTGGGATAGAGCGCCGTCTCCGGAGCCAGCGAGCCGAAGAACTTGATGGCCGGCATCAGCACCAGCCAGGAAAACACCCCGCCGGCGAAAATCGTTCCGGCCACCCTCGGGCCGATAATGTAACCCACGCCGAGATACTCTGAGGTGATGGCAGCGCGGAATGACGCCCCCGGCAGCCACTGCGGGCGATACTCCGGCTGGCCGGGCCACATCTGCACCGTGTTCATCAGGATGGTGTACACCCCGCCCAGGCCGAGTCCCCAGAAGACACGCCCGGCAAACGAGCCGCCGCGCTCGCCCGCCACCAGGACGTCGGCGCAGGCCGTGCCCTCGGGATAGAGCAGGTTTCCGTGCTCTTTCACGATGAGCTGCCGCCGCAGCGGAATCATGAACAGCACCCCGAGCCACCCGCCGATCAGCGCGAGGAAAAAGATCCGCCAGTACTCGGTGTTCAGGGAGAAGCCCAGGAAGATCAGCGCCGGCAGGGTGAAGATCACGCCCGCAGCCACCGACTCGCCCGCCGAGCCGGTGGTCTGCACGATATTGTTCTCCAGAATCGACGCGCGGCCGAACGCGCGCAGGATGCTGATGGAGAGCACCGCGATGGGGATCGAAGCGGATACCGTCAGCCCGGCGCGCAGCCCGACGTACACCGTCACCGCGCCAAACAGCACGCCAAACAGCGCGCCCAGGATGACAGCGCGGAAGGTGAACTCTGGCAGGACCGTGGCCGGCTCCACGTAAGGGTGAAACTCGCCCGGCGGCGCCGTCGAACTCCAGAGTTTCGTCGCCACGCATCACCTCCGGGAGGCAGCCGCCGCTCCTGCCAGCGGGTATTGCGGAGCGGGAGTGCTCGCAGGCGCGGGCAAAGTAGCACCGGGCGAGCCACCCACGCAAGCAGCAATTGCCCTCCGGCGAACCCAAGCCTTCTGCGGGCCGAGGGCAAAGCTGAAGGTGACCCACAGAGGGATGCTGATCAGCGAGAATTGCGGCGCCTATTGGGGACGCCGCGGGCAGATGAAGACGATGCGGGTCGTCTCCGGCAGGCGGCGCAGCCCGTGCCGCAGTTCGCGAGGGGCCAGCCGGGCCGCGTCGCGCAGCAGGGCGGCTACCTGCTGGGGCGAAAGCGCGAGCTGGTAAAGATCGGCGCGGCGTTCGTACGAGTAGCCTTGATAGGACGGCACCTGCGCCAGGCCGAGCGCCAGAAAGCAATCCCAAAGGCTACGCGAGCGGAACAATGGCTTGCGCGAAGCGGCCTTCTGGCCCAGTTCGACCGAATGCCGCGGCGGCTGGCCGCCGCTTTCGAGCAACACCGCCGCGCAATCCTCGGGGCGAAACACGCGCCGCGGATCAGCATCCGGAAATCGGGCCAGCAGCACTCCTAACTCGCCGGCGTCGGCCTCGAATCCCTGCCACCAGTAGCGGTAGAAATGAAAAACGATGGTCCCCGAGCGCAAGATTTGCTGGATTCGGGCGAGGTCTTTTCCGGTCACACCCAGCACCATGTCCATCAGTTCCTGCAAGCGAAACGTCTGCCGCACTACCGGGCGCACGCTCAGATACCCGGCTTCCTCCTCGGTGTAACGGACAGAAATCGTTTCTGGCAGCGCCACGACCGAAGCATAACGTCGAATTAGCAAGGAGGCAAAGTGGCCAGGAGGAAGAAAGGCAAAGGGCAAGAGCTGAGGGTCAAATGTAAAGAATTGAAGACTGGAAGGAATAGCGCAGGTCGGAGAGAGAGCTTTTCCCTTTTCCCTCTACTTCCCGCCCAGGCGCTCGCGCACGCGATCGCTCAGCACCTTGCCGTCAACGGTCTTGCCCTCGAGGCGCGCCCGGGCGGCCTTGATGACCGCGCCCATCTGCTTGGAGGAGGTGGCTCCGATCTCTGCGAGAGCCGCCTCGATAGCCTGGATGATCTCGGCGTCGCTCGGCGCAGCCGGCAAGTAGCTTTCGATGATGGCAATTTCTTTCGTTTCCTTGTCGGCCAGGTCTTTGCGCCCGCCCTGGGTAAACTGCTCCACCGATTCCCGCCGCTGCTTGACCAGGGTTTGCAGCACGTGGAGCGCCTCCGCGTCCTCGAGCGGCCGGATCTTCTCAATTTCCTTGTTCTTGAGCGCAGTCTTGACCATGCGCAGCACGCTCAGGCGCAGCTCCTCCTTCATCTTCATGGCCTCAGTGAGGTCTTTTTGGATGCGCTCGATGAAGGTCATAATCGGGAAGAGATTCTCACTATAGCATAGCGGCGCGCGCGGCTGAGTCCGGAATTGACACCCGGGTTTGCGGCCACTACGCTGGTGGCCGGCATGAGAATCGTTGTCGCGGACAAGATCAGCGAACGTGGCCTGGCGCTGCTGGGCGAGCCCGGCTGGGAAGTGGTGGTTCCGGCCGCGGGATCGCTCGAGGCTGCGCTTGCCGGCGCCGACGCTTTGGTGGTGCGCAGCGCGACGCGAGTCACCGATGCGCTGCTGGAGCGTGCGCCGCGCCTGCGCGTGGTCGGCCGGGCGGGTGTGGGCGTCGACAACATTGACCTCGATGCCGCTACGCGCCGCGGGGTCCTGGTGATGAACACGCCCGGCGGCAACGCCGTCAGCGTGGCCGAGCACACCCTGGCGCTGCTGCTGGCGCTGGCGCGCTCGGTGCCACAACTGAACGCCGCTATCCACGCCGGCCGCTGGGAGAAGGCCGGCGCAGCGGGAATCGAGCTTCGCGGCAAGACGCTCGGCCTGCTCGGCCTCGGACGCGTCGGCAGCGAGGTGGCCCGCCGTGCGCGGGCGCTCGAGATGCGCGTCTTGGCGCACGACCCCTACATCAGCGAAAACGTCGCGGAGGAGGCCGGCGTCGAGCTCGTCCCGCTCGCGGCGCTGCTCGAGCGCTCGGATTTCATCTCCCTGCACGCCGCGCACAGCGCCGCGACAGAGAAAATCATCAACGCCGCGACGCTCGCAAGGATGAAGCGCGGCGCGAGGCTCATCAACACTGCCCGCGGCGAGCTGGTGGACGAGCCGGCACTCGCCGAGGCCTTGCGCTCGGGGCATCTGCACGGGGCGGCGCTCGATGTGTTTGCCGTCGAGCCGCCGCGAGGCTCGCCGTTGGTGAGTCTGCCCAACGTGATTGCCACGCCCCACGTCGCCGGGTCCACCGAAGAAGCTCAGGAGGAGGTCGGCACGCTGATTGCCCAGCAGGTACGCGATTTCCTGGCCGAAGGCGTTCTGCGCAACGCTGTCAACCTGCCCACGCTTTCGGCCGAGCAGTATCGCCGCCTGCGGCCTTACCTCAAGCTGGCCGAGCGGCTCGGCTCGCTGGTCGCACAGGTTGCCTCCGGCCGGGCCGGGATGACCGGGCGGATCCGCATCGGCTATGCGGGCGAGCCCGCGGAGCTCGGCACGCATGTGCTCCGCAACGCCGTGCTCGCCGGCGTGCTCAACACCGTGCTCGATGAAAAGGTCAATCTGGTGAACGCCGGCGCAGCGGCGGCAGCTCGCGGCCTGGCCGTAGAGGAGCATACCCGGCGTCGCGAGCACGGATTTCCCGACACGCTTGAGGTTTCGACGATCCCGGTTTCTCCGGGTGCAGCTGCGGGCGAAGACGCCCGCGCGTTCGCCGTAGAAGGCACGGTTCTCCACGGCGCTTCACCGCGCATCCTGAGCATTGACGGAATCGAACTCGAGGCGCCGCTCGAGGGCACGCTGCTGTTCCTGCGCAATCGCGACGTTCCGGGCGTGATTGGCCAGGTGGGCACGATCCTCGGGAGCCGCGGCATCAACATCGCCACCTTCGCTCTCGGCCGCCGGGAAGCCGTGCACGGAGCGGAGGCCATTGCGCTGGTGCGGCTGGACGGTGAGGTGCCCGATTCGATCGTCCTGCCCATTCGCGGCATCGCCGCCATGACCGAGGCTCGCCTGGTGCGTTTACCCTGAGTCCGCCGAGGCGTTGCCCGGCGCTATCCCTTGATGACGCCCATCGGCCGGAGCCGCGCCACCTTGCGCGCCAGCCCGGCGTTGTGCACCACATCCACGACGGCGTCGATGTCCTTGTACGCCTCGGGAATCTCTTCGAGGATGCCGTCGCGGGTCTCGGCGCGCAGCAGGATGCCCTGGTCTTCGAGCTTCTTCGTTTCGACCCGCGCGTCGCGGCCCTTTTTTGCCGCGGTGCGCGACATCGCTCGCCCCGCGCCGTGGCACACCGTGCCGAAGGTTTCCTCCATGGCGCGCTCGGTGCCCACCAGGACGTAGCTCGCCGTGCCCATCGAGCCGGGGATCAGCACCGGCTGGCCCGCGTCGTGATATGCCTGCGGGATGAACGCCGAGCCTGCCGGGAACGACCGCGTCGCTCCCTTTCGGTGAACGAGCACGTCCTGCTCGCTTGCGCCGACGCGGTGGCGCTCGCGCTTGGCGATGTTGTGCGCCACGTCGTACACCACGCGCAGCCGTGCCCCTTCGCCGAACACTTTCGCGAACGACTGGCGCGTGAAGTGGGTGATGGCCTGCCGGTTGGCCCAGGCGAAGTTGGCGGCCGCGGCCATTGCAGCGAGGTAGTCTTTGCCCTCCGGCGAATGGCTGGGCACGCAGGCGAGTTGCCGGTCGGGCAGCGTGATGCCGTAGTGGCGCATGGCCTCGTTCATCACCTTCAGGTAATCCGTGCAGACCTGATGGCCCAGGCCGCGGGAGCCGCAGTGGATGAGCACGACCACCTGTTCTTCGGCGAGCCCGAAGCAGTCGGCAATTTCCGGCTCGAAGATTTTCTGCACGAATTGCACCTCGAGGAAGTGATTGCCGCTGCCCAGCGTGCCGATCTGCGTGCGCCCGCGCTGTTTGGCGCGGTCGCTGACTTTTGCCGCCATGGCGCCGGCCATCTGGCCTGACTCCTCGCAGAACTCCACGTCGGCGGGCTCTCCATAGCCTCGCTCGACCAAGCAGGCGGCGCCGCGCTCGAGCACGTCGTCGAGCTCGTGCCAACTGCAAGGCACGAAGCCCTCCGAGCCCGTGCCCGAAGGCACGTCGCGGAAGAGCTGGTTCACCAGCTCGCGCAGCTTCGGCGTGACGTCGTCTCGACCGAGCGTGCTCCCCAGCAGCCGCACGCCGCAGTTGATATCAAAACCCACGCCGCCCGGCGAGATAACTCCTTTGTGCAGGTCCGTCGCCGCCACGCCGCCGATCGGGAAACCGTAGCCCTGGTGGATGTCCGGCATGGCAAGCGAACGCCCCACAATTCCCGGCAGGAACGCCACGTTCATGGCCTGCTCGATCGAGAGGTCTTTGACGATCTGCTCGAGCAGGCCGTCGTCGGCATAGATCAGCGCGTCGGTTAGCATGCCGGGCTTGACCGACCGCGGCACCAGCCAGCGGTAGTCATCGAGCTTGCGCAGTTGGCTCTTTTGAATCGCCACGGGAGGAAGACCCTCTGGAACTCATTATACGCGCGTGCCCCGGCCGCCTGTGTGTTTCACGTAGCGCTGGCCCCGCGCCGGCATTTTTCCTTGGAGCTAGCAGGCCGCGCCCTAGCCGACCTGCGCAAGCTGTGCTAATCTGGAGTTCCTGCGCGGCTGCATCGCGGATATGCACATGCGGTCAAGCGCGCCTCGGTCGGGGCGTGGCTCAGCCTGGTAGAGCACCTGGTTCGGGACCAGGGGGTCGGAGGTTCAAATCCTCTCGCCCCGACCACTTTTCCCTTCTCGAATCATTTATCTTACGCGACAAATTCTGCTTAGCTTGGCCGCGATCAATCTTTCTTTCCTGAATTCATTAGCTTGCGGTGTGAAGTGCGCATTACCGTGAGTTCCTTATCTAGCAGCTTGTTGAAAAAGTGTCTTTGGTTGCCATTCTGAGTCCGCCGCAGGCGGACGAAGAATCTCTCTTGTGCGAAAAGCCAAAGAAAAGAGGGATTCTTCGTCGCCCGCCTCGGGCGGGCTCCTCAGAATGACCCCCTAGGGAGTTTTTCGGCAAACTCTTAGAGAGATTAGGCGCAAGATCGCACTTTTTTGGAGGAAGAATCAAAAGCCCAAGCTCAAGTCCTGTGTCTTCGCCAACATCGTCACCCTGGCGCTACGGCGTTGATCTGGTTGAGCACGCACTAAATGTGCTGAATCGGTTAACGGACGAACATCAGCTGTTCCATATTGAACAGACCCCGGTCACCTCTCTCGATATCTTTTCTGCCAGTTGACTCGGAGTACGGCCGGGGCATTTGGGCGCGGGAAGGAACTGCCACCCCGGGATTTTGGTTCGCTTGTTATGCCGTCGAAATCAAACGCACGCCTGGAGCAAGTTGAACGAACTTCTGCCCTCGCCGCGCTTGGGCGCAGACAAAATCTCGTGCGAATCCTCTTTGTTCATCGTTCCCTGGCAGATGTTGAGCGCTGCTGTTATGAACTCAAGAGGATGCGATTTACGGTCAGCTCAGATGTGGTTGTGACTCCAGAGCAGTTCGCCGAACGACTCCGCTCCGAGCTCTTTGACCTTGTCGTGGCTGAGTACCCCAGCCCAAACTGGCGAGAAACGCAGGTGCTGGGCCTCCTGCGTCAGATGAAAAAGGACGTTCCCCTCATCTTCTTGGTCCGCGATTTGAAACGCGAAACCGCTGCGGAGCTCATCCTAAAAGGTGCTGCCGATTGCGTTGAAACGGATAGTATTGGCCATCTACCTGTGGCCATTCATCGGGCTCTCGATGAGAAAGCGGTGCGCAATCAACGCGATCGCGCCGAAAAAGAGTTGCTGCGTTCGGAGGCGCGTTACCGTGCCCTGGCAGGAAGTCTAAGCTACGGGATTTGCCGCTGCAGTCTCGACGGTAAATTTCTGGAAGTGAACGAGACGATGATGAGGATGCTCGGCTATGAGTCAAGAGAGGAACTCTTGGCTTTAGACCTTGCCCGCGACATTATTCAAGACCCTGGCACACGAGCACACTTGCTGGGTCGATCGAGCGCGGATGCCCTCATCGATCCCATCGAAGTAGAATGGAAGCGGAGGGACCATGCCACCCTGAAGGTCCGGCTCAGCGGACGAGAAGTCCTCAGCGAGCAGGGCGAGTTGGACGCCTACGAGGTCATCGCCGAAGACGTCACGAGGCAGCGAGAGCTGGAGGATCACCCCCGTCGGCAGGCAGCCAGCGATCCACTGACCGGTCTGGCCAACTATCGCCGCCTCGTAGACGTGCTCGATTCGGAGATCAAGCGTAGCGGGCGCACGAGCCGAGAGTTTGCCTTGTTGTTCTTTGACCTGGACGGATTGAAGGCAATCAACGACCGCCACGGACATTTAAAAGGAAGCCAAGCACTTTGCCGGCTGGCCGATGTTTTGTGCTCCTGTTGCCGCAACATCGATACTCCTGCGCGCTTCGGCGGGGACGAGTTTGCTCTTGTCTTACCGGAGACGAACGCAGAGGCGGCCAACCTGGTGGCACGACGTATCCGCGAAAGCCTTGGCGTTGACGGCAAAAAACCAAAGCTTTCCGTCAGCGTTGGTATTGCGGTCTATCCCCAAACGGTGTGACGATTGAGAGGCTCTTGTGCGAAGCAGATTCGGCACTTTACTCGATGAAGCAGCAAAGAATTTTCTCTGCCAAGTCCAGGCAACCAGAGATAAGGTCATCACGGATGTATGCCTAAGAACAGAGCTTAAAAAAGAATCCGGCAAAGCGACGCTCGCCAGCGTCAAGAAAGAAATGGCGCAGCCGCGCAGGGCCAAATCCGCGCGAGAAGAGGAAGCGAACCTGGCCCCTGCGCGAATCGTGCGGGGTAAGCGAGGGAAGACCAAGCTGTAGTCGCATCCGCCTCGTCTTGCGCAGCGTGCGCAGTACGATCCACGGAACCGCCGTTTCAAACTGAACCACCGCCAGCCAATCCCGAGTCTTGTTTGGTGCTGCTCTAATTGTGTCCTATCGGTCGCCTTCCGCAGCAACATTCCTCTTGCTTCGAGTCGCATGATTTTGCTAAAAAATGTACTAGATGGTGGCGTTATGCGGGCAAGCGCGAGTTCAAGCAACACCAAGTCCCAAATAAGACTCAACAAAAAGGACGCTTTCGACGCCCAAGCTTTTCTCGATTCGGCAGGCGTAGCGCGAAAGGTTGTGGAATATCGAAGATCACAGAAGATCTACTCTCAAGGTGATCCCGCCACGTCTGTGATG